>DATFCQ010000193.1:0-14453 GCA_035252905.1 Allostellaceae bacterium | reverse complement strand
GAGAATGGCCCATAACAGCGGGTTGGGGACGCCGATGAAGTAGAGGCCGACGCCGACGATCACGCCGAAGCTCGCATTGAGGCCGAGCTGGGTCAGGAAGTAGCGGCTGAGCCGCCGCCCGGCGTCATTCATCGCCACCGTCGTGCGCTGCAGATCGCTCGACCCAATCAATCTGATGCCGCGATCGCGCAGATCCTCCTTCTGCAACAGCGTAAAGATCGTCACAATCAGGATGATGCCCGCGGTTGCCACCGGATGCAGCAGCGGCTCCAGGAAATTTTTGCCAAACTCGATGACAGAGGGAGCCGGCTGGGTGATCACCACCGGGACTGCCTTCTGCTGTTGCGGCTGTCCCGGCTCCGGTGCGCTGGCCGGAGCGGGCGCCGGCGCGGCGGAAGGCGGAGGGGTCCCGGCGCCGGCGAGCTGGTGGCCGAGGCTGCTGATCTTTTCCGAGAACCGCTCGATCGTGGCCTCGCGCAGATGGGCGATCTTGTTCTCGATCGTCGTCTGATATTGCGGCAGCCCTTTGGCGAGCTGCGCCACCTGCGTGCCGATTGCACTGCCGAGGGCGAGAATGAGGCCGAGCGCCAGCACCACGGCCAGGATCACCGACAAGATCCGCCCGAGCCAGATCCGCCGCAGCAGTTCCACCAGCGGGCTCAGCACAAAGCTGAGCAGCATCGCCACGGTGACCGGGATCAAGACCTCGCGGGCGAGATAGAGGGCGGCCACCACGACCGCGGCGACCAGGATCCCGACCAGGCCCGGCAGGCTCGGGGTCCCCGCCGGCGCGACCGGTGACGAAGCCGCGGGTTCGGGCTCCAATGGGTGCAGCGGGTCTGGCATCGTGCAAGGCTCCGGCAGAACGGGGCAAACTCGGCGCCGCCGCTGCGACAACACGCGGCAACGGCAAGCGATCCGGAACCGGTTCGGTGCCGTCCGCGCCCTGCGCCGCCCATCGCCGCGGGCCGGCGCCATCTGGATTAATGGCCTGATTTTGCTTCCTTCTACAACAGTTCTCAAAGATTTGTCAAATCGCCTTGACGCCCGGCGCGGGCGGAGGCCAGGGTGCGCAGCACAGGCGGGGGAGAAGCGATGAGTTCCGGGAGGTTGGGCGTGAAGCGATACCGCGATCCGGCGTTGCGCTCGCCCGCACTCGGACCGCTCGCCCCCGCGTGAGCGCAACGCCCGCCGACTCGCGCGCCTTGCCTGGGCGTGACGTCACCGGTTCTCCGGGCGCCGGCACTGGCCGGCTGCAGTCGAGCCCTCGCGAGACGGTATTGCGTTTTCTTTATTACCTCTATGAGCGGCGGCTCGGGCGCGAGGTCGCGGGCCAGCCAAAGCCGCAGCACATCGGCATCATCCTTGACGGCAATCGCCGGCACGGCCGCTCGCGCGGCATCGTTGAACCGCGCGAGGTCTACGATCTCGGCGCCGAAAAACTCGACGACGTGCTCGACTGGTGCGCCGAACTGGCGATTCCGACGGTGACCCTGTGGGTGTTCTCGACCGATAATTTTCGCCGTCCGGCGGCCGAAGTCTGCGGCATCCTTGCGGCGATCGAGGCGAAGCTCAACCGCTTGGCGCGCGATCCCGCGATCCACCGCCGGCGGGTGCGGGTGCGGGCGATCGGGTGTTTGAGGATGCTGCCGGCGCCCGTGCTCGACGCCATCGCCGCGGCCGAGCGTGCGACCGAGGATTACGACGGCATGGAACTCAACATCGCCGTCGCCTACGGCGGCCGCCAGGAGATTGCCGACGCGGTGCAGGCCTTGTTGAACGAGCTGACGGCGGCGGAGGCGGATCTCGCCGCGGCGATCCACGGCGTCACGCCGGAGGCGATCGCTCGCCATCTCTATACCGCCGGCCTGCCCGATCCCGATCTGATCATCCGCACTTCGGGCGAGGTACGGCTCTCGGGCTTCCTGCTGTGGCAGAGCGCGCACAGCGAGTTCTACTTCACCGACGTGTTGTGGCCGGCCTTTCGCAAGATCGACTTCCTGCGGGCGATCCGCTCGTTCCAGGAGCGCCAGCGCCGCTTTGGCGGCTGACCCGGAGCGATTGACCGGTGCGTTGACGGCGCGGCTGCGCCGGGGCCATTCTTCTTCGCGTGTCTCACGGGTTGACGATGCCCTGAACGCAGCATGATGGAGACCTCAATGCCCGTAGCGGCGATGAATCATTTCACCGTGTTGAGCGACGATCTCGAAGCGACGCGGCGATTCTATTGCGACCTGTTCGGCTTCAAGGTCGGCCCGCGCCCGCCCTTCCAGTTTCCCGGCTGGTGGCTCTACGCCGACGACGACACCCCGATCCTGCATGTGATCCACCGCCAGGACCTGCCGCAGGAGCGCGCCGGCGTCCTCGACCACATGGCGTTCAGCGCCAAGGACCTCCCCGGCACGGTCGCGACACTGAGGCGCGAGGGCATCGAATACGAATTGCGGCGCCTGCCGGGCGGCGGCATCTGGCAGCTGTTCTTCAACGACCCGTGCGGCGCCAAGGTCGAATTCGACTTCGCCCAGGACGAGCCGGCGCCCGAGGGTTACGTCGCGGCCTAGCCCCCCCTTCCGCTTCGCGGGTCCCTCCCCCGCATGCGGGGGAGGGCTGGGGTGGGGCGATACCGCTACTCCGCCGCGCGCGCGCCGAGCGCGGCGAGGCGCTGTTGCGCGTCGAGCACGTTTGCGCCGGTTTCGGTCGCCCGCTTCAGACGGAAGTCGAATCGGGCGGTATAAAAGGGCGGCGCGAGGCCGAGTCGGGCCGCCTCGGCATCACCGGCCGTCTCGTGGCGGACAAAATCGCAGATCAGCGAGTCCTTGACCGCAAAGACCGCGTCGCTCTGCAGATATTGGTCGGCGCGATCGAAGATATGCGTCGTCACCGGCTCGTAGCCTTCGGCCGAGACGACGAAATGGATATGCGCCGGCCGCCAGGGGTGCCGGCCGGTCGCGCTCAGCATACGGCCGACCGGACCGTCCGCAGGAATCGGATAATGGACCGGACGCACCGTGCGCACGAGATAGCGCCCTTCGGAATCGGTGCGGAAGCGGCCGCGCATGTGCAGCCCCGCGATCTTTGCGTCCTGCGAATCATAGAGCCCGTTCGACTGCGCCTGCCAGACGTCGAGCAAGGCCCCGGCGATCGGCCTGCCGTCGAGATCGAGCACCCGGCCCCCGACCAGGGCCGGCGCGCCGGTCTTGTCGAGAGCGGCGATGTTGCCCCCGGGCGGCATGTCGGGAGCGCCGAGGCGATGAAACGGACCAAACACGGTCGATTCGGTGGCACCCTCGGGTTTGCGGTGGTTCAACAGATCGACCACCATCGAAACCCCGAGCGTATCCGAGAACAGGATGAATTCCTGCCGCTTGTCGCTGCACCACAGGCGGCCGGTTTCGGTCAGGATCTCGATGGCCTGGAACCATTCCGCCTCGCTGAGCTCGACCTCCTTGACGAACGCATGCAGGTGGCGAATGAGGGCGAGCATGATCCGACGCAGCCGCGGGTCCGGCGTTTCGGCAAAGCGCGCCAATACCTCGGCGGTGATGTCGTCTTCGGTCGTGTTGCGCGGTTCCGGCATGACCGACCTCCCTGTCTGCGCAGGACGGCGGCGGCCGGCAGCCTGCGCGGCTAGAGATATAGCGGCAAATCGCACGCCCGACAGCCGCCTTCGACGGCACCGATGAGACGCTGTCGGCTCTTTCCGGCAGGACTTGCCGCCGTGGCGGTCGCTTTGCTGGGCTGCGGCACCGCCGCCGCGGCGCCCCTCGGAGCCGGGTTCGGGGCGAGATGGAGTGCGGCAATCCTGATCTTTGCCGCGACCTATCTGGTCATGGCGGTCGGAAAACTGCCCGGCTTCACCCTCGACCGCGCCGGGGCGGCGCTGCTGGGCGCGAGCCTGATGATCGCGGCGGGCGTCCTGTCGCTCGACGCGGCCCTGCATGCAATCGATTACGCGACGCTCGCCCTGCTCCTTGGCATGATGATCGTCGTCGGCAATCTGCGCCTGTCCGGCTTTTTTCGCCTCGTCAACAACTGGGTGGTGACGCGCGCCCGCCACCCGCTGCTGCTGCTCTTCGCGGTCGTCGTGACCTCCGGCTTTTTCTCGGCCTTTCTTGTCAACGACGCGATCTGTCTGGTGCTGACGCCGCTCGTCCTCGACCTCGTCCTGCGCCTCAAACGCAACCCGGTTCCCTACCTCCTCGCGATCGCGATGGCCTCGAACATCGGCAGCACCGCGACGATCACCGGGAACCCGCAGAACATCCTGATCGGCAGCTTTTCGCAGATCCCTTATGTCGCCTTTGCTGCGCGCCTTTCGCCGGTCGCCGCGATCGGGCTCGTCCTCGCTTTCGCATTGATCGCCGGCACCTACCCGTCCGAGTTCTGGACGCGCGAGCACCTGCGAGGCATGCCGGGCCCGGCCCACGCCCACCGTCCGCTCGCGGTCAAATCGGTGTTGATCGCATTGGCGCTGATGGCCGGCTTCTTTGCCGGCCAGCCTCCGGCCAAGCTGGCGATCATAGCCGGCGGGTTCTCGCTTTTGACCCGCGCGGTCAAGAGCCGCAAGATCTACGGCGAGATCGACTGGCCGCTCCTCTTGATGTTCGCCGGCCTCTTTGTCGTCGTCGCCGGTTTCGAGAAAGCGGTGCTGTCGCCGCCCCTCGTCTCCGAACTGACCCGCGGCCGGCTCGACAGCCCGGCGAGCCTCAGCGTCGCTACCGCGGCCCTGTCGAATCTCGTCAGCAACGTCCCGGCGGTCCTGATGTTGCAGCCCTTCATCGCCCGCCTCGCCGATCCGCGCCATGCCTGGCTCGTTGTTGCAATGGCTTCGACCCTGGCCGGCAATCTGACGATCCTCGGTTCGGTCGCCAATCTGATCGTCGTCCAGTGGGCGCGCGTGCGCGGCGTCAATGTCGGGTTCTGGGAATATTTCCGGGTCGGCGCCCCGCTGACTGCGCTGACGATCCTCGTCGGCGTATGGTGGCTCTGAGCTTGCACGGCCGCCTCCGGCGGCCCATGCTCGCCGCCAAAGCGCGGAGGGTGCCGATGACCGCAACCATGAACGAATTCGGGCAACCAATCGGTTTCCCGCTGCCCTTATGGTCGCCGCGCTCGCGCCCGCCGCGCACGGCGATGGCGGGGCGGTTCTGCCGGGTTGAGCCGCTCGACCCCGAGCGCCACGCCGACCAACTGTTCGCCGCCGACAGCGAGGACGAGGAGGGACGCGGCTGGACCTACCTGTCGCGCGGACCTTACCCCTCCCCGGCTTCCCATCGGCAATGGGCTGAGGCCGCCAGCCGCAGCGACGACCCGCTGGTCTACGCCGTCGTCGACCGGGAGAGCGGCCGCGCCGTCGGCGTAGCGAGCTACCTGCGGATCGATCCCGATGCCGGCGTCATCGAGGTCGGCGGGATCAAATACAGCCCGCTGTTGCAGCGGCAGCCCGCCGCCACCGAGGCGATGTATCTGATGATGCGGCGGGTCTTCGACGAGCTGGGCTACCGCCGCTACGAGTGGAAATGCGACGCGTTGAACGCCGCTTCGCGCGCCGCGGCGCTGCGCCTCGGCTTCCGCTATGAGGGGCTGTTCCGCCAGGCCACAATCTACAAGGGACGCAACCGCGACACTGCCTGGTTCTCGATCCTCGACCGCGAGTGGGCGGGAGTGCGCGCCGCTTTCGAGCGCTGGCTCGATCCCGGGAATTTCAATCCGGACGGCCGCCAGCGCCGCAGGCTTGCCGAGCTGCGGACGCCGGCCGAAGGGTGAGCGCCTTCGGGCCCGCGACCATCAAGTCTGTAGGATGGGTTAACCCCAGCGCAGGCCGGGGGAAACCCATCCTTGGGACGGAACCGACGGGGATCGCGCCGCTCACCTCATCCTGCAATTCGCTACGATTTACTCAGCTTTATTCTTTCATGCTCTCGCGGATCTTGTCCTTCGCTCCGCCGACAGCGTTCTGAACCTTGCCTTCGGTCTTTTTGACGCGGCCCTCCGATTCCATCTTCTTGTCGCCAAGCGCCCTGCCGGTCGCTTCCTTGATGTTGCCGCCGACCTTCTTGGCCGAGCCGGCTACCCGATCCTTGTCCATGACCTGTTCCTTGCTTGACGTGTCCGCATGGGGCAAACCCTCCTTTTCCGAGGGCTCGCCTGCTCAACATCGCCTTCGGCGGCATCGTTCCGGGGCGGACCCGACGCGACCGGCTCAGCGCTTTTTCCTGGTGTAGGGCCGCGTCACCTCCGGGTCCTCCTCGGCGATGTGCCGGCGGCCGATCGCCTCAGCCCGCTCCAGTTCGCGCCGTTCGCCGCTCTCGCGCGCCTTGTCTGCGACCTTGCCGGATTGGACAAAGCGCTGTTGCGCCTCGTTGTATTGAGGCGCCGCGCTCCTGTTTCCTTCGCCTTCGTTAGGCTGGGGCGAAGCTTTGTTTCTCGATTGCTTGTTCATCGGACCTCCTTTTCTTCAGAGCTGAACGAGGTCCGGGGAATCGGGGTTCCGGTGCGGTCAGCGCGCCATCAATACCGGCAATTTCGCTTCCATGATGATGTGGCGGGTGGCGCCGCCAAAGATCATCTGGCGAATGCGGCTTTGCGTGTAGGCGCCCTTCAGCATCAGGTCGGCGCCGACCGCCCCGGCGATGCGCAGAAACGACTCGCCCTGCGCCTTGGCCCGGCCGGTCGCATTCTGGATCGAGACCGGGATGCCGTGCCATTCGAGCGTGCGCGCCAGCTCTTCGCCGTCGGGCCCGGGCTCCGGCATCAGCGGCGCGGCGACGTTGATGATGACGACCTCGCGCGCCTGCAACAGGAACGGCATGCCGAGCGCCACGGTCAGAGCCATCTCGGTGCTGCCGTTCCACGCCACGGCGACGACCTCGCCCAGGCTCTTGCAGCCGTCCCGCGGCACCATCAAGACCGGACGGCCGCTCTCGAACAAGGCGTCTTCGAGCGTCGCCTCGGCGATCGAGGCGAGCTTTTCGGGCTGCTCGACAATGATCATGTCGTAGACCCGGCCGGTCATCCCGACGATCGCATTCTGGCGGCCGTCCTCCTCGCGCCACGACGCGGTCGGGCCGGTGCGCCCCCCCGGCGCCGCACCGACCGGCACGCCCCTCTCGGCCATGAATTCGCGGAACAGACGCCGCGCTTGGTCGCGCCGCTCGTGGCCTTCGCGTTCGAGCGTGTGATCGACCTCCGAGGAGATCGAGAACCCCATCTCGCCGCCGAACACGACGGCGTATTCGGTGGTCAGACTGTGCAGTCCGACGATATGGCTGTTGAAGCGCTGCGCGATCAGCCATGCGGCATCGAGGACGGCGCCGGCATTGCCGTCTCCGACAACGGTCAAAAGGGTCTTCATGGTCGTTCCCTGTTCTCGCCTTTGCCGCGAGGATACAGGATCGCGACGATATTGACGAGGCCCGCGACCTCGACCCTCGCTCCTGCCGCGATTAAAGTCGCCGCTTCGGGGAAGACAAACAGCAGGGTAGAGGGATGCGGGTCCTGTGCGCCACGATCCTGTTCATGGCACGCGGCTTGGCACTGGGCCGGGCCGCGGCAGCACTCCGCAGCAATGCGCTTGCACTATTCCTGCCGTCGCGTTTTCTGTTGCGCAACTGGCACGAAAGCGCGATCGAGGAGCAGGCGCGGGCCGCCAAAGCGGAGATCGCGCGGGGGCAATAACGGCGGCGGATGAGGTTTGGCGATGAAGCTCGCCCTTGCGCTCAGGGTTTCTGAAGCGGGTCTCGACCTTGACCTCGTCTGTGAGGCCGAACGGCTCGGCTATGATTCGGTCTGGTGCGGCGAGGCTTACGGCACCGACGCGGTGACGCCGGTGGCCTGGGTCCTGGCGCAGACGACGCGGATCAAGGCCGGCACCAGCATCATGCAGATGGCGGCGCGCACCCCGGCCTGCGCGGCGATGACGGCGATGACCCTGCAGGCCTTGTCGGGGAACCGCTTTCTGTGTGGCATCGGCCCGTCCGGACCGCAGGTTGTCGAGGGCTGGCACGGCGAGCGCTTTGGCAAGCCGCTTGCGCGCACCCGCGAATATGTCGCGATCCTGCGGCAGATCCTCGAACGCAAGGCGCCGCTCGAACACCAGGGCGAGCATTACCGCATCCCCTATGACGGGGCGGATGCCAGCGGGCTCGGCAAGCCTTTGCGAAGCATTATCCACGGCGATCCGAACCTCAGGATCTATACCGCCGCAATCGCCCCGGCCGGATTGCGCTTGGCGGGCGAGATCGCCGACGGCACGCTGCCTTTTCTGATGTCGCCGGAAAAGGCCGCCGCGATCGTCGACCCGGTGCGCGAGGGGATCGCCCGGGCCACAGGGGGGAAGAGCCTTGCCGGGTTCGACATCCTTCCCTATGTCCGCGTCGCGATCGGCGCCGACGTCGCCGCTTGCCGCGACGCCCTGCGGCCCGGTTTTGCCCTCTATATCGGCGGCATGGGGGCGCGCACGAAGAACTATTACAACGACCTCGCCAAGCGGCTCGGCTACGGCGAGGCGGCGGCGGAGATCCAGGACCATTATCTCGCCGGCCGGCGCCGCGAGGCCGCGGCCGCGGTGCCCGACGCGTTGATTGACGAGACCTCGCTGGTCGGGCCCGAGGAGCGGGTTCGCGACCGGCTGCAGGTCTGGAAAGCGCTAGCCCAGGAGCGCCAGATCGCCGGGCTGATATTGGCCGGCGCTGATGCGCCGGCGCTCAGGGCCGTCGCCGCAGCCGTTCTGTGAACTCACACCAAAGGGCTACGTAACAACGAGGAGATGCGGATGGACGCGGTTCTCGACGCCACCGCCGCGACGATCGCGGATACGGGCTTTGCCTTTGTGCGGGCGCCCCGGATGCGGTCCTGGCTGGCCGGGGCCGGGTTCGCCGATTGGCCGAGCTTTGCCGCGAGCTGGAACGATCTCGGCGTCGACAGCTACATGGCCGACGGCGGCCGCTATCGCCGCCGCCGCTTTGCCGCCTTCCGCGCCAGTCCCTTGGGGATCGCCCGCAAGCCGCACCAGCCGCACTACCAGAGCCGCGACTACAACCCGCTGAACGGCGGAGTCGAGCGCTGGTTCGAGCCGATTGCCGACCGGATCGCCGAGAATCCGGCCCTCGGCGCGATCATGACGACCGCACACGCTTTGTTCGACGCGCTGACGCCGGCGGAGCTGCGGCCCGAGGCCTGGCATGTCGAATTGCACCAGTTCCGCATCGAGGCGCAGCCCGGCCAGGAGGGCCGGCCGACGCCGGAAGGGATGCACCGCGACGGGGTCGATTGGGTCCTGGTCTTGATGGTCCGGCGCGAGAATGTCGAGAGCGGCGAAACCACGATCTACGATCTCGCGCGCCATCCGCTCGGCAGCTTTATCTTGACCGAGCCTCTCGATGCCGCCTGGGTCGACGACAGCCGGGTCTATCACGGCGTCACGCCGGTACGGCCGCTCGATCCGGCCCGGCCCGCCTATCGCGACGTATTGGTATTGACGTTCCGCCGGGAATAGCCGGCTTGCCGAAGAAAGGAGAACCCGATGCTCGATCTCTATTTCTGGCCGACGCCGAACGGCAAGAAGGTTACGATCCTGCTTGAAGAGCTGGGCCTGCCCTATAAGATCGTCCCGGTTAATATCCAGCAGGGCGACCAGTTCAAGCCCGATTTCCTGAAACTCAACCCGAACCACCGCATGCCGGCCCTCGTCGACCACGAGCCGAAGGGCGGCGGCGGACCGCTCGGAATCTTCGAATCCGGCGCCATCATGATGTACCTGGCGGAAAAGGCCGGGCGCTTCTGGCCGCAGGATTTGCGCGGCAAATACGAGGTCGCGGAGTGGGTCATGTGGCAGATGGCCAATCAGGGGCCAAAACTCGGCGAATGCGGTCATTTCCGCCGCCTCGCTCCCGCAGAGGGCGACCAGTCCTACGCGATCCGCCGCTTTACCGACGAGGCCAACCGGCTCTACGGGGTGATGAACTACCGCCTTCATGACCGCCGCTATCTCGCCGGCGACGAATACACGATCGCCGACATGATCTCCTACCCGTGGACCGTCAATTGGCAGGCGCAGGGGCAGGACATCGGCGAGTTCAAGCACTTCAAGCGCTGGTTTGAGGAGGTCGGCAATCGTCCGGCGGTCAAGCGGGGAATGGAGGTCGGCAACGATCTGCGGGTCGACCCGGGCACGCTTTCGGCGGAGGATCGGGCGCGCATCCGCAAGATCATGTACAATCAGCGCGCGATCCCGGCGCCGGGCTGATCTGAGCATCGCCCCCACCCCATCCCTCTCCCCGCAATGCGGGGAAAGGGTGCCGACCCCGGCGAAAGCCGGGGGAGGCGGGTGAGGGGCTCGTTCGACCGAAACCTCAGCCGCGTGCCAGCCGGCGCTCGACCAGCCGGGCGAACAGGCTGGCGCCCAGGGGCAGGATCGCATCGTTGAAATCGTAGCCGGGGTTGTGGACCTCGCAGCCGCCCGGCCGGTCGCCGTTGCCGATCTGGATATAGGCGCCGGGGCACTCGGCCAGCATCGCCGAAAAATCTTCCGAGGCCATGACCAGCCTGCCCTCGCGATTGACGGCGTCGGAACCGACCAGCTCGGCAGCGACGTCGGCGATAAAACGGGTCTCCTGCGCATCGTTGACGAGCGGCAGAAAGCCGCGACGGAAATCGACCTCGGCGACGGCGCCAAAGCCGCCGGCGATGCCTTCGGCGAGGCGCCGCATATTGTTCTCGATCAGATCGAACGTTTCGGTAGCGAAGGCGCGCGCAGTGCCGCGCAGGACCGCATGCGGCGGGATGACGTTGTAGGCTTCACCGGCATGGATCTGCGTCACGCTGACGACGGCCGTATCGAGCGGCGCCACATTGCGCGAGACGATCGTCTGCAAGGCGGCGGCGATATGGCAGGCGACGATAACCGGGTCGGTCCCCGCCTCCGGGCGGGCGCCGTGCGCGCCGCGGCCGGTGATGCGGATATCGAAGAATCCGCCCCCCGCCATCATCGGCCCGCTGCGGATCGCAAACCGACCCTCCGCCAAATGCGGCCGGTTGTGCATGCCAAAGACCGCATCGCACGGGAAGCGCGCAAAGAGGCCGTCCTTGATCATCGCATCGGCACCGCCCAGCCCCTCCTCGGCGGGTTGGAAGATGAAATGGACGGTGCCGTCGAACCCGCGCGTCTCGGCAAGATAGCGGGCCGCGCCGAGCAGCATCGTCGTGTGTCCGTCATGGCCGCAGGCATACATGCGCCCGTCATTCTGCGAGCGGTATGCGAAAGCGTTCTCTTCCTGGATCGGCAAGGCGTCCATGTCGGCTCTGAGGCCGATCGTGCGCGGCGAAGTGCCGACCTTCAGAACGCCGACGAGGCCGGTCTTGCCGACGCCGCGATGCACCTCGACGCCAAAACCGGTAAGCTTCTCCGCAACCAGATCCGAAGTTCGACTCTCCTCAAAGCCGAGTTCGGGATGAGCGTG
The DNA here is from genome assembly GCA_035252905.1 of Allostellaceae bacterium. GTDB lineage: Bacteria > Pseudomonadota > Alphaproteobacteria > ATCC43930 > CGMCC-115725 > AP-15. The sequence goes on along the minus strand of DATFCQ010000193.1, from coordinate 2,994 downwards.
GATGTCGCGCCGCCAGGCGACGAGGTCGTCGCGGAATTCGGCAATACGCGGAATGAGCTGCATGGACCGCCTCCCGGTTTTGTCTTCGGCGCGATTGTCGCCGAAGCCGGGACAGCCGGCAATCTTTCCGGAACAGGCTCGGCCGTGTCTTTAGGAAACGGATTCAGCCGTGGCGGTGGATCGGATCGATCCAGCGAACCTCTTCCGGGCGCTCGACCGGCGCGATATCGAGATTGACGACAACCGCCTCGTTGTCGCTGCGCACAAGCACGCATTCGAGCGTCTCGTCGGAGGAGGCGTTGATCTCCTGATGCGGGACATAGGGCGGCACAAAGATGAAATCGCCCGGCCCCGCCTCGGCGACATATTCGAGCCGCTCGCCCCAGCGCATCCGCGCCCGCCCCCGGATCACATAGATGACGCTTTCGAGCGCCCCGTGATGATGCGCTCCGGTCTTGGCGTTGGCGTCGATCTTGACCGTGCCGGCCCAGATCTTCTGCGCCCCGACGCGGGCCAGGTTGATCGCCACCGCGCGCTCCATGCCCGGCGTCTGCGCCGTGTTGGGATCAAGCTGGTCGCCGGGTATGACTCTGACACCGTGGGTCTTCCAGTCGATCCCCGCCTCCGCGGGGACCTGGTGCGCTTCGTTCATCTCGATCACCCCGTTCGCTGCCGCGCGATTCCTGATATGGTTTTTGGAGACTCAGTTCAACAGTCCATGGTGACATTTTCGAAATTAAATACCAGCTTTTCACGTTAAAACGCTGACGAGGCCGTGATGAAGCTCGCCGTCCCCGACCTGATCTCGAACTCCTATTTCCCGGCCGCGGCGGCGGTCGAACTCGGCTTTTTCCGAGAGGAAGGCCTCGACGTCGCGCTCGAACTGATCTTCCCGGTCGACGCCGCCTATCGCGCGCTCAAAGAGGGGAAGATCGATCTTGTCGGCGGCGCCGCGCATGCCGCGCTCGCCGCCTTCCCCGAATTTGCCGGGGTCAAATTGCTCTGCGCGCAGGCCCAGGGCATGTACTGGTTTCTCGTCATGCGCGCCGATCTGACGCCACGGCGCGGCGATCTGTCGGTCGTGCACGGGCGCCGCATCGGCGCCGCGCCCTGGGTCGAGATGGGAGTGCGCCGGCTATTGGCCGAAGCCGGAATCGATCTCGAACGCGACCGGGTCACGGTCATGCCGGTGCCGGGCGCCAGCGGCAGCACGACCAATTTCGGATTGAACGCTGCCCGCGCTCTTGAAGAGGGCAGCATCGACGGCTTCTGGGCCAACGGCATGGGCGCCGAGATCGCGCTCCGGCGCGGCGTCGGCGCGGTCGTGCTCGACGTGCGCCGCGGCGACGGGCCGCAGGCCGCCTTCAACTACACGATGTCGGCGATTGCCGCCTCCGACCGGCTGATCGACGGCTCGCCCGAGGCAGCCGCAGCCGCGGTCCGGGCGATCGTCAGGACCCAGCGCGCCTTAAAGGAGGATGTCGGGCGCGCAACCGAAGTCGGCCGCCGCCTGTTCCCGCCGGAAGCGGCGGCGCTGATCGCCGACATTGTGCGCCGCGACCTGCCCTATTACGACGCCTCGATCTCGCGCGACTTCGTCGCCGGCATGAAGCGCTTCTGCCGCGATATCGGCATCCTTCAGGGTGATCCTTCGTATGAAGAGATCGTCGCAACCCGTTTTTCCGAATACTGGCAGTCCGCCGGGGGCTCCTGAGAGCCTGTTTGAGTCACCGTGCTGCGAAGTCGGCGGAATACGCCACGCTATTCCGCCCTACGCTCCACGCTTTTCAGGAACATCGTAGGGCGGAAAAGTGTAGCGAAGCGAAGCGCATTCCGCCACTTTCCTCACTCAAAACGGCTTTCCCTCGTGGTTTTATGAAACCGGCCGCCTTCGGGTCTGCTGCGCCTCCCGCATCGCCTGCCAGATGCGCAAAGACGTCGCCGGCATCGTGATGTCGCGCACGCCCAAAGGCGCGAGAGCGTCGAGGACGGCGCTGACGACGACGGCGAGCGCCGGGGTGCAGCCGCCCTCGCCGCCGGCCTTGATGCCGAACGGGTTGGTCGGCGACAGCACTTCGACGATTTCGGTCGTGAAGGACGGCAGCGCGTCGGCGCGCGGCATCGCGTAATCCATGAACGAGCCGGCGAGCGGCTGCCCCGAGGCGGCGTCGATCGCGCATTCCTCCCATAAGGCCTCGCCGACCGCCTGGGCGATGCCGCCATGGGTCTGCCCGTGCACGATCATCGGGTTGATGCAACGCCCGACGTCGTCGACAACGGCGTAGCGGGTCAAGGCCAGCGCGCCGGTCTCGGGATCGATCTCGACCTCGCAGACGGCGCAGCCATTGGGGAAGACCGGGTCGTGCATCTCGTGCTGCGCGGCAACGGCGAGACCGTTCTTGAAGTCGTCCGGTAGGTCCGAGCGCGCCGCGGCTTCCTTCGCCAGTTCGAACAGGTCGAAGCTGCGGTTGCGCTGCGGCGCCGCGAAGCGGCCGTCGCGGAATTCGACCGTCCCGGCTTCGCTCTCCAGCAGATGCGCGGCGAGCTTCCCGGCTTTGGCGATCAGGGCCGGCGCCGCCTGCGCGAACAGGGTCGCGGCGTGCCGCATCGAGCGGCCGGAATGCGAGCCGCCGCCGGCCTTCACAACGTCGGTGTCGCCCAGGATGATCTTGACGGTTTCGACCGGCACTCCGATCAAGTCCGAGATGACTTGCGCAAAGCTCGTCTCGTGCCCCTGCCCGGCCGGCTGCGTGCCGATCACGACATCGACACGGCCGGTGGGCCGGACATGAATTTGCGCTTGTTCCTTGGGCGAGCCGATGGACGACTCCACGTAATTGCACAATCCAAGACCGAGCAGCTTGCCGCGCTTGCGCGCCTCGCGCTTGCGCCTCTTGAAGCCTTTCCAGTCGGCGATCTCCATCGCCCAGTCCATGTTCTTCTCGTATTCGCCCGAGTCGTAGAGCATGCCGACCGCGTTGCGGTAGGGCATCT
>DATFCQ010000192.1:0-7440 GCA_035252905.1 Allostellaceae bacterium | reverse complement strand
AGCGCGCCCCGCGATCCCGCCCAAGCGCAACGATGCGCCGGTAGCCTGCCGGTCCTGGATTTACCGCAATCGTCACATGGTCGAGAACCTGTGGGCGCGCCTGAAAGAATGGCGCGCCGTGGCTACTCGTTATGAAAAGACGGCGCGCTCCTTCATGGGTGTGCTCTGTCTGGCCGCCACGGCCGATTGGCTCAAGCTCTAACAGGCCCTAGCGTCACTTTTAGCACGCCGGTTACGACAAGGGGCCGTTATTTCGAAACGACGTTAGCCGATTCGATCACGACCGGCTTTTGCGGCACATTGGCCATGGGGCCGCGCGTCGTGGTGGGCATGGTCTCGATTTTCTTCACGACATCCATGCCCGAGACGACCTTGCCGAACACCGTATAACCGTTACCATCCGGGTTCGGGTAATCAAGGCCCGGATTGTCGACCGTATTGATGAAGAACTGATCGGTTGCGGAGTTGGGATCGCTCGTGCGCGCCATTGCGATCGTGCCGGCCGCATTTTTTAGGCCGTTACGGCTTTCGAGCGGGATCGGCGCGCGCGTTGGCTTCTCCTGAAAACTGATAGTGTAGCCGCCGCCTTGGATCATGAAGCCGGGAATCACGCGGTGAAAGATCGTGCCGGTGTACTGGCCGGACTTTACGTAGTCGAGAAAGTTGGCGACCGTTTTCGGCGCCTTCTCCGGGAAGAGTTCGACGCGGATATTGCCTGCCGTCGTCTTCAACAGCACTTGCGGGTGTGCGGCGAAGGCCGTTTGCACAAGCGCGTTCGCGATCAAAGCGGCGCAGCCGAGTGCCAACCAGAAGCGCTTCATAAGCATCCTCATCAGTGGAAAAATGAATGCTGCTTTTCGAGCGATAGTATCCCGGTTTGGCCAACGACACTATCGCCAGCCCCGAGCGGCTGGCAGCGCGGCCACCCCACGGACTGTCAAGCTGCCAATTGACCCTCCCCGAATCGTACGATTGAGAGACTGGGGTAGGCCATGGCCTTGGGACCCGATTTCCCCGTCCACAGAACCTGTCCCAAAATGGGTTGAGCGTCTATAATTGCCCCGGACGTTTTAGGGACACCCAGGAGAAGGGTCTGTTCCAAGTTCGTTGGATCTTCCCGTTGTTTATCCGACACCCGACGCCATGCCCCCTGCCCGCTCGACTTCAACCGGCGAGCGGGTTGACGCCGCCGAACGCGTGTGCTGGCCTTGCGGTCATGGAACACGAACCGCAGCGCAATGAGCGGGGCCAGCCGGTCGGTTGGCCGGTCGAAGGCTGGTCGCCGCGGCCGCGCCCGCCGAGAACCGCGATGATCGGCCGCTTCGCCACGGTCGAGCCGCTCGACCCCGACCGCCATGCCGCCGAATTGTTCGACGCCAATTGCGAGGACCGCGAGGGGCGGCTGTGGACCTATTACAATTTCGGTCCGTTCGCGACGCTTCCGGAATACCGCGCCTGGCTCGACGCCGCCTGCGCCAATCCCGACCGGCTCTATCACGCGATCCGCGACAATGGGCAGGGCCGGGCGGTCGGCGTCGCGGTCTATCAGAACGGCGTGCCGGCGATGGGCACGATCGAGATCGGCGGCCTCGTGTTCAGCCCGCGGCTGCAGCGCCGGCCGGCGGCGACCGAGGCGATGTATCTGATGATGCGCCGGGTGTTCGACGAACTCGGCTACCGCCGCTACGAATGGAGATGCGATTGGCTCAACCTGCCGTCGCGCGCCGCCGCGCTCCGTCTCGGCTTTCAATATGAGGGCCTGTTCCGCCAGGCGATGATCACCCGCGGGCGCAACCGCGACACTGCCTGGTTCTCGGTCATCGACCGCGACTGGCCGGCTCTGCGCGCCGCCTTCGAGCGCTGGCTCGACCCGGGTAATTTCGCGGCCGACGGCAGCCAGTGCCGGCGCCTGGCGGATCTGCGATCCGGCGCCGGATGAGCGGCGGACCGGCCCCGTCGCTGGCGCTGCTGTCGGCGATCATGGCGCTCGCGTTCTGCGGCTTGCATATGGTCGTGCCGGTCTTGCCGCTGCTCGTCGCGGTCTTCACCGACACGCCGGCGCATGTGCAGCTCGTCGTCAGCCTCTATCTTGCCGGGATTGCCGCCGGGCAGCTTGTCTACGGCCCGGTTTCCGACCGCTTCGGGCGACGTCCGGTGTTGCTCGCTGGTCTCGCGGCGTTTCTCGTCGGCACGGCGCTGTGCGGCGCCGCAGGGTCGTTGCCGGCGCTGATCGCGGGACGCGTTCTGCAGGCGCTCGGCGCCTGCGCCGGCGTCGTGCTGAGCCGCGCGATGATCCGCGACGTCTATGAGCGCGAGGCGGCGGCGCGCGGATTGGCGCTGGTCATGATGGCGATGACGCTGGCCCCGGCGATCTCGCCGGCACTCGGCGCCTACCTCGCCGAATGGTTTGGCTGGCGGGCAATCTTCGCGGTGCTCGGCGGGATGGGCGGCGTTGTTCTTGTTGCGAGCGTCATCCGGCTCGGCGAGACCAACCGGCAGCGGGTCCGGCTCGATCTCGCCGGCATGGCGGGGGCCAACCTGGCGCTGCTGCGCTCGCCCGCCTTTGTCGGCTTTGCGGTGTGCGGCGCTTGCACCAGCGCCTCGTGGTTTACGTTCGTCGCCAGCGCGCCGCACATCCTGGCGGAAGCGCTGCGCCGGCCGCCGAGCACCTACGGGCTGATGATCCTGCTGCCGATGACGACCTACATGCTCGGCAATGCCGCGGCGGCGCGGTTCGCGCCGCGCTTCGGCAGCTTGCGGCTGCTGCTCGCCGGCCGGGCGCTTGCCTGTGCCGCCGCGCTCGCGATGGCGTTGTGGGCAGGCTCGGCCCCTCTCAGCGTCTGGCTTTTGTTCGTGCCGATCGGGCTGGCCGAAATCGGTGACGGCATGAGCGGGCCCGCGGTCATGGCGGCGGCGCTCAGCATCCATCCGCGGCTCGCCGGCACCGCGTCGGGGCTGATGGGCTTTCTGCAGATGGCCGCCGCCGCTCTCGGCAGCTTCGCCGTCGCGTTGCTGCCGTACCGGAACGCGTTCGGCATGATCGCGCTGTTCGGCGGCTTTGTCGCGCTCGGGCTGGCTGCTGCCGTTTTCGCCGTGCGGTGCACGCAGCCGCCGGCGGCGGCCGCTGCGGAGGAGCGGCCGGTCCTGCCGGGCGCGCCTGCGCCCGCCGCCGACCGAACGTGAAGGGGGGAACCCCGATGATCAACGAGACCCTATGACTGCGCCCGCCGGAGCTGGGTCGCCTCGGCCAGCGGCCACCCCGAATTTCCGCTGCAAAACCTGCCGCTCGACGTGTTCAGCGCGGCCGCGCGGCGGCATCGCGATCGGCGACATGAGGTGACGCCGTAAAAAGGGGCAGGACAGCACGGTAAGCAGGACCAGATCGGGAACAATAGGCGCCTTGGCTCTCGGCTGAAGAGGCTCCGGTTCCGTTTGACAATCTCAAGGGCGTTGTTTTTGCTCGTCCCGCCTAGGCCCAGGGCTCGACGATCACTTTCGCATGCCGTTCGGGGTTGGCCAGTTCCGCAAAAGCGCCTTTGACACCGTCCAGGCCGACCTGTCCGGTGATCAGGGGCCTCACGTCGATGCGGCCCTCGGCGATGTGGTCGAGGCTAGCCGCGAATTCCTCCGGAGTATAGCCCAGCACGAATTGCAAATTGAGTTGCTTGACGATGCCGAAAAACGGCTCGAAGCGGTCGCTCGCCATGCACACCCCGACGACGACGATGCGCGCGCCGGCAGGGGCGCCCTCGATGACCTGCTGGATCAGGCCGGGAACCCCGACGCACTCGAAGAGGACCGCCGGCGGCAGCTTCGGGCCAAGCCCGAACAACTGCGCGTAACGGCCGCCGTCATAACCGGCCGGCGTCGCGGCCTCGCGCCAGCTCTGATACGGCGAAGCCTCGGCCGGATCGACGACAATGTCCGCCCCCATGTCGATCGCCAGCGCGCGCCGTTTGGGCGAGAAATCGGCGGCGATGATCGGGCGCGCGCCGCTGATCTTGAGGCCGGCGATGACGGCCAGTCCGACCGGACCGCAGCCGATGACCAGCGGCACGTCGTCTTGTGTCAGCCGGGCGTGCTGCACCGCATGCCAGCCGACGGCAATCGGCTCGGTGAGGGCGGCGTGGGCTGCCGGAAGGCCGTTCGGCACTTCGAGCAGCAGCCGTTCGGCAAGCGGCACGTACTGGGCGAAGCCGCCGGCAATCTCGTTGGAATAGCCGATGCCGCGAACGCTTGTGCCGACGATCGTCATCGGCATCGAGCAGACCAGCGTTCCCGGTTTCAGGCGCCTCTCCGTGCCGGGCCCATGATCGACGATTTCACAGCAGAATTCGTGGCCGAAGACAACGTCGTGCGCCGGATCCAGCGCCCACCGGTTGCCTGAGCGACGCGACAGGTCGACGAATTCATCGATGTGCTTTGCGGCGTGCAGATCGCTGCCGCAGATGCCGCAGCACAGCGTCTTAACCAGAACCTGACCCTCGCCTGGGACCGGGTCGCCGATATCGTCGACGACGAGGTCGCGATTGCGGAAGATCGCGGCGCGCATGATGGCCTCCCCTGTTTCCTGCCGCAGTATGGCGGCCGAAACCGGCGTCCGCCAGACCGTGATCACCTCAGCTGGACGGCGCTTGCGCAAGAAAGGGCAGACTCTCGTCCATGCGATAATCGACAGCGGTATGGTTGTCGCGAAACTCCTCGCAGCGATGCGTCATCCCGAGCTCGTTGAGCCGTCGCGCGAAGCGGCACGCACCGTAAAGCAGGGTGAACCGACATTCGCCGGATTGTCGCGCTCTCTTGAACCCTCGGGCCGCGCAACGTAGCGTCCCGACCGGTACCCGGATGCGACTGATGACAACATGAAGCGGAATATGCCTTTCTGAACAATATTTTCGGTAGGAGTTAGCAGCCATGCTGACATTGGATGCCCAGGTTCACGCCTACGAATGCAACCGCACGGGCCGCCCGTGGGTCGGCACTCTCTATGGGCCGGCTGAGGTCACCAGTGATCAGATGGTCGCCGCCATGGGCGCCGTCAGGGTCGACGGCGCGATCTTAGTTTCGCCCTTCAGCATGTATCGCTATGACGCGAGCTATGCACTCGAGGTCTATAGCGCGCATCCCGATCGGTTCGGGCTGGTGAGGCCGGTCGACCCGACCGATCCCGCCGTAGCCAATACCATTGCCGATTGGGCTGGCACCAAGGGCCGGTCGGCATCCGGGTCTTTTTGAGAGACAATGTTTCGACCGATCCCGCCGACCCTGCCATCAACCGTGTCCTGGCCATGGCGGCACAGCATTCCCTGCCGGTCAATCTGGCGTGTACGGGATGCCTCGGCCAAGCCGGGCAACTGGCGGCGCGAAACCCCAATACGCGGCTGGTAATCGATCATCTTGGCCTGCCTCGGCCGCAGGAGCCACCATCCCCTGCAGAGGCGTTTGCCGATCTGCCGAAGCTGCTCGCCTTGGCGGCCCAGGACAACATCGGGTGAAAATCAGCGGAGCCTGCACGTTGTCGCACGAACCCTTCCCCTAGCGGGATATCTGGGATCCGCTCGGCCGCATCTTTGATGCTTTCGCCTTCGAGCGCTGCATGTGGGGCATCGACTGGACCCGAGCGGTCGGGTTGTTGACTTATGAGCAAGGGGTTGAGGCATTTCGCGTCACAGATCGGCTGTCTGACAGCGAGCGCGCCCTGCTGATAGGCCAAACTCTCCAACGGATCTATAACAACTGGGCGCGAGCGCAAATCTGATCGGTTCCATTTAGCGTCCCGACTGGTTTAGCCAGGGATCGAGCTGATCGGGGGCAGGGTCGCGAACGAAGCTGATGAAGGCCTTGGCGCGCGCGATCGCCTCTCCTGAGCTTGTCGAAGGGCAGCTCGGGATCGTACCGGCGCCGATCGGCAAGCAATTCCCGGTCCTCTGCGCTCCGCCTCTCCCTCCGGCGCAGCACCGTCCAGGCCGCGGTGCGTGGCGTCAGCTCCCGGCCCGGCGCGGCTGCGATCAGCACCGGCCGGGACCGGGCCTGCCGCTCGATAGCCTGGGGATCGACTGCGCTCTGGCCTCCTACGGGGTGTTCGGGTTCGACCTAGCGCACCGGCCGGCGACAATCGCTACGCTCAAGGTGAACGATATCGCGATCGCCCGGGGCCCGGTCAGCTTCGGCGAGGCCGGACACGTCTCGGTATCTATCCGCGCTTCGACCGGAACGTCATCGAGCTGCGCGGCCGGGATCAGGGCGAGGCCGAGGGCGTTACGCGCTACGCGCCGTAAGGACTGCGCCGCATGCTACACGCCGGCGAAGACGATCGTGCACGGGCTGTTGGTCTTGATGATCCGACCCGTCGGCGTCAATATCCCGTTTGCCTGGTCGATCCCGAACGGCACGATCGTGTCGGTGTTCTGCTGCTCGCTGAACCCCTCGTCGGCGTTCGCCGCATAGAGGGTCTTGGCGGCCGGATCGAGGCAGAAAAAGCGGGGGGACTTCGCGTGGGTCAGCGCCCAGCCCACCGGGGTCAGGGTCCCGTCGCGTGCGTTGACGGCGAAGACCCCGATGCTGTCGTGGCCGCGGTTCGAGGCGTAGACGACGCGGCCGGAGGGCGCGACGGCGATCTCGGCACCGTGATTGTTGCCGGTATAGCTCGACGGGGTAGACGGCACGATCTGGATCGGATGCAAGCTGCCGCGCTGCGCATCAAAGCGGTAGGTGACGACGCTCGAACCGAGTTCGTTGATCACGTACGCCAACGGCCTCTTCGGATGAAAGGCGATGTGCCGCGGGCCGGAACCCGCGCGCGCGGCGACAAAGGGCGGATCGTTCGGCCTCAGTTTTCCGCTTGCTGCATCGAGGCGAAACACGAAGATCCGATCGAACCCCAAATCGGGGACCGCGATGAAGCGGCCGCTCGGATCAAAAACGGCTTCGTGCGGATGCGAACTCGCCTGCCGTTTTCCGTCCGGACCCGGTTCGCCCGACAGCTTCACCAGATCGCTGCGCGGCCCCAAGGTTCCGTCCTTCTCGATCGGCACGACGCCGACCGACCCGGCGGTGTAATTGGCCGTGACGATCCATCGGCCCGTCGGGTCGATCGACAAATGCACCGGGTTCTTGCCGCCGCAGGATTGCCGATTGAGCGCCCTGATGTGCCCGGTCTCTTTGTCGATCGCATAGGCGCTGACCTCGTCGAGGTCGGCATGGACCGAATAGAGAAAGCGCTGCGCCCAATCGAGCGCCAGGAAGGAAGGGTTGACGGCCTCGAGGAGCTGTTCATGGGTCCAGGCGCCCGAGGCCGGGTTCACCCGAAAGACGTTGATGCCGCCGCCATGCCCCTTGCGCTCCTTCGTCGTGAAGGCGCCGACATAGGCGAACAGCGCCGCTGACCGGCCGACCTGCGGCTGCGCCTCGGCCTGCGCGCCGCGCAGGACCGCCGGCCCG
>DATFCQ010000191.1:0-3790 GCA_035252905.1 Allostellaceae bacterium | reverse complement strand
TGCCTCTTCCACACCACCGAGCAGATCATCGACGCCTGTTGCGACGCCTGGAACCGGCTGCTCGCTAACACCGGCCGCATCCGATCCCTGTGCTCCTATCCCTGGCTCGAACAGGTCAAAATCTAATCAGGTTGGTATTAGCAGGTTACAGCCATCCTGGCGATTGTTGTGCCTGGGTCGCACTCGTCCAGTGCAGCAGCGCCTCTGGATTTCGACGTGACGGCCGGGAGGCGCCGCCTCGCGCTCTGCCGCCATGCACGAACCCGCGGGGAAGCCCTCTTCCCGAATGGTTGAGTTTCGCTTTGGCTCAGATCGGCCTGTAGAGCCCGAGGAACAGATCGCCAGGCGCCCGGCGCAACCGATAAGTCATCGGTTCTGTCAGCACTCGTGCCAGCAGATGCATCCTGTGTTTTTGGAGGCGCACAGCACGTCCACGAGCGCGCCGATGCTGTCGACGGCACGATCGACAGAGCACCACTGCCCGTTCACCCGGATATGCGTCTCGTCCACAGACCAGCTGCAGTCCGCCTTGCCGCGCCGGCGGCGCCGCAGATCTTCCAGAGCCGGGGTGAGCTTGGCCTCCCACTCGCGGACCGCCTCATGGCTGAACACCATGCCGCGGCGCGCGAACATCTCGGGCGGGTCGCGCAGGCTCAGCTTGTAGCGCAAGCGCCAGAGCACCACGAGCGCGATAAGGTCGGGGGGATACTGCGCCCGATTCAGGATCGTGCCGGAGCGCTCATTGAACGGCTTGCCGCAGGCGCGACAGTGGAACCTGCGATAGCCCTGGACGGTGCGCTCGGGCCGCTCTGCTACGGCTGCCGACCGGCACCCGATGCACCGCATCCCCGTCCACCTCTCTCCCGAGAAGCGGCGCTATAGCTGGACCGGTCCCCGCTGACCAGAGACAGTGGCGCGAACTCTGACGGAACTGGCGGGCGAGCTCATTCCCTGAGGCGGGCCGCGACCCCGCAACTCTGACTGGCGCCGCTGACTGGCTCTCCGGCCTGTGCGCCTTGTTGGTGACAAAATCAAGGTAACGTGTTAAACTTGGGCATCAACGAATTTGCGGTGATCGGGATGGACGACGTCCACCTGAGACGCAGGTTAACCGCCGTCCTGCTGGCGGATGTCGTCGGCTATAGTCGATTGATGAATGCCGACGAAGAAGGCACTCATGTCCGCCTCGCCGAGCGCGTAAGAACACTGATCGAACCCGCGGTCGCGCAGCACCATGGCCGACCAGTCCGCAGCATGGGCGATGGCATGCTGGTCGAGTTCGACAGCGCCGTCAATGCCGTCCGCTGCGCGATTGACATTCAGCGGGGTTTGGCTGCGCGCGAGTCGGAGGACAACGAGCGGCGGATACAACTGCGCATCGGCATCAACACTGGCGACGTGATCGTCGATGAGCGCGATATCTATGGAAACAGCATCAATATCGCCGCGCGGCTCGAAGGCTTGGCCAAGCCGGGGCAAATTTACGTCACGCGCAGCGTTCGCGATCAGCTTCGTGGCTACCCCGATATTTCGTTTGAGGATAAGGGGGAACATTGGGTCAAAAATATCGATCGCCCGATCCGCGTGTTCCGGGCCGGGTATGACGAGAAGCCCAGGGCGAAATCGCCGTTGCAAAGTGTGGCCGCTCTGCTGCGCCGTCCGATCTTGCCGCGCAACTCGCGCGCGGCGTCGCTGGCTGCCGGTGCACTGCTTGCGGCATTGGCAATTCTCGGCATGACGGTTCCGCCCGGATGGTTCAACACCGCAGCGGTGCCGCCGCGCGCCTCGATCGTTGTGATGCCGTTCAACAATTTCAGCGGCGATTCTAACCAAGATTATTTTGCCGACGCAGTCACTGATGATTTGACCACGGATTTGTCGCGAATACCGGGTGTGCTTGTAATCGCGAGTAGCACGGCCTTTACCTATAAAGGTAAAGCTGTCGATGTGCGGCAAGTCGGGAGGGAGTGTAACGTCCGATACGTATTGGAGGGCAGCATCAACAAGATCGGGAATCTGATCCATACCAATGCCCGGTTGGTCGAAGCGGCCTCCGGAGCACAGATCTGGAGCGAGCGCTTCGAAAAAAAATTCGCCAATTTGTCTGAATTGCAGGATATTATAACCGGGCGGATAGCATCTTCGCTTGAGATACAGTTGGTAAAGGCGGAGATCCGCGCAGTCGCCCCATCCTCAGCTGATCCCGATGCCACTGACTTGAGGCTACGCGCCATGGCCCTCCTTCTCTCCCCAATCACACATGAGCACCACCTCGCTGCGCGCCGCTATCTGGAAGAGTCCTTGCGCCTTGGTCCTGAATCTGCGGAAGCTTGGGGCCAGCTGGCGAACTTGATGATGAATGATTATTACAATCATTGGCTGAGGCCGGGCGAAAAACTTAAAGATTTACTGCGGGAGGCGGAAAAGGCGGTTCGCAATGCGCTGAGGCTCGATCCAACGGTAGCGATTGCTCATGTAGCTGAGGGCATGGTTCTCCGTGCTCACGGAGATCATTTGGGAGCTCTCGACGCCTTTGACCGGGCGGTTCAACTGGACCCGAACCTCGCCCGCGCATGGGCCCAGAAGGCCAACGAACTCGTTATGGTAGGGCGGCCCGAGGAGGCTCCCGCACTCGCGTTGAGAGCGATTACCCTCAGCCCGCGTGACCCTGCTCTTCCAGTGTATTATTGGCATATTGGAAGAGCCTATTTCGTTATGAAAAAATACGGCGATGCAATCGTCTGGATAAGAAAATCCGTCGGATTGAGAGATAATGCGTGGTACACGTGGGCCTATCTGGTCAGTGCCTACGCACTGACTCGGCAGAGCGGGCCCGAGGTGGATGAGGCGATTAAGAACTTCAAGACTAAATTCAAAGAATATACGATAGAAACTATACAACGTGTGTACGAAAAAGAGAATCCACAAAGGCACGAGCGTATGAAGGAAAGTATCCAAGAGCTGACGAAGGGGCTCCGCGAAGCTGGTATCCCAGAGCATTGATCGGCCGGCCAGAACTTGTATGAGGATTTCGGTATCAAGCTGATTTCTGCCAGCTTTCTCCGAACCGAACGGATTTCAGACTTCCGTAACCATAGCCGAATGCGAACCGAGGAGAGCCCGCCATTTTGGGCGCGCAGCATCTCCGGTTGGATCCGTGTTGGATCCCGACGGCGTCGATGACAATCTCGACACCCCGCCGCTCCGCCCACCCGCCGCGCGGCATCGTCGGCCGCAATTCGGATGAAGTTCTTGCAGCACTGCGATTCCCGATCGCTTTGCCCCGAATAGAGGATCGTGAAGGTCCTCGCGACCAGAGCCCGGATCATTGCTTTCGGACCGCCTGGTGACCGCCCGGCGCGGTCGAGCGGCCGATCTCTCGTCAAGCGGTCTTGGTCAACCGTGGATCATGGAGCCATTTGCGGACCTTCGCGGCCGTGATCCGCGCGCTGTCCGAGTGCTGCGCGTTGATGAGGACATTGAATTCCTCCGGAACGATCACGGACGGGACGACGAGGAGCGCGGAGGTGCCCGAATGTATCCAGTTTGTGCCAAACTCGATGCTCGCCCGTCCCGCCGGCTCGGCATCCCATCCGACGGCCAAGCTGGCCGAATTCTCTGTTTGCGCCTTGGCCCAAACCTCGTCCGGGATCGTCACCTGGACCAGAATGCGCCAGCCGCGCAGGCGCAGATGCCACAGACACAACCATTCCGCCGCGCGGCCGCGGCGTACGGCGCGGCGGCGGGCAGCGGCGTCCGCTTTCCCTCTCATGTCTCTCCCCGCTCGATC
>DATFCQ010000190.1:0-5871 GCA_035252905.1 Allostellaceae bacterium | reverse complement strand
ATGCGACCTGCGCTGTGGCGCGGGCCGCCCGCCCGATCATCGCCGAGGCGGTCGGGCGGGCGCGCGGCCGCCTCGCGTTGGTCGGGATCGGTCCGGGCGATCCCGCCTGGCGCACGCCGGAAACCAGCGAAGCGCTGATGGCGGCAAGCGACATCGTCGGCTACGGCCGCTATCTCGACCTCCTCGGCCCTGCGATCGCCGGCAAAAACCGGCACGCCGGCGTGCTCGGGGATGAGGAAGGGCGGGCGCGGCTTGCCCTCGATCTCGCCGCCGCCGGCCGCGATGTGGCATTGGTCTCGTCAGGCGATATCGGCATCTACGGTCTCGCCGCCCTCGTTTTCGAGCTCCTCGACCGCGCGTCGAAACCGGAATGGGCCGCGGTGGACGTGCGGGTCTGCCCGGGGATCTCGGCCCTGCAGGCCGCAGCGGCCCGCGCCGGCGCACCGCTCGGCCATGATTTCTGCGCGATCTCCTTGTCCGATCTGTTGACCCCCGCCGCGGTGATCCGCGCCCGCCTCGAAGCCGCCGCCGCCGGGGATTTTGTCGTCGCCCTCTACAACCCGCGCTCGCCGCGGCGGACGGCGCTGCTGCGCGAGGCGGCGGCGATCCTGTCGCGGCACCGTCCGCCCGACACCCCGGTCGTCCTCGCCCGCAACCTCGGCCGCGCCGGCGAAGAGATGCGTACGGTCGCCCTTTGCGAACTTGCCCGCGGGACGATCGATGCGGAGGTTGACATGCTGACGGTCGCCTTGATCGGCAGCCGCCGGACCCGCCGGCTCGCCGCCGATCTGCGCCGCGTCTATACCCCGCGCGGCTATTTCAATCGGGACCCCGCGTGACCGTCCATTTCATCGGGGCCGGACCGGGCGCCGCCGACCTGATCACGGTGCGCGGGCTGCGCCTTGTCGCAGAGTGCCCGGTCTGCCTTTACGCCGGCTCTCTGGTGCCGCGCGCGATCGTCGCCGTGGCCCCGCCGGAGGCACGGATCGTCGACACCGCACCCCTAACCCTCGACGAGATCGTGGCGGAGATGGCGGACGCGCATCGCCGCGGTCTCGACGTCGCCCGGCTGCATTCCGGCGATCCTTCGCTCTATGGCGCGATCGGCGAGCAGATGCGCCGGCTCGCCGCACTCGACATCCCCTTCGACGTGACCCCAGGCGTGCCCTCCTTTGCCGCGGCGGCGGCGGCGCTCCGTCGCGAACTGACCCTGCCCGAGATCGCGCAGACCGTGATCCTGACGCGCACCGCGACCCGCTCCTCGCCGATGCCGCAGGGCGAGAGCCTCGCCCGCCTCGCGGCGAGCGGCGCGACCTTGGCGGTCCATCTGTCGATCGCCAATCTCGCGCGCGTCGTGCGCACGCTCCTGCCGCTTTACGGTGCCGATTGTCCGGCGGTTGTCGCCTATCGCGTGAGCTGGCCCGACGAGCGGCTGATCTGGGGCACTCTTGCCGATATTCGCGGCAAGGCGAAAGCGGCGGGGATCACCCGCACCGCGCTGATCCTGATCGGCCGGGTGCTCGCCGGCGCGCTTGCCGGCGAAAGCCGGCTCTACGCCGCCGACCATCATCATCTGATGCGGCCGCGCCGCCGTTGAGCACCCTTGCGGCCGTCGCTTGCGGGCGGACGGCGTGTGCCGGCAGAACTAAAGCCCGGCTGTGCTGTTGAGGTATTGCCACAGCGGCGTGCGACGGCCGCGCGAGCGTTCGACGAGGTCGGCGAGCCGGACGACGCAGGGTTGGCGGACGCCATAATAGTCGATCCGGCCGCCAACGGGTTCGAAATCGATCCCGAGCCAGACGAGAGCCCGGATCAGAGTGGGCTCCATCACAGCGGCGAGATAGAGGATCGTATGCTCCATGCAGGCGTCGAGGATGCCGCGCAGCAGGCCAAAGGTGATATAGCGCATCAGCAGCCTCTCGCTCGCCTGAAGCTCGCGCGGCATGTCGGGAAATGCGGTGCGATGGGCCGACTTGCTCCGCCAATGGCGGCGGAGTTCCTTGCCGATTGCAAAGCGGGAAATTTCGGCGGTCCGGCGCGGCGGCAGGTGCTCCAGAATCTTCCGATCTCCCGGCGCCAAAAGCCGTTGGATCAGCAGAGGCCCTGATCTGTCTCCGCGGCGCGGCAGGATGAGACGCGCCGTGCCGATCGCCGCGCCGCTGTCGCGATGGACCAGCAGGATATGCGCCGATCTCTCATCGTACTCGTCTCTCTCCCGTTCATCGAGATGCTCGGCCGGGTCAAAAATGGGGTTTTCTACACAAAATAGTTGATACCGTAATCGGTATACCTGATCAAGCAGATTGGGCGTATCTGCTTTCAATACTTTGAAATAGCGTTCATAGCAATTGGTGAAATCGCTGATGAGTTCAGTCATCATTGAATCCTGAGCGGTTGCGGGATTGGTTGACCGCGTCCGTCCCATGGCCGATCGCCGGGCTATGCCGGCGAGATCCGTTGAAGCTGGCCGAAGGCAGGGTTCCGGTTGTTGCCTTCGGATCGCACGCGGATCAGCCCCTGCCTTGCGCGAGGGGTGACGAACTCATCCGGACCGATGCAGAAGCCGATTCAAATCGGCATCGGCGGAGCGCTGCCGCGGTTTTCCCGCGGCCTTTGGCCGTAAATAATTTAATTTTTTTGCTAAGACCCTGGTGACGGACGGCGGCCGGTCGGTTTAACCGGCAGCTATGGCGCTAAAGACGTGGCATGGCTCCCTCCCCCGGTATTTCCCCTGTTTCCCGATGCGCATGATCGCGTTTCGGATCACGTGCGCCAGGCACGATATGCTGTGATCAGGTTTGGACTGTGGACGTCGTCGCCCGACAGGCTTCGACGGTGTCGGAAAACTTGTACCTGTGCTCCTGCGGATCGGGTCACGGACGCGGCCGCTGTGCGCATCCGGCCCCTTTGGCAACCCGTTCCTTCGAGATCCTAACCGATGAAGCCGACGCGATGCCAGGAAGTCTTGACGGCGTCGTGCCGAAAAAAACCTCTGTTCCCGCCGGGAGTCGGTCACCAAGTAGTTGAACTCTTTAGCTTTATCGGGCAACGCCGATGGCGATCCCGAGCTGCGTCCCTTTTTTGCCATGGCTTTTGTCTGGCAATGGCGCTGAGGGGCAGGGCGGGGACAGACCGCTGGCGAGACCTTCATCGTCGTAAAATTTTACACAGGGCTGGCCTGAGGAATTTGGTGTCCGCACACGGCCTCCGCGGGCGAGATCCTCTCGGCGGGCCCCTGGAGCCGAGGAGGGCTCAGGGCAAAAGGGAAGGGTTTTCGCGTTCCTTATTTATAATAATCCCATAATTGTATCTAATATGGAATGTGAGATAATCTCAAAAACCGAGACTTCCCGAATCTCAAAGTCCCTAAATTTCTTAAAATTTATAACTTAAGTTAATATATAATATGGATTTGTGTCGGATTTCCATACAGATTGATGGCACAGCGGCTGCTCTGCTCCGGTAAGGCTTTGCCCCAATAAAGAGAATTCGGCTGGCACGGGGCTTGCGAGTCTTCGAGTTTGCAGGAGCTGTCGTGCAAAGAGGTGGAGAACCCGATGAACCCCTCAAGGAAAGTGTTGCTGGGATCGGCGCTCGGATTGGGAATTGCGGTTGCGCCGCTCGCCGCTCACGCCGACCCGTATGCTTTCGCGAGCAACAGCATAACGGGACTGAGAGTGACCTATAGCGACGGCACGTCGATCGCCGGCACCGTCTCGAGCGCAACCACGAACATCAGCGATTTTGCCATATTCGATGGAAATCCCTCCTCAGGGTTCCAGGCTGCCGGCGCCGTCGGGAACGCGTTGACGATAAACCAGGCCTATTCGGGCCCTGGGCCAGCGCCGTCGGCAAGCTTTACACCGGTCGGCGCCGGGAATTTCACTGGAACGCGGGCTGACGCCGCGATCGGCTCCGGCAATGCCACAACCGGCGTGAGCGTCATGAATGTCGCCGAGGGCTCCGGGGCCGCGGTGGGCAATTCGACAGGGAACAACGGGGCGACGATCACCTTCACTGTGACCGGGACAGGCAGCGCCATTCATCTGAGCTTTACCGACGCCATCGATCTGATGGTCTCGACGGCGGCCCTGACCAATGAGGCTGCGATCGCCGCGATCACCAACACGTTCAGTATTACCCCCCAGGGATCGAACACGCCTCTGGCAACCTTTCAGCCCGCGGATCTAAACACGCAGATTTCGTCTCAAGCCGGTGTTCCCCCCAGCAATACCGATTCGGGCACTTTTACTGAATCCTTTGATAGCCCGACGCTGGCCAACGGGGTCGTCTATACGATCTCGCTGTTCTCGGCATCCAGCGAGAAGATCCAGCCGGGGACCGCGGCCCCGGTGCCTGAACCCGGTTCGCTGGCTCTACTGGGGACCGCTCTGCTCGGATTGGGGCTGCTGCGCCGCAAGTGGCGTTAGAGACGCGTCAAAAAGTCCCTCTGAGGGGTGAGGCGTAAGGCGGACGAGGCCCTCCCGGGTCCTCGCCCGCTGTCAAATTTTCCGACACTGCCCGTTCATAACGTCCGGCGCAGAGGGGCCAAAGTCGATCGGGACAGGCGCGCCGTCAGCGTGCGCCGGCGAGGGCGCGCCGGATCACCGCGACGACCGCCGGGCGATGGCTGTCGGCCGCCCAGCTTGCTGCGTCGTGCCCGGTATAATCGAGCTTTCCAGCGTCGGCGCCCTGCGCAATCAGGGCGCGGACGAGTGTCAGATCGCCGTGCTGGGCGGCAATCATTAGCGGCGTCATCCCGTCCCGGTTCTGGGCATTCAGATTGGCTCCGGCGGCAATCAGCAATTTGGCGGCCTCATCCTGCCCGCGGGCGGCGGCAAGGCTGAGCGGGGTATTGCCAAGCCGGTCGCGCTGATCGATCCGGGCGCCCGCCTTGATCAGAACCGCGATCATCGCCAGGTTGCCATTCATCGCGGCGTAATGCAGACCGGCATAGCCGTTGTCGTCGGTCTCGTTCGGAGTGCTGCCGGTGCCGACCAATTCGTTAACCCGCGCGGCGTCGTTAGCGGCGGCGGCGCGGGCGACATTGCTGTAATAGCCGCCGAAGAGGTTGATCTGGGCCTGCGCCGGAGCCGCGAGGGCGACGCACAGGGCGAGGAGGAACAAGGGAGCAAGCCGGTGCGCCTTCATTTCGCCCTCCTTCTGGCTGCCGCCGGCCGCCATGCGGCGAGCCAGTCGAGCGCCGCCTCGACCGTATCGACCGTCTCTCCGGGTTCGCTCGGCGGCCGCCGGACCATGACGACCGGCAGAGCGAGTTCGCGGGCGGCGAGGATCTTGGCCTCGGTTGCGCCGCCGCCGCTCGCCTTTGTCACCAATACGTCGATCGCGTGCCGCTCGATCAAATGGCGCTCGCCGGACAGAGTGAACGGACCGCGGCCGAGCACCAGTTCGTAGAAGCGCAAGGGCAGGCGCTGGCGCGGCGGCGCGATCAGCCGGACCAGAAAGCGCACCCCGGTCGCTCCGGCAAAGCACGCGACCTCGCCGGACCCGACGGTCAGCCAAGCCCGCCGCGCCAAGCGGGCGACGGTCGCGGCGGCGGCCGTCATGCCGTCGACCTCGATCCAGCGGTCGAGCGGGTGGCGTCGCCAGGGCGGGCGCAGCAGCAATAGGCGCGGTACGCCGGCGGTGATGCAAGCGAGTCGCGCCGCCGCCGAGATCCGGGCGGCAAAGGGATGGGTGGCGTCGATCAGCCGGTCGACCCGTTCGTCTCCGAGATAGGCGGCAAGCCCCGCCGCCCCGCCAAATCCGCCGATGCGGACCTGCCCGGGGATCGGACCCGGCCGCTCGGTGCGCCCGGCAAGCGAGGTGGTGACGCGCCACGCCTCGCCAAAACGGGAAGCGACGGCGCGG
>DATFCQ010000189.1:0-20356 GCA_035252905.1 Allostellaceae bacterium | reverse complement strand
TTTCGTATCGTGCGCCATGGCGGGGGCGAACTCCGTTTGGCTCCGGATGATCCGGCCTCAGCAACCAAATCATACCAGACCCTTGCGGCTCGTTCCGCTCCCGCCACTCCCTCTTCCGGTCTCGTGAATTATCCCGGTTAGAGCCCGTTCCGAAAATCATGAGGTTCTGCCGAGGCGGCGTCGGTTTCGTCAAGTCCATGGACTGAACGCCCACGCGACAAGTTTGGCCTTGAAGTGCTCTAATACGCCCTGATGTGCTTTAATACATTAATTTTAGAATCTCTGTTTTCAGATGAGCATTTAGTGCGTTGCATCGTCTCAGCGTTGTTGCTATATGTGCGGCATGTCGGGCAAACGCTTATCTGTCCTCATTGTTGCCGCCAATGCTTCGGCAAGGTGGGCCGGAGAGGCCTTCCTTCCTCTCCATATCTTCCGAGGGCTGCTGAAAGCAGGACATGACGCATGGATGTGCGTCGGTAACGAAACGAAGCTCGAATTGGACGAGCTCTTGGGCCCCGATGCGCAACGAGTCGCTTACGTCGAAGATGCCCGGATGCACTCGGCTTTTCGCTGGATTCAAGCCCGCACTCCGTCATGGATGGGTTCCAACCCGCTTTACTACCCTCAGGTGCTCGCCACGCAGTGGCGGCAGCGAGGCGCCGTAGCGCAACTCATCAAAAAGCTCGAGATTGACGTTGTGCACCAACCGACGCCAATTTCGCCCAGGGTGCCCAGCCTCCTTGTCGGCCTCCCCGCTCCGCTAGTCATAGGGCCGATGAACGGCGGGATGGAGTATCCCCCAGGCTTTCGCTTCCTGCAACCGCGACGTGTCCGCGGAGTGAAGAACCTTGCCCGGAGCTTGGCAAATGCTCTGCCGCGCCCTGTCGACGCGAAGCGTCAAGCCGAGTGCCTGATCGTAGCCAACCGGCGAACCGAGGCTGGCCTGCCTTCGGGTGTCCGTGGACGGATCTTCCGAATGGTTGAGAATGGCGTCGTTCCTGAACTCTGGGCGCGCGGACCGGCCGAGAGAGTCGATGAGTCCGCCCCCCTGGGCCGAGCTCTCGAAATCATCTTCATTGGGCGATTGGAACGATGGAAGGGGCCAGAGTGGCTCATCGAGGCAGTGGCTCGTGCCTGCAAGCAGGTGGATTGTAGGCTCAAGATCGTTGGTGATCTCCAGGGGGGGGAGAGGCAGCGTCTAGCAGAACGGGTTTCTCAGCTCCGGATCGAGTCTCGCGTGGAATTCTTCGGGTGGCAGTCTCAAGAGCGTTGCGCCGAACTGCTGAGCAAGTCCGATGTATTGGTTCTGCCGAGCGTATTTGACCCTGGGGCAACCGTGATTCTGGAAGCAATGGCTTCCGGAAAGGCGGTCATCGCTGTCGAGTGGGGCGGACCCGCCGACATCCTGGACGCCAGTTGTGGGATACTGATCGAGCCACGCGACCCGGCTAGCTTGGTGGCGGATCTCGAACAGGCCATCGTGAGCCTTGCCAACGACCGAAATCGTTGCGCGAGCATGGGCCGTGCAGGACGGGCGAAAGTTCTAGCCGAGTACACGTGGCCTATGAAGATTGAACGCTTTGTCGAAATCTATCGAGAAGCCATAAGAAGGCGGGCAGCGAGTTACTGAGCCGACCCTGGTGCAGTTGAAAGTCCTACCGCCTCGAGGATACGATTCAACATGATTCAGGCCGGCTCAATAATGAGGTTCGCAGGGCTGGGTCCTCCACTTCGTATCAATTCCTTTTGAAGATGCTCTTGTGGAGAACTCATTATGGCCGGGTTCACACAACGCCGGACCATCGACGGAGGCGTCGTGCTATCCCGGCGTGATACTTTTGAGTGATCAGAAGCATTCTTGCGAGCCTGGGAACGTCGATTAGGCTATTGTTGATGAAGAGAACATCACTCCATTCGGTGGAAAAATCGATATGCCAGAAACCAAAAGTAGACAATAAGGAGACGACCCGTTCCACCCTCTCTTTGTCGGCCGGATAGAGAAACGAGTGAAACTCTATTGTAATTTGTTTGCATCTTTGGAAAATTCTTGGATCCGTTGTCTCGATGACGTCTAGCTCCGCTCCCTCGATATCCATCTTAAGCAGCTCCAGCTGCGTAACGTTAACTTCCTGAAAAAAAGTCGCAAGCGATACACTTGGGACGACTACTACCGTCTTTGATAATGGAATACTTTCCGAAACAATCTTGCTCGCTTCGAGATCATTTTCGATTATCGCAAATTTGACGGAACCGTCCGCTGCCGAAATCGCGGCGTTTTTGCACGAGAGCCCATCTAATCCCCGCAATGTCGATGCCAGTGCTGGGTTGGCTTCAACTCCAACTACGGAACAGCCATATCTGCCGCAAATTACTTTGGCAAAATCCCCCTTGTGCATTCCAAGATCCATTACCTTGCCGTTAGCACTCAGGAAATTTTTCAAGAAGGTATGACCTTGCACACGGTCTATCAAAAATTGTTGCGGCTGCATGCGATATGTTATTCCGCTTTTGTCTTCGATCAATCGAACAAGCTTAGCAAGTTTGTGGACCTCCGGCAATTGGTTAACGCAGGTCGCGCGTGCTGCCTGGGCATGCCGCGGCGCGGAAGGGGGCGACCGCTTTCACGACAGGAGCGAGCGGCGCATCGCTTGAAAGCCCTCGACAAACTCAAGACGCAGATCCGGGACATGAGGCGCCGGCCAGGGGAGCAGCGTGCCATAGTAGACCGAAGAGGCGGTCGCTTCGCCTCATCGGATGGTAGAGCCAGTTTCGGCTGGGCGGTGCACGACCTTCTCCGGTGCGCGCGGATCTTCAAGAGAGGCCACCAAGCGGTAGGCTAATCCCAGCCGACGCTCGACCTCGCGTAAGGCCAGCTGGCAAACTGAACACCAGAGATAGCCCGATCAGGCCCATACAGGTGGGCTCGGCGCCCGGCGCAACGTCGTGAGATTGTCGATAGACGGCGCGCCGGGCGCATATTAGGGGTTCAAGGTTGCGAGAACGGCGTCCCGGCGTCGTAGCGCGCCTTGGCCGGCAGGCCCGAACCGCCGCAGCTATTCGTATAAACGAGGGTAGACCCTGTTGGGTTGACCCACGGCCACGTATAAGTACATGAGGCCCCTGCGGTAAAGAAAGATGGTTCACTGCCTAAATAAAAGGAACTGGGCAGAGTATGGGCGGTGTCGTTTGTTGCCCAGACTATCTGATTCCTGACATAGTCGTAATTGCCGTCCAGAATTGTCGCGCAGTTAGTCCCAGAAGTCATGCAGGACGAATTTGTGCCGTTAACGCCTTGAGGTGTGGCAGGATAGATGGTGGCGACGGTGGGATCGTTTTGGCCGTTTCCTGCATTGAACCATCCGAGCAGAAAAATACCATCGCTGTTATATGGACCACCAAAATAATTGTTCAGAGGGAAGTTATTCGCGGCGGTTGTACAGCCTGGGGTGCCTAGCACATTGCCGACAAAGGAGAACCAATAACTGTAGGCTTGCGGACCAGTGGCGCGCAATGGCGAGCCGCTCCATGCGGTCGCTCCACAGTCATTGGCACTGTCATTTTGCACGTAACCATCCAGCCCTGTAAACGTACTCCTGATAGCAGTCGACCAATTGCGGAAATAGGTCATGTAGATTGAGCCGCCGTGCGTCGCATCGCTGTCCATGTTGAAGGTCCAATTGCCCTCGAACAGGACATGGTGCGGTCCGACGAGATGACTGGCATTCAGCCCGATCTCCTGCCAGCCGTCCGAACCGAGGTCGTAAGCGTCGTCCACATAGTTGTAGGCGATGACTGAGCCGGCCCCCGATCCGCGCGCGGTCATAACCTTGTTTCCGCGGATCGAAATGCTGTTCTCAATCAGCGATTCGGCGGAATCGAAGCGCATGTCGATCAGATACCCGGCCCCGCCCGGAGAGGGCCATGCCGCATCGTGGATATAAGACTGCTCGATCTGCGCGCGGAACGTGGTGTTCATCTGCACTGTCGGGCCGATGCCGTATCGCGCCTCCACCTGATGCAGCCAGCAATAGGCACAATACTGCATCTGGATATCGCCGTCGTCGCCGTATTCGGTCACGACATCCTCAAGACCGGCCTTCTGCAACCACGGATTCTGGTACACCCAGAGTTCCGCCGTATGGCTGACCCGGTACGAGATCGTCGCCGGATCGTCGAAGGTAATCGTGTTTCCGGAAACCGATTTTATCTGCTTTATTTCATTGGTTACTCGATCGGTATGGAGCGTGTAATCTGACATGACATCGGTACCGTCGTCGCCGCTCACACTGGGGGTGTGGATATGATACGCGACCCGGTAGTCCGGCGCGGCCCAGATCGAGCAACACGGATTCTCGGGGTCCGGCATATCCTGGTAGCCGGAAAGCTCGTCGAGAACGACGAACTGCCCCGGCGAGAACAAGGAGGCGCAGGAGCTGCTGACGGTAGCTGTTGTTGACCCTGCGGCAATATCAGACATCAAGGCGCAGCCGTTGAGATTTCCAAGACCGACATATCGCGCGACAGGTGAAATCAGAATGATGGTCGTTGGGCTGGTGCCGCCAGAATAACAGTCCATCGTCGCGCCATACCCGGCCGGGGGTGGGCACTGACCGCTTGTCGGCCGGTGCAGGATCGTCTGCAGCTGGCCGTTCACGGGCGGCGCACCGCGCAGGGTGATACCCTTGTTGAGCAGGATGTAATTGCCCTCAGCGATCGTGAAGGTGCCGGCTGCGAGATTAAGTACGTCGCCCGCCGGGCAGTTGCCGATCGCAGTATTGATTTGTGAGCTGTCGTCCCGACCACCGCCCATCGGTTTGAGGGTGCCGCAACTGGTCGTCCGGGTTGCATCAACTGCCGATATGCCGCCGATCGATTGCAGTCCGGCCATCTGCCAGTTGGCGCTGGCGTCTCGGTCGGCCGGCAGCAGGCTGTCGCCACTGTCGCCACCGCCGCCGCCCTGATTCGGCGGCGATGTAACTGTGATCGCAAGGTTGCTCTGAACCGTGGCGGCCGATGTTATAACTGGCGGCAGCGCAATTGACAGCGCAGCAGCAAGAAGAAAAGTGCGTTTCATTGTCTCCCACTCGCTGTTCAGTTCGGGTCGGGTCATAGGATGGGGGTGGCGTGCAGAGGGCCAGATGGGCCGCGTAGCGGCCCGTGCTGAAGTCCCTCTAATAGTAGGTAGGAGCGTTCCAGGTCACCAAAGGGGCGCCTGCCGAGACTTCACTGCGTCGCAACGATCGTGACGGATTGGGTCGTGCCGCTATCGGCGGATAATCCGGGCCCCGTGGGGCTGACGATCAGATTGTTTCCGGAAAGCGCAAATGTCCCGTTGTCGTTGGAATAGGGCGCCGCGAAGGAGAGGGTTCCGGTGAAGGGACTGCCGTCGGACCAGCTTGCGGTGACCGTCGCTACCACGGTGCCGGCCGGGGCGTTGCTCGGAATGCTGGGATTGGCGGGGTTGAAGCTCAGCTTCAGATAGGGCGCCGCCGCCGTCGGCGTGAACAGGACGTCGACGAAATAGTTGCTGTCCTCCCATGTCTGGTTCGGAAAAGCATGCGCGTAGACATAGACCCCGTTGCCGCCGACGGTTGCGCTCGCCGGCGCGTTCAATGGGCCTGTCGTCACCCCGTTGCTCAGCCCGTAATAGACGTCGGCATACCGGCCGGAAGGCGCGTAATAGGCGGCCACGTAGGTCTTATTCGCCGAGACCGGAATCGGTGACGCGAAAGTAGCCACCTGCCATCCCGGCACGGGTCCCGACTCGTGCTTCATTTTGACCGACCCCAGCAGGCTGCCGCTTGCCGAGTAGAGGCTCGCGACATAGCCGTAAGGGCTGGTGGCGCCGCGGTAGAAGCGGATGGCCGAGATCGTTCCCGACTGAGAGCTCCAGAATTTGACCCCGAGCGTCACGGCGTTCGGGTCGTTTTCGGCCGGGTTATTCGGCGTAGTGTTGCCAAAGAGGTTGACCGATTGCGCCATCACCGATCCGCTGCCGCCCAACCACGCGATCCCCATGATGGCGAGCAGAGCTCCCAGCTTGCCAGGCTTGCGCCGTCGAATTGGGAGCCGCCCGGCATGTGTCGCGCGCGAAAGCGCCTCGCAGGCCGCAACAGCGGTCGATGCGGTCCTCCGGATCCTGCCGCGTGGATCACGAGTATCGGCCGTAAAGCCCGATATGTGCGGAGTTTTTGAAAAATATTTCATGTGCTTTCTCCCTGAAAGAGAGTAATAATTTGTAACACTCCTTTTAGTTGAGAATTATTTCTAGATGGTTAAAGATTCGTTAATGGCATATTCCTAAGGAATATGCCGAAGCGTGAGCATCCGAGCGATCGAGGCTCACGAGCGCAATCTTTGCCCGGCACCGCTGCAATCAGGCAGCCAGCGTGTCGCCGTCGCGGTTCGGCAGCCGGTCAATTTCCGCGTCGGTCGAGGTCCAAGCGACGATACCGCGTCGCCATGCCCGGTCATCCGCACCGGCGACGCTGGCCGGCGGCGACACGCTGCCGCGGCTGATTCGCGCCTATCCCGCAACCTGGTTCAGCAGGCTCGAATCGACGGCGAACGTAATCGGGTAGGGTCGCGGAGCCTCATCGGTCGCGGCACGATCCGGCGCCTTGGCCGCAGCCGCCGACGGATGCGCACGATCCGTCCCGCCGCCGGTTCTTCCGGGGATCGCTGGCGAAGGTCTATCGGGGCTAAACCCGGGGGCAAAGTAGGCTGAACCTAATTCATCTTGTGCGCTTCGGCGCACAGACCCGATGGCCGCTCCTTGCTTTCGAGCCGCGCCTCGGGGCAAAATCGCCGCCGCGGGCAGGGCGACAGCCGAGGAGGATAGGGAGGATCAAGCCTTGTCGCGGGCTTAGAGCCTGCGTGAATTGCCGTCGTGCCGTGAAGTCGGCGGAATGCGCTGCGCTATTCCGCCCTACGGTTCATGTGCATCGGGAACGGTTGCAGGGTGGGAAAGCCTTTAGCCCCGGCGAACCCCGGGCTTAACACCGACGGACCGTCGCGAGCCCACGGGTCCGCGCTTCGCGCGGCCCGAGGACAGGCTCCGCCCGGGGCGGGGTTAGCGAAGCGGAGCGCATTCCGCCACTTTCCTCGCTCAAACAGGCCGTTAGTGGAATGGCCGACGCGGCAGACCCGAAATTTGTTGTCCGTAAGGACGTTGGAGTCCAAGTCTCCCCGCCCGCACCAATGAAACCGATGGCTTGAAGATATATTTTCGAGAGCGATCCGCTTCGCACGGAGGTCCGGCAACCCCATGGCGGCCACCGCGCGATTTCGATCCTCGCCCTTTTGGTGTATATAGCGATGCAGTTCGACAATCCTGAAGAAAGGGAACCCGTATGCGAGCAATGCTGATCCCGGCGGCCCTCGCCGTCGCTTTGGCGGCCGGCTCGGCCGTTGGCCCGGCGCAGGCGAAGGGCTGTCTCAAGGGGGCCGCGGTGGGCGGCGTGGCCGGGCATTACGCCGGGCACCACGCGGTCCTCGGTGCGGTCGGCGGCTGCGTCGTCGGCCATCACCTGGCGAAGAAGCACGCGCGCGAGCGCGCTCTGCAGCGGCATGAGCAGATGCAGGGACAGCAGCCGGATACGACGAAGCCTTAGGACGGTTGCGTTCGCGAGACCGCATGCGCCGGAAAGCGGTCGTTCAGGTGCACGACCTGATTGCCCTCCGGCTCGCGCAGCGTGCTCGGCGCGCCGGCGGGACCGCCTGACCGATGCCGCTCGAAGCGCTGTTCCAGCCCCGCTCGATCGCCGTCATCGGCGCCTCGGAAAAGCCGACGGTCGGCCGCAGGATCATTGCCTCGCTCGACCGGATCGGCTTCGCCGGCACGATCTTCCCGGTCAACCCGGCCTATCCGAGCGTCCTCGGCCATGCCTGCTACCCGAGCCTTGCCGATCTGCCCGAGACGCCGGATGTCGCGGTGTTCTGCATCGGCCACGCGCGGATCCGCGACGCCTTCGCCGCGGCGGCGGAGCGCGGGGTCAAGGGAGCGGTCATCTATGACGGCGGCTTTGCCGAACAGGGCGAGGAGGGCCGCCGATTGCAGGGCGAGATCGCCGATCTCTGCCGCGCAGCCGGCATCGCATTGTGCGGCCCCAACTGCATGGGCGTCCTCAACCCGCATCATCGCAGCACCACCTATCTGCAGGAGTTGCGCGATCCCACCGGCCTGGCCGGAACTGTCGGCCTCGTCTCGCAGAGCGGCGGGTTCTGCGTCAGTCTGTTGGCCGACACGAGGCGCTTCGGCTTCAGCCACGTCGTCTCCTCCGGCAACGAGGCCGTGCTGGCCGCGGCCGATTATCTCGAATATCTCGTCGAAGATCCGCGAACCGAGGTGATCGGGGCGTTCATCGAGACGATCCGCCACCCCGACCGGTTTGCCGCCGCGCTTGACCGCGCCGCCCTGCGCGGAAAACCGGTCGTCGCCTTGAAGGTCGGCCGCAGCGCGCGCAGCGGGCAGGCCATCTCCAGCCATACCGGCGGCACCGCCGGCGCACCCGAGGCAGCCTTGGAACTGTTGCGGGCGCATCGCGCGATCGCGGTCGGCGACCTCGCCGAATTCACCGAGGTCTTGGCGGCCTGCCAGGGCGCCAAACGACCGGCCGGGCGCCGGATCGGGATCGTCACCGCGTCGGGGGGCCTCGGCGAGCTGATCCTCGACATTGCCGAGGCCTCCGATCTTGCCGTGCCGCCGCTGTCGGCAGCGGCGCGGGCCGAGATCGTCGAGCGGATCGGCTCCATCACCGGCGACGGCAATCCGCTCGACGCCTGGGGGAGCGGCACGTTCACCGCCAACCTGCCGCAGGCGCTGCGCCTGTTCGATGCGAGCCCGGATCACGATAGTGTCGTGTTCTGCCGCGATGACAGCGAGGACCGGGCCTTCGACACCCCCGAACTGGTGCAAAGCTATCTCGACGCGTTTGCCGAGGCCGCTTCGCGCAGCCGCAAGCCGCATTACCTGCTGCATACGCGGCCGGGGATCCTCGACCGGGCGGTGGTGGCGCGGCTGCGGGCGCACGGTATTGCGGTCATCGGCGGGCTGCGCGAGGGACTGGCGGCGATCGATCGGCTGGCGCGCTTTGCCGGCCGGGCCAATTCATAGCAAGGGGAGGGCGCCGTGGCCGAACCCGTCGTATTGTACGAGACCGACGAGAAGGTCGGCATCATCACCTTGAACCGGCCGGACAAGCTCAACGCGATCAGCGCCGACCTGCAGCACGCGCTGGTCGAGGCGTTCGCCGCGGCCGACGCCGAACCGGCCACCAGCGTCGTCTTGCTGCGCGCCGAGGGGCGCAGCTTCTGCGCCGGCTACGATATCGGGGCGAAGGCGCCCGGCGCCGACGATTGGCGCCGCGACCCGACGAGGGCGCACGACCATCTCCACCCGCAGCTCGAATTCGAGATGACGCCGTGGCGGATGAGGAAGCCGGTGATCGCCTCGGTGCAGGGTCACGTGCTCGGCGGCGGCTGCGAACTGGTCATGCTCTGCGACCTGACCATCGCCGCCGACAACGCGGTTTTCGGCGAGCCCGAGGTGCGCTTTTCGAGCGTCGGCCCGGCGCTCGTGATGCCGATGATCATCGGCTACAAGAAGGCGCGCGAACTGCTCTATTTTGGCGACACGATCGACGCGGCGACCGCATTGTCGCTGGGGATGGTCAATCGCGTTGTGCCCTTGGCCGAATTGCGGGCCGCGAGTCTGCGCTATGCGAAGCGCCTGTCGCTGATCTCGCCCGAGGCGCTCTATGCGGCAAAGCGCGCGGTCAACCGCGGCGCCGACGCCGCCGGGTTCCGCACCGCGCTCTATGCCGGGCTCGACGTCGTCGGTCCGCTCTATGCCACCGCGACCGAATTCGGCGCCCGCTTCCGCGAGATCGTCGAGGCCGAGGGCGTGCCCGCCGCGGTCCGGTGGCGGGCCGCGCAGTTCAAGGAATAAACGGCGGCGCGTTGCCCTTCCTTCCAATTGGTAATTCCAGGAGCGTCTATCGCGCCTCCGTCCAGCTTTCGCACAACCCCAATACGCAGGTGCTGGAGGGACGGCCTTCGCGCTCCCTCGGCCAGGGCCGGCCTTTGGCCTCAAGGCCGTTGCGGGTCAGCCGCGCACCGAAGGCCGGAACGAGCACCGTGCACATCCCGTAGGGGCGCCCGGGGATCGCATTGGGCTGGGTGTGGACCAACAACGGCTCGCCGAACTCATACCAGGTCAGCACGATCTGTTCGTCGCCGGTGTCCAGGCGTTCTGTCCAGAAGTCACGCGCGTCCCCGGATCTGCTGAACTGCGCGTCGGTCACGGCGATGGTCAGGTCGCGCAACTCGGCGTTGATTGCCCCCAGTACGGTGGACTGCAGCCACCGCACCATCGCCATATTGTCCGAGTATATGCGCCAGCGAGGTCCGGTCAGTTCGCTTTTCAGATAGAGAACATTGCCCGACCCGCCGGGAGAAGACAGGATGCGCCAAAAGGTGGCATTCGTTGTAAACGCATCACTGTCATCGTTATTGAGGCGAATGACCGAATTTTCGCCGGTCAGGATCACGCGGTTTGCATCTACGGTGCTCATCACGGATGTCTCCAGGTTGGTCCGTGGTTTGGCGATGGCGCGCTCAGAGCCTGTTTGAATGAGGAAAGTGGCGGAATGCCCCGTGGGCCTTTAGCCCGCGGGCTTGACCCGCGGGTGGCGCCGGGGTTTTCCGCCCTACAACCGTTCCCAACGAGCATGAAGCGTAGGGCGGAATAGCGCAGCGTATTCCGCCGGCTTCACGGCACGACGGCGACGCGAACAGGTCCTCTCCTCAGACGCTTTCCTGCGAGATGTCGCGGCCGGTGTAATCCGACATCAGGGCGGTCGCGACGATGCTGACGATCGCGCAGACCGCGATGTAGCCCGCGATCACATAGCCCGAACCGTAGGCCGCCAGGAGCGCCGTCGCGATGATCGGGGCCGGCCCGCCGGCGGTGATCGAGGCGAGCTGGTAGCCGATCGAGCAGCCGCTGTAACGCAGCCGCGGCGTAAAGCCCTCGGCGATCAATGCCGCCTGCGGCCCGTACATGAGGTCATGCGGCACAAAGGACAGGATGATGCCGATGACGATCAGCGCCGGCACGAGCGAGTTCAGAAGCGCGAAATAGACAAAGCCGTAGATCCCGGTCAGCACCGAACCGATGATATAGACGCGCTTGCGGCCGAACCGATCCGACAATGCCCCGGCGATCGGGATCGTGAAGAACGACACCACCCCGGCGATCAGCAGCGACATCAGCAGGAAGTCGCGCGACTGGTTCAGAACGTGCGTGCCGTAGGTGAAGACAAAGGCAAGATAGATGTAGGCCGGCGCCTGCTCCGCGGTGCGCGCGAACATCGACAGGAACACCTGCCTGGGCTGGCGCTTCAACACCTCGATCGCCGGGGCGCGCTCGACCCGACGTTCGGCCACGACGCGTCGGAAGGTCGGCGTTTCGAGGATGCCGAGCCGGATATAAAGCCCGATCGCGACCATGATGATGCTGAGCCAGAACGGAATGCGCCAGCCCCAGGCGAGAAACTTGTCGCCGGCGATCGCGCTGCCGATCAGTACCGCCATGTTCGCCAGGAACAGCCCGGCCGGGCCGCCAAACTGCGGCCACGACGTGACAAAGCCGCGATGCTGGTTGGTGCGCGCCCATTCCATCGAAAACAGCACCGACCCGCCCCATTCGCCGCCGACGCCGATGCCCTGGATCAGCCGGACGATCGTCATGATCACCGCACCCCAGATGCCGATCACGGCGTAGCCCGGCACAAAGCCGACGGCGAAGGTCGACAGGCCGGTGAGCAACAGGGTCGCGATCAGCGCGCCCTTGCGGCCGATGCGGTCGCCGAAATGGCCGAAGATGAACCCGCCGATCGGGCGGGCGACAAAGCCGACGAAATAGACCGCAAACGCCTCCAGTACGCCGATCAGCGGCGCCGAATGGGGAAAGAACAATTTGCCGAAGACCAGGGGCGTGACGATGCTGTACAGCAGGAAGTCATACCATTCGATCGTCGTCCCGATCGTGCTGGCAATCACCGCCTTGCGGAGCTGGGCACGGTGCTCGGCTTCGGACAGTGGACCCGGGAAAGTTTCAACAATCGCCATGCGCTTCCTCCCTGCTGCGCTTCTGGGCGCAATACGAACACAATGGCGAAAGACTTGCCATGCTGTCAATAATTACTGCGGACTTCCGTAACGGTTGCCGCGACTGGGCAGTTGCGGGATGCGCTCCGAGGCTGGGCGAGAATTTCTTCTCGCCGCCTCTTCACTCGTCGCTTCGGCGAGGGAGTGTGCAAATCTCGAAACAGCTAACGTCCCCGCGAAAGCGGGGACCCAGGAGCTACGCGGCAGAAAGCCTGCGATTTGGCCCCTGGGTGCCCGCTTTCGCGGGCATGACGGGATAGGGGCGGGAAATTTTGTACGTACCCTGGCGCCTTGTCGGTACGGCGGATAAGAAGCCGGCGCTCAGGAAGATCCGGCGTCGAGTTCCGGATAACGGCGGAAGATGCCGTGCTCGTTGAATGGGATGCGGCGCGGCGAAGCGAGATAGGCGGCGACGCGCGGCTGCGCGGCGACCCGGTTGTGGAGCGCGACGACCCGCGGGCAGGACTGTTCCGCCTGCCGCATCGACCGCGGGAAGGCATAGCGCAGACCGGCAACGACCTGGAACAGCGACAGGTCCGGGTAGGTGAGCCGGTCGCCGACGAGATACCCGCCGCCCTCCGGGTTGCGCGCCAGGACCCGCTCGAAATAGCCGAGATATTTCGGGATCCGCCGCTCCCGGAAGTCGGCGGCGCGGCGCTGCGCCTCGGGCTTCTGCTCGTCGTAATAGAGGCTCGACGCGATCGGGTGATGGGTATCGTGCGCCTCGTCGACAAAATCGGCGATCGTCAGTTGCAGTTGGTGCGCCCACAGCCGCCCGGCCTCGGCGGCGGGTGCGAGATCGAGCCGCGCGCCGAGATAAAGGAGGATGTTGGCGGTCTGCCCGATCAGAAGCCGCCCCGCGCGCAGAAAGGGCGGAGCGAAAGGCGGGTGCGGGACCTCCTCGCCATTGAGGAGGCGCAGCATCGCGCCCTCGTCCTGCCGCGCGACGTCGACGTAGTCGGCGCCGGCCGCTTCGAGCGCGAGGCGCACGAACTCGCCGCGACCCTGGATGCCGGCCCAGTAATAGAGTTCGTAGCGCATCCTTTCGCTCCGCTGCAGTGTCAGGCTTGGCGCTGGTAGCGGCGGCAGACGAGGCGGATGCGGCCGGTGATCTGCGGCCGGATGTGCGCCGGCATCGGCGTCCCCTCACTGGCCTGTTTCCAGGCCGCTCCTTCGACCACCT
Organism: Allostellaceae bacterium; assembly: GCA_035252905.1. Taxonomy (GTDB): domain Bacteria; phylum Pseudomonadota; class Alphaproteobacteria; order ATCC43930; family CGMCC-115725; genus AP-15. Next base: position 7,002 of record DATFCQ010000189.1, on the reverse strand, counting down.
CCGGTCCGGTCAGATGATAAAGGGCGACGTATCGGGGATCGCCGCCGCCGGCGTTCTTGAAGCGGCGGGCGCACAGGACGCCCGGCACGCGGGCGAGCGCCGGGACGTGCTCGGTGTCGTACCAGGCGTTGAATTCGGTCTCGACCGCAACGGGAGGCGTCATCCCGACCAATAGCAGACCGCCGGCCTCTTCCGGCGCAACGGCGTCGCCCGGCAGGATCTGATCGCCCTCGAAGCGCAACAGGCGCCGGCACTTCGCGGTCACGCGTTTCGACCACGGCGACAGGTTGTCGCCGGCGATCGCGCGATAGTCCGGGCTCTGCAACACCGCCAGCGTGTCGAGGTCGTAGAGCGCGACCGATTCCTTCGGGTTCTGCGCGCCGATCCAGCGCCGGCAGGAGAGAAATCCGGGCACGCGCTCGCGCTCGGGGATGTGTTCGGTGTCGTACCAATCGTGGAATTCGTCCTCGGCAGCGCCTGAGAAATCGAACGCCGCGATCAATTGTCCCTTCGCCATGGCCCTGTCCTCCCGTCCCGCAATCCGCCGATCATCCGGCATTGCCGGTCCTGTGCCAAGAGGCGGGCCTCAGGGGGGCTTTGCAGCGGCCGCGCGGGCGATCGCCGCGGCGATCAGCCCGGCCGCCTCCTCGGTCCCCGCCCAGCGCGCGATGCGGACCCATTTGCCGGGTTCGAGATCCTTGTAATGGCTGAAGAAATGGGCAATCTGATCGCACAACAGCGGCGGCAGGTCGCAATAGGAATGCACGCCCCTGTAGAACGGGTGGAGTTCGTCGACCGGCACGGCGATGATCTTCTCGTCCGGGCCTTTCTCGTCTTCCATCAACAGGACCCCGACCGGGCGGCAGCGCACCACCGCGCCCGGCACGACGGCGCCGGGGCCGACGATCAATACGTCGAGCGGATCGCCGTCCTCGGCCAAGGTGCCCGGCACAAAGCCGTAATTGCCGGGATAGAACATCGCGCTGTGCAGAAAGCGGTCGACGTAGAGCGCGCCCGAATGCTTGTCCATCTCGTATTTGACCGGGACGCCGCCCTGCGGGATCTCGACGACGACGTTGATGTCGTGGGGCGGCGCGCGCCCCACAGGGATCCGCGAGATGTCCATCGCCGCGCCCCCTCTACGGGGCAAGGCCCTTGTCGGCGAGCTCCTTTTGCGCGCTCTCGCTCTTGTCGAGGTCGAGCTCCATGCCGCGCAGGATATGCGGCGCCTTGGTGAACTGGATGTCGCGATACTCGACGATTTCCAGGCGGTTGCCCCAGGGGTCGAGAATGCGCAGGAACGGCCCCGGCGGCAGTTGCGCGCCGGCCGCCTCGGCGCGCGCCCGCACGCTCGATCGATCGTCGACGACGAGGCCGAAATGGCGGCGATCGTCCACATGCGCTGTCGGGCTCTCGATCAGATTGATAAACTGGTCGCCCATATCGATAAAGCCGTTGCCCGGCCGTTTGCCGCGCAATTTGAACTCGAAGATCTTGCCGTAGAATTCGAGCGCCTCGTCGATATTGCCGACTTCGAGGGCGATGTGGTTGATGCCGACGAGCCGCGGCTTCTTTGCTTCGGTCCGGTCGTGTGCGCTCATGCAAACCCCCTTTCGCGGGCCGCTATTCCCGCTCCAATCATATAGGATCGGGGACGGCGCGGGCGATGGCGCACAGAGGGAGGGAGGAAAAGAATGGCGTGGGACATCCTGATCCGCGGCGGGCTTGTCGTCGACGGCAGCGGCCGGCCCGGCGAGAGCGCCGATATCGCCGTTGCGGACGGCCGCATCGTCGCGATCGGCAGCGGCCTTGCAGGCCGCGCGGGCAAGGTCATCGACGCCGCGGGGCTGGCGGTCGCGCCCGGCTTTATCGACATCAAGACCCATTCCGACTTCACCCTGCCGATCAATCCCAAGGCCGAGAGCAAGGTGCGCCAGGGCGTCACCACCGAGATCATCGGCCATTGCGGGTTCTCGGTGGCGCCGGTCTTGCCGGGGAAGGCGGGTCTGCTCGCCGATTATCTGAGCGGCGGGGCGCCGTGGCTGCCGTTCCGCGAGATGCGCTTTCCCGAATACCTCGACACCTTTCCGCAGGTCGCGGTCAATGCCGGCATGCTGGTCGGCCACAATACGTTGCGGCTGATGGTGATGGGGATGGAGGAGCGGGCGCCGACCGTGGCCGAGCACGCCGAGATGACCGCGCTCTTGGAAGAGGGGCTCGAGGCCGGCGCGCTCGGGCTTTCGTCGGGGCTGTTCACGCCGCCCGGCAGCTTTGCCGAGCCCTCCGAGATGCTGGCCTTTGGCCCCGTATTAGAGCGCCACAACGCCGCTTATTTCACCCATGTCCGCGACGAGGCGAACCGGATCCGGGACAGCGTTGCCGAGGCGATCGCCTTTGCCCGCGCCCATCGCGTCCATGTCGAGATCGTCCATCTGAAATGCTCGGGCCTCGACAATTGGGGCAAGGCCGGGGATATCCTCGCCATGATCGCGGCGGCGCGGGCGGAGGGCTGCGCCGTCGATTGCGACGCCTATCCTTATGCCGCCGGAGCCAACCCGTTGAAAAACCTGTTGCCGCCCTGGGTGCAGGTCGGCGGCACCGAGGCGATGCTGGCGCGTCTCGCCGAGGCCGAAACGCGCGACCGCATCCGAGCCGAGTTCGCCCTGCGCGGCCTCAACAATTGGGGCCGGATCCCGTCCTGGGAGTGCGTGCAGATCTCGATCTCGCCCTATCTGCCCGAACATGCGGGCAAGACGATCGCCGCGCTCGCCGCCGCGCGCGGCATCGACCCGGTCGATCTGCTGTGCGACTATCTGATCGCGGACAAGGGGGCGACGCGCATCCTCGTCACCTCGATCAGCGAGGACGATATCCGCACAATCCTTTCCACGCCCGAGCCGCTCGTCGGGTCGGACGGGAATTGCGTCGCCACCTACGGCGTCGTCGGCCAAGGCATGCCGCATCCGCGCTTTTACGGCACCTTTCCGCGCGTCATTGGCCGCTATGTGCACGACGAAAAGCTGCTGCCGCTGGAAACCGCGATCCGCAAGATGACCGGGGCGACGGCGCAGGCCTTGAAATTGCGCGACCGCGGCCTGTTGAAGGAAGGCTTCCGCGCCGACATCGCGATCTTCGATCCCGCCGATTTCCGCGACCGCGCGACCTACGAGGCGCCGCACCAATACCCCTCGGGCGCGCGCACGACGGTTCTCGTCAACGGCGTCCTCGTCGTCGAGGACGCGGTCCATACCGGGGCGCTGCCGGGGACGGTGCTGCGCCGCGCCGCCGACGGCACGGTGGGATAGCAGCTTGCGCCGGCGGCGCGGCGGTGCGAGGCTCGGGCCTGTTGCCGCGATGGAGGAGACGATGCGCGCCGCCGTATTGACCGGGATCAACCAGCCGCTCGAAATCCTCGATCTCGAACAGGAGGGACCGAAAGCCGGCGAGGCGCGCGTCACGGTCAAGGCCGCCGGCGTATGCATGAGCGACTGGCACATCATCAACGGCGACTGGCCCTTGCCGTTGCCGATGGTGCTCGGCCACGAGGCCGCCGGCATCGTCGCCGAGACCGGGCCCGGGGTCACCAACGTCAGGCGCGGCGACCACGTGATCTTTTCGTTTCGGCCGCATTGCGGGCAGTGCCGCTATTGCGCCTCGGGCCGCACGGTGTTGTGCATCGGCCATGACGACACGCCGCGCTGGCTGATGAACGACGGCAGCGCCCGCCTCCGATTGAACGGCGAGCCGGTCAATCAGATGGCGCGCATCGGCACTTTTGCCGAGGAGGTCGTGTGCCCGGCCGAGCAGCTCGTCAAGGTGCGCGACGACCTGCCCTTTGCCCATGCCGCGATCATCGGCTGCAGCGTCGCGACCGGGATCGGCGCGGTGATCCGCCATGCCAGAGTCATGGCCGGCACCAGCGTCTTTGTCGTCGGCTGCGGCGGGGTCGGGCTCAATGTCGTGCAGGGGGCAAGGCTCGCCGGCGCAGCGCCGATCATGGCCTGCGATCTCCTCGACAGCAAGCTCGACCTCGCCCGCAAATTCGGCGCCACCCACACGATCAATGCGCAGAGCGAGGACGTCGTCAAACGGGTGCGCGCGCTGACCCACGGCCTCGGCGCCGACACCGCCTTTGACGCGATCGGCGGCGAGGCGACGGCGGTACAGGCGCTCGAAGCGGCCGCGCCGGGCGGGCGCGCCGTCCTGGTCGGCATCCCGTCCTTCGCGACAAGGGTGCCGGTCAACCCCTCGCGCATGGTCTATGGCGAAAAGACGTTGAGCGGCACCTATTACGGCTCGGTCGTCCCCGACATCGATTTCCCGATCCTCGCCGATCTCGACATGGATAAGCGGATCGATCTCGACAATCTGATCAGCCGCACCTACCGCTTCGACGAGATTAACGAGGGCTTCCGCCTGATGCTGGCGGGCGAGGTGGCGCGCGGCGTGATCCTGTTCGAATGAGGCGGCGGGCTGGACAGCGGGGCGCCCTTTCTCTATAAGCGGCAGCAGCGCCCAGGTAGCTCAGTTGGTAGAGCAACGGACTGAAAATCCGTGTGTCGGTGGTTCGATTCCGCCCCTGGGCACCTTCTAAATCAATGGTTTACGGGGTGGATCGGGGCGGCGTTAGACATTTTTGTCGCCGACCTGTGCCGCGGGCGCAGCTTTCTGACCGCCACCGCCGCGCGCTTTTCACGGTCGACTCCCTCCGAATAATGGGGAGGAGAGAACGGGTCGTGAAAGGGGACTTCAGACGCTTGACCGCCGCCATTCTCATGTGAGTGACGCTAAGGTCGGCCGACGTCGGCCGCTTCGTGCGAACCACCAGGTTCTTCGCTAACGGCCGCATCGGCATCGAGCGCCGCCAGCCTCGCGCGCGACCGCCGATCCCGATGCGTCGATTACTTCAAACCAGACTTATTCCACGGCATCGGTCAAAAGCGGACTTCCGGCGGTCGGAGGCTCGTCGCTCAGCTCCCGCTTGTCGGATACTACTCGGCCCTCTTTGAGGACCAGCTGCAGGCGGCGTACATTATTGATATCCTCAAGGGGATTGGCGCCGACCACAATCAGGTCGGCGAGCTTCCCCACCTCAACCGTGCCCAGATCGGCGCCGACGCCGCACACCGCCGCGCCATGGCGCGTGGCCGCCACCAACGTCTGCCATGGCGTCGCGCCGTCGCGGACCCACAACCCCATCTCGAGCAGCGCGGCGTCCTTGAGAGGGCGGATGTCCGAGCCCAATGCCATTCGCACACCGGCATCGAGCGCCTTGCGGAACCAAGTGGCGTGCACATCGGATGCTGCCTCCGCGCGACAGCATAGCGCCGGCGACAACGCACGCTGGGTAACCCAGCCGTGCTCCCATGAATTGGTGGCTTGACTGGGCGTAAGATGGCTGATGGCAAGCGTAGGCACGTACCAGGTCTCGTGCTTGAGCAGAAGCTCGATGCATTCGTCGTCCATGATGTAGCCGTGCTCGATGCTGTGGGCGCCCAACCGGATCGCATTCTTGACCGCCTCGGGGTTGGTCGCGTGCGCCATGACCTTGAACCCGCGCTTTCGGCAGATCTCGAAGGCGGCGCGGATCTCGTCATCAAGCAGGAATGAGTGGGTGTGGAGGTCCCAGGCCGGTCCCATAATGCCGCCCGAGAGGTTGAGCTTGATGTGGTCGACGCCATTCTTGATCTGCTCGCGGACGGCTTTCACCCAGCCGTAGGGGCCGTCGACCTCCAGCGCGTGGCCCGAAGTGAGGAAATGTCCGCCGGTGGTGGTGAGAAAATGACCGCTGGCGAAGAGACGGGGGCCGACATGCTGTCCGGAGTTGAAGGCGTGCTTCCAAGCAACGTCCATGAAGTGGTGTGCGCCGGCGCAACGCAGCCCGATAATGCCAGATTCGATAAGCGCCGCCGCGAGTCGATGACCGAACAGGATCACTTGATCGGCGAGCGGCATTTCGGCGAGCGACAGATAATCGGGATGGATATGGACGTCCCAGAGGCCGGGCATCAGGTATGCGCCCTTGAGGTCGATCACCTGAGCATCGCCGTCGCTGCCTGTCTCCGAGCTCGGTTCAATTGCGCGAATGCGGCCACCCTCGATCAGCACGGTGGTATTCGGCCGTACTTTGGGCTCGATGCAGTCGATCAAATTCGCATGGGAGAGGATTGTCTTCATGGCGCCCTACTCAGGCTGATACTGGAGACACTCGGTTGGATCGAACCGGTCAGGCCGCCGTACGCTCGGCTGTTCTGGCCCGTGATGTAGCCGCATCCGTCCGACAACGGGAAGGCCTCGGTATGCGGCGAATGATCGCCTCCTTGGCTTGCTCGTGGACAGAGGATCTTGCCCAGATCGCCGTGGAAATCGCGAGATCGAGCGCATGGGCGCCATCAAGCAAAAGCTTGGCCATTACGGTCGCACCATCGCTGCGGCAACGGCGCTGTGCGCTCACCTGGAGGTGCACCGAAGCGACCGATGCCGGCGGCGCTCGCCGCGAATCTCTAGCGGTCGGGCCAATCAGGCAATCCGCCCGGGCAGTCGGCCGAGTACGGCGCCGGCAGCGTGATGCTGATCGACGGCATTGAAGACACGCACGGGAGCATAAGGATCCGTGGGGCGCGTGTCCCCTGCCGGGCGCTGGCGTCTATGAGGATCATCCACCGCAACAGGGCGATATGAGGGGTTACCCCACGGATCCTTATGCTCTCCGGGTATGCTCCAACCTGACAACAACGGCGGTTTCAGATAACCTGGCTCTCCCCTGTCGCGTCTCATGGATCGTGCGTCAGAAATGGCCGATGAGTGTGCGTCGGACCATGCGTCATTGCGCGTCATTACACCGAGGCTGATTTGACCCGGTCAGGCGGGTATGGTCAGCCGCATCAACCGCGCTGGATCGGCCTCGTTCTCGATGCCCCGCACCGCCGCGATCAGGCCGGCAGCGTCGACAAACGGGGCGCCGTAGGCGGCCAGTTCGCGCACCTTGGTGTCGAGCGCGTC
>DATFCQ010000188.1:0-31531 GCA_035252905.1 Allostellaceae bacterium | reverse complement strand
GCTCGCGCTGGCGCGGCGCCGCGGCGGCAAGGACCGCTGCGCGCACGGCCGGGTCGGCGCGTTCGGGCGAGCCGGCGGCAAAAGGCGGGGCCGGGTCGTATTCAATGCCGAGCTGGATCGCCTCGGCTGTTTTCTGTCCGGCGATCTCGGCGGCGACGCGCAATGCGACATCGATGCCGGCGGTGACGCCGCCGCCGGTCACCACCGGGCCGTCGACGACGACGCGGTCGCCGACCGGCTCGGCGCCCAAGGCGGGGAGCAGTTCGCGCGACATCCAATGCGTCGCGGCGCGCCGCCCGCGCAACAATCCGGCAGCGCCGAGGACGAGCGATCCGGTGCACACGCCGACGACATAGCGCGCCTCCGCCGCGGCCCGGCGCAAAAAATCCAAGACCTCGGCGTCTTCGAGGAGCGGGCCGATCCCGGGGCCGCCGGGAACGAGGAGGAGGTCGAGAGGTGGGCAGGCCGCCAGGGTCGCCGTCGGCAGGATCGTCAGACCGCGCTCCGAGCGCACCGGGGCGAGCGTCTTCCACAACAGTACGGTTTCCGCCCCGGGCAGGCGGGCCAGCACTTCATACGGGCCGGTCAGGTCGAGCTGGGTGAGATCGGGAAACACCAGCATCCCGCTGCGGAACGGGTCGGCACTCACAGGGTCCTCTCCTCTCTGGAGGCATTCTTTGTTTATCGATAGAATGCCAGGGAGGCAACACGCGGAGCGGTAATGCCTCTGCTGCTGTGGAGCCCGGCCTTCCCGCCGGGCGGCGCCATTCCCTCGCAATACACCTGCAGCGGGGCCGATCTCTCGCCGCCGCTCGCCTGGTCCGGCGTGCCCGCCGGAGCACAGAGCCTTGTCCTGGTTCTCGCCGACCCGGATGCGCCCCGGGGCGTCTTCTACCATTGGGCGGTCTACGACATTCCCGCCGGCGTGCGAGGGCTTTCCGCCGGTTACGGGTCGGGTCGGCCGGCGGCCGGTCTTGCGGAGGCGCGCAACAGCTTTGGCCAAATCGGCTATGGCGGCCCCTGTCCGCCGCCGGGCGGCGGTGTCCACCATTATCATTTCCGGCTGATGGCGATCGGCCGGCCGCGGCTCGATCTCGACCCTGCGGCAACGGTGCTCGATGTCGAGACGGCGGCGGCGCCCTATACGATAGCGAGCACCGAACTCGTCGGCACCTATCAGCGCTGACAGGAGCAGAATCTTGTGCCCGGCGATGCGATCCTCGATCTGCCCGGTTGGTCCCGTTCCGCATCGCCGGCGTTAGCCAAACGAACGGATCGAAATCCTCCATGCCCGATACGGCGGCTGTCCAGAGCGCGCTTCGCCCGAGCCTCCGCGACAACCTGATCATCGCGACGCTCGGCATCGTCTTCGGCGATATCGGCACCTCGCCGCTCTACGCGATGCGGCAGTCGCTGGTCGATTACGGCACAACCACCGCGGAGTCGGTGCTGGGCACGGTGTCGCTGATCGTCTGGTCGCTGGCGCTGGTCGTTACGGTCAAATACGTGGTCGTCATCATGCGCGCCGATAACCGCGGCGAAGGCGGACTGTTGGCGCTGACCGCGCTGGCGCTGCGCACCACCGAGCCGAGATACAGACGCTACCTGTGGATCATGGCGGCAGGTCTGGTCGGCTCCGCGCTGTTCTACGGCGACGGCATCATCACCCCGGCGATCTCGGTGTTGAGCGCCGTCGAAGGTCTCAAAATAGCGACGCCGCTGTTTACGCCCTATGTGATCCCGATCACGCTCGCCGTGCTGACCGTCCTGTTTCTCGTCCAGCGCACCGGGACGGCGACCGTCGGCGGGCTGTTCGGGCCGATCATGCTGCTGTGGTTCGCGGTCATCGCGGCGCTCGGCGTGTGGGGGATCATCCAGCATCCGAGCGTCCTGCGCGCTCTCGATCCGGCCTATGGGATTCGCCTGCTGGTCACGACGCCGTGGCCCGGCTTCATCATGCTCGGCTCGGTCTTCCTGTCGTTGACCGGGGCCGAGGCGCTCTATGCCGATATGGGGCATTTCGGCCGCAGCCCGCTGCGCAAGGCCTGGCTGCGGCTGGTGTTCCCGGCCCTTCTCTTGAACTATTTCGGACAGGGAGCGCTATTGCTCGGCAACCCGGGCGCGCTGACCAACCCATTCTATCTTCTGGCTCCGCAGTGGGGCCTCTATCCGCTCGTCGGCCTCGCCACCGTGGCGACGGTCATCGCCTCGCAGGCCGTCATCTCGGGGGCGTTCTCGATCACCCGCCAGGCAATCCAGCTCGGCTATCTGCCGCGCTTCGAGGTCCGCCACACCTCCCCGACCGAGATCGGGCAGGTCTATGCGCCGCGCGTCAATGCCGGTCTGTGGGTCGCCGTGGTTGCCCTCGTCCTGTTTTTCCAGACCTCGGATAACCTAGGCGCGGCCTACGGCATCGCGGTCAGCGGCATGATGGTGATCACCACCGGCCTGGCCTTTCTCTACATGCGCGGCCGCGGCTGGAGCCTCGCCGTCGCGGTGCCGGTGTTCGCCTTTTTTGGCGTCATCGACCTGACCTTTTTGAGCGCCAATCTGCTGAAGATCGTCCAGGGCGGGTGGTTCCCGATCATGGTGGCGATTATCGTGTTCGCGATCATGGCGACCTGGTGGCGCGGCCGCCGGCTGCTGGGCGAGCAGCGCGCCCGCGACGCCATGCCGCTCGGGCAGTTTGTCGAGAACCTGAAGCCGGACCGGCCGGTGCGGGTGCCCGGCACCGCGGTTTTCCTGACCCGCGATCTCGGCGTCGTGCCGCTGGCGCTCTTGCATGCGCTGAAGCATTACAAGGCCTTGCACGAGCGCGTCGTGTTGATGCATGTCGCGACCGAGGACGTGCCGCACGTGGCCGACGAGGGGCGGCTCGAAATCGCCGAACTCGGCAAGGGGTTTTATACGATCCGGTTGCGCTACGGCTTTATGGATCAGCCCAACATCATGCGCGCATTGGCGCAGTGCCGGGTCCGCAACTTCCGCTTCAACCTGCTCGAAACCTCGTTCTTTATCGGGCGCGAGAGATTGCGGCCGCGCCCGCGGCCGCGCGGCAGTCTGTTCTCGCGCTGGCGCGACCGCCTGTTCATCATATTGACGAATATCGGGCTCGACGCGACCGAGTTCTTCCGCATCCCGCCCAACCGCGTCGTCGAACTCGGCGGCCAAGTCGAGATCTGAACGGGCAGCGGGCGGGGTTCGTCAGCCACGTCAGCGGAAGGAGCGCCGGATCAGTTCCGGCCGATTAGGGCGGGATCCCGCCGCTTCATTGCGACCGCGTTTTATACGTATCCTCAACTTACCCCTGTCCGACCGACCGCTTAGCCCCGCAGGTCGCCCTCGCCGAGGCGGCGGTGGAACAGTTCCATGACGAGCCCGTAGCAGCGATAGGCAAGGGCCGGGTCGTAGCGCGGGCCCTCGTCGCGCAGGAAAGCGTGCTGCGCGTTGACCTCGAGCCAGTGGTAGCAGGCGCCGACCTCCTCAAGGCGCGCCCGGATCAGGTTGCGGCCGTCGCGCGGGATGTGCGGGTCCTGGCGGCCCCAGACGCACAGCAATTCGCCCTTGATGTCGCCGGCGCGTTCGAGGCTGTCGTCGGCGCTGCCCTTGCCGAGGCTGTGCGTGTGGATGTCGGTCGCGTAGAAGCACGCCGCCGCGCGCACGTCGCGGTTCATCGCGGCTCGGAAGGCGAGATGGCCGCCGAGGCAGATGCCCATGACCCCGAGCCGGCCGGTCGAGGCGGGATGGGCGGCGAGGAAGTCGAGGCCGGCGCGGGCGTCGCTGTCGAAGGCCGAGACTTCCTTCGTGAATTTGAGGTCGTTGCCGCGGTCGGTGCCGGCCGGGTCGTAGGCGAGCACCGTGCCGGCCGGCTCGAACTCGTGATATACTTCGGGAGCGCCGACGACATAGCCCTGGCCGGCGAGAAAGGCGGCCATCCGGCGGATCGGGCCGGTGATCTGGTAGATCTCGGAAAACAGCAGGATCGCGGGGTAGCGGCCGGCAGCCGCCGGGCGGAAGACATGCACGCGCATCGGCCCGGTCGGGGTCGGGACATCGGCGTATTCGCCGTCCTTGATGATCATGTCGGTCGCTCCCCTGGAGAAAAAATTCTTTTAAGCAGCCAACCAGCGCCTGCGGCGCATCAGGATAGCTGAAAATGGCCGGTGGGAGGCCGTCTGACCACCGCGCCCGCATCTTATTTTCATGGCAGCACTTTGCGGGACAGCCAACAGATTATGGCCGTGTTCGATATTGGGGCGCTGACAGCATCCGTGCGAAACTTTTCGTAAGAGATACGAGCGCCGGCTCAGCACCGTCCAGGAATCGGTAATGACGTTTCGTGGACGCTGAACGGTTTGCGGGCGCAATTTCTGGACGGCATAGCGATCTTCTCGGAGACATGGCAGGCATCGTCCATGACTCGGCCCTTTGGCAGACAAGCTGCAGCGAGCGCCAGCTCTTCTGGGCCTTGTCGTAACCTGCGTGCAAAAGTGACGCTAAGGAAAGCCAGTTATTTCAAAGTATTGCGGTCTCGCCCCTACCGTAGCCTTTGAGGGCAAAGGAAATCCTGCTTTTCTCAGCATCGGCGAACTTGGGCTCGCACTTTCGCGCTAGACGGTCGCGGCCTCTCAGGTTGCGAAGATCATACGGTGATCAGCTTCGGCCAGCAAAGCGGCCGGCCGGTCGGCGACGATTCGGCCGGCCCGCAGGCCGATCACCCGATCCGCGAATTGCCTGGCGAATTCGATCTGGTGAAGGCTCACGAGCACGGCGATCATGCGCTCGCGCGCGATGTCCCGCAGGATCGTCAAAACGCTCCTGGCCGCTTCCGGATCGAGACTGGCGACGGGCTCGTCAGCCAGCACGAAGCGGCTGCACTGGGCGAGCGCCCGCGCGATCGCCACACGTTGCTGCTGGCCGCCCGACAGGCTGTCAGCGCGCTGCAGTGCATAGGGCAGCATGCCGACCCGATCGAGCGCTGCAAGCGCCAATTGCCGATCCCGGTGCGGAAACCGCCGGAGCATCACCCGCCAGGTCGGAACGCTGCCGAGGCGGCCCACCAGAACATTGTCGAGCGCACTCAGACGCCGGATCAGGTTGAACTGCTGGAAGATCAGGCCGACCTCGCTGCGCGCGCGCGACAGCTGCCGTCTGTCGAGAGCGCGCATCGCATGCTCGCCGAGGAAGACCTGCCCCCCGTCCGATTGCGCCAGACGCGTCAGGCAGCGGAACAGTGTCGTCTTGCCGGCGCCGCTGGCGCCGAGTAGGGCGACGACCTCGCCGGCCGCGACGTCGAACGACACTTCGTCGAGCACGATGCGCTCGCCGAACCGCTTCTTCAGGCCGACGATCCGGATGGCCGGCTCGTGCGGCGGCGCCGTGACGATCACACCAGTCTCCGCCGCAGCCAGGCGCTGAACTGATCGATCGCGGTCACCATCACGAGAATGATCAGGATAATCGTGAACAGACGCGGAAAATCCAACAGGTCGACGCTGTTCTTCAGTTCCTGTCCGATGCCGCCGGCGCCGACGACGCCAAGCACCGTCGAGGAGCGAACATTGAACTCCCACATGTAGAGTGTGATCGAACTCAGATTAGGCAGCACATCCGGGAGCAGCGCATACGCGATCACCTTGAGCCGATTTGCTCCGGTCAGAGCCGCCGCTTCCAGTGGTCCGGGTTCGACCGCCTCGATCGCCTCCGACCAGAGCTTCGCGATCGAACCGGCCGAATGCAGGCCGATGCCGAGCACGCCCGCGAAAGGACCCAATCCGACGGCGGCGACGAACAATAGGGCAAAGACAAAGGAGTCGATCCCGCGCAGGATGCTGAGAAACCAGCGCGCCGGCGCGTAGAGGAGCCGGCTCGGCGTGAGGTTTCGCGCCGCGAGAATGCAGCACGGTGCCGCGATAACCACACCGATGGTCGTTCCGACCACCGCCATCGCGACCGTCTCGATGGCCCGCTCGCTGAGGATGCTCAGCTCGTGCGTATCGGGCGGCCATGCCTTCGCGGCCCAGTGCGCCAGCCTCGGCAAGCCGCCCCACAGGCGGACAAGATCGAAATCGACGAAGTAGAGCGAGAGCCCGTAAATCCCCAGCACGAATACCAGGGTTGCGACGAACCGGAGCGGTGCCGTCCTGATCCGGGAGCGCCACGGATCCGGATAGCCGGCTGCGCTCTCGCGCTCGGTCACCGGACGGACCCCGCCGTCACTTCTGCGGTTTCAAGGCTCCAACCGCGAGGCCGGCATCGCGGATCAGCTTGTAATCGGCGTCGCTCGCCGCGACGAAGCCCGTATAGTGCTTCGGCAGAATGGTTTTCGCCTGCGCAGCGGTGATGGCGACCAGAATACCCTGGATCTTCTTTGCCATTGCCGGATCGAACCCGGTGCGCACGGCGATCGCGTCATTCGGCAAATCCTGCGATGTCCACACGATCTTGGTGGCGGTGGGCGAAATCGCGCCGCTCTCGATCATCGCGGTGCGGTTGCGGTCGAAATCGGTCGCCAGATCCGATTGGCCGTTGGCCACGGCGATCTCGTTCGCGGCATGCGTCGAGCCCTCGCGGTAGCGGAAATAGGTCTTCGGATCGATGCCGCGCGACTTGAACCAGAAGGTCGGAATGAGCCAGCCCGAGGTGGACCCGACATCGGCGAAGGACATTCTCAGCCCCTTGCCGTCATCGGGCCATTTGCGGATGGCGAGATCCGGCCGGGCGATGACGATCGAGTGGTAGATCGGCTTGCCATCGTACTTTGCCGTGGCGATCGCGTTCCCGGCGCCTTGGTTGTGCGCGATGACGTAACCCCAGGGTCCCATCCAGGCGACATCCACCTGGCCGCTGACGAGTGCCACCGCGATGCCGGCCCAGTCGGTGGTCGCGACCAGCGAGTAATCGACTCCGAGCCGGTCGGCGAGGTACTTGAAGAAGGGATCGTAGGCGCTGCGGGTTTCGCTCGGGGTCGGCAGCAGCGGTCCCACGGCGAAGCGCAATTTGTCCGCCGCCCGTGCGGTCTGCCCGGGCGCGAGCATGGCGAGCGCCAGCAAAGCCCACGCGACAGCCGTGAAACGCCGGAATTTTCGCAAATTGCGGCCGCACGAGCATCGGTCGCGCGCTGCCATTTGCTGCTGTGAGAGGGGGGTCATGATCGCACCTCGAATAGGGGTCGTTGCAAGCGGCGATCGCAGGTGTCCGCACGATCAGCGAAGTCGCGAGCGCGACCGGCGGCTGCGCCGAAATAAATCATGCCTATTCAGGATAGGGAATGCGGCGCATCGAGGTAGAATAGGGGATCGACCTCTTGTCGCGATATAGCCTGTATCGGATTACCGGGTTGCAATTGTCGTCCAGTCCGTGACGCCGCGGAGTTCCGCGTCATGGAAGAGCGCTGCCGCCTGCTCGGCGCCGGCGGTGTCGTCATTGACCAAGCCGGGACACACCGCTGCTGTTCCGCCGCGCGGCATCCTGACCTTCGATCTCTCGCAGCTTGGACCGAGCCTGCTCGGACGCCCGCCCGCCGCCGCCCAAAACCGCTCGGCAAGCTGAGAAGAGCAGGGTTTTTTTGCCATCAAGAAGTTATGATAGGGATGAAACTGTAGAACCTTGAAATAACCGGCTTTCCTTGACGTCACCTTTGGCACGCCGGTTACGATAAGGCCGATATGGGCAATATGAGCCATTTTCCGGACAAGAAGCGGGGCCGACTGCTTTTCCCGAATTACGGTTGTGCGACTACACACTACCGTCTCTCGCGAGGCGGGGTAGACATCGCGCGGGGGGTGAGGGCTTTCCGCTTCCCCGCGCCGGCACGGCCGTTTAGTGGATCTCGTCCTGCTCGGCGAAGGCGCGGCGCAAGCGCTCGATCGAGAAGCTGGGTTCGCGCGCCGCGTCGATCAGGACCTTTTCGCGGCGGGCGAGCAGCGCCGCGGCGGCCGGTATCTCCTTGACTGCCTCGGGCGGGATCACGACGGCGCCGTGCCGGTCGGCGTGGATCACGTCATTCGGCGACACGACCATCCCGGCGACGCTGACCGTCCCGCCGTATTCGACGATATGGACATGAGCGTGCGAGGGCATGACCGATCCGGCGAGGACCACAAAATCGGGCGCCATCGCATCGAGGTCGCGCACCGAGCCGTCGGTGATGACGCCGATGCAGCCGAGCCCCTTGTGAACATTTGTCTGCACTTCGCCCCAGAACGCGCCAAAGCCGAAATCGGGATGATCGATGTCCTGGATGACCGCGAGGCTCGGCAACGGGGCGGCCGCGATATGCTCGTAATAACCGAGGCGCACGCGGGTATTCTCCTCGCGCGAGCGCGGGTGCGGCTCGCGCGCGCGGATCAGCGCGGTTCGGGCAAAGCCGACGGCGGGTTTCAACGTCGGGAACGGGGCGACGAGCGGCCGGCGGGTGAAGCCCGTCGCCCGCCGCGCCGGCGCGACGAGTTCAAGCGCGTTGCAGATCGTCGGCGTATCGAACGCCTGCAGGGCGGCGAGATCGGCGGGGTCGGGCAGGCGCGTCATGGTTCTCCTCCGGCCGTCATTGTCGAGCGAGAGGCTTTATTGGAGAATGGCGGCGGGCATCAAGACCTTTCCGCGACGGGCAGAAAATCGGCGATGCGCGTCGACCAGAGGACCGGGTTGTGCGTTGACGCTGGGACGGCCGGGGTGCTAGTCGGGGCTCGGCCGCCTGAAAACGAGCATGGGATGGTCGAAATGAAAACCGGAACGGTCCTCTCGGGTTTCGTCGGGTTGCGGCGAAGCGTTGCGATCGCCGCGGTCGCGGCCCTTCTCGGCACGACCGCGCCAGCCTTCGCGCAGGTCTTTGCGCCGAACGCGCCGCCGCCGCCGCGCCGGGAAGTGGTTCCGCGGCCGCCGGGGCCGAGGATGGGTTGGCAAGCCGGCCACTGGCGCTGGAACGGCCGCGCCTGGGTGTGGGTGGGGGGACATTATGCCCGGCTCCCGCGACCCGGTGTCCGCTGGATCCCCGGCCATTGCGAGCGCCGGCCGCGCGGATGGACCTGTGTTGAGGGTCACTGGGGATAACCGCCCTCGTGATGAATACCGGCGAGCCCCTTTCGGCATCGGCCGGCGCCGCGCCGGCCTACACGGTGACTGTGCGCGGGCTCGTCGTGTTCGCCAGCATCGGCGTTACCAAGCAGGAGCACGATAAAAGGCAGCGGGTCCGCGTTTCCGTCGATCTCGTGGCCGCGCCCGCGGCGGCGGCGGCCGTATTGCCCGGAGAGGACCGCCGCCGCGTCATCAATTACCACAGGGTCGTCGCCGCGGTCCGACAGATTGCCGGCTCCGGGCATATCGATCTGTGCGAGGGTTTTGCCGAGCGGGTCTGCGCTGCCTGCCTTGCCGATCCACGGGTCGCGCGGGTGCGGGTCTGGGTCGAAAAGCTCGACATCTATCCCGACGCCGAAGGCGTGGGAGCCGTCATCGAGCGCAGCCGACCGCGCTAGGAGCTCGCGGCGAGCGCCGTCCACAGGGCGAGCGCCTGCCGCGTCTCGGCGACGTCGTGGACGCGCAGGATCTGCACGCCCTGGCCCTGCGCGAACAGCAGCGCGGCGAGCGAGCCGGGCAGGCGCCGGTCCGGCTCTTCGCCGCGGCTCAGATGCGCGATCATCGACTTGCGCGAGACGCCGATGAGGACCGCACAGCCGAGGGCGTGGAACGCGCCGATGCCGGCGATCAGTTCGAGATTGTGCGTGGCGCGCTTGCCAAAGCCGATGCCGGGATCGACGGCGATCCGCGCCGGCGGGATGCCGGCCTCCCCGCAGGCCGCGATCCGCGCTTCAAGAAACGCGAGCACCTCGACGAGCGGCGCGGCGTAGACCGGATCCTGCTGCATTGTGTGCGGCTCGCCCCGCATGTGCATCAACACGACCGCGGCGTCATGGCGGGCGGCGAGGACGGGGCTCAGGGGATCGCCGGCGAGCGCCGAGACGTCGTTCCAGATGCGCGCGCCGGCGGCGAAGGCCCGTTCCATGACCGCGGTGCGGCGCGTGTCGATCGAGACGACGGCGCCGGAGCCGGCGAGCGCGCGCACGACCGGCTCGGTCCGGAAGATCTCCTCCGCGGGCGAGACCGGAACCGCGCCGGGCCGGGTCGATTCGCCGCCGATGTCGAGGATGTCGGCGCCGACTTCGAGCATTGCGCGGCCATGCGCGATGGCGCGGGCCGGATCGAGCCATCGCCCGCCGTCGGAAAAGCTGTCCGGCGTGACGTTGACGATCCCCATGACGAGCGGCCGGTCGAGCGCAAACCCGGCCCAGGGCGGCCGCGGCGCCGACAGGCGCGCGAGGCGTTCGCGGCTCTTCGGCGCGAAGCGGCTTCCGGGGCCGGCGAGCCAGTCCTCGAATTGGTCAAGCCGCGCCGCGACCGAGACGAGGCGCCGATCCGGCGTCAGCCCCAGCGCCTCGATCGAGGAAAAGGCGGTCCCGCCGCCTGCGAGCGGCCGCGCCGAGCCGGCGGCCGTCGCCTCCGCCGCGGTGCGGCCGTACAGAAACCCGAGCGGGCGCGGCCATAGCGCAGTGTCGGCGAGCGGCGACAGCGCGCTCCACATCGGGACCCTCAATCGCGGCCGAAAAGCGGGAGACGCTTTTCCAGAAAAGCGCGCACGCCCTCGGCGAAATCCTCGGTCGCGGCGCAGGCGGCAAAGCTCTCGGCCTCGCGCCCGAGCTGCGCCGCGAGCCCGGCGTCGAAAGAGGCCTGAAGCAGGGCCTTGGTGCGGGCATTGGCCTCGCGCGGGCCGGCGGCGAGCCGCGCCGTCAGGGTCCTCGCCTCGTCCAACAGCGCGTCCGCCGGAACCAGGCGATTGACGATGCCGAGTTCGAGCGCGCGGCGCGCGTTGAAGCGCTCGCCCAGCAGCATCAATTCGGCCGCGCGCTTCAATCCGACGATGCGCGGCAGAGTGGCGGTCATGGCTCCGTCGGGGCTGGTGCCGAGATGGATATAGCCGGCGCCGAACACAGCGTCCTCGGCGGCGAGCGCCAGATCGGCGGAAAGGACGAGGCTCAGCCCGAACCCGGCCGCCGCGCCCTGCACCGCGGCGACGACCGGCTTTCTCATCTGCCGCAGCCGCAGCATCGTCGGGTCGAGCGCGGCAACGAGGTCATGGAAGGTTCGGCGGCGGTCCTCGGACGACAGCTTGATCATGTCGCCGAACATGCGGATGTCCCCGCCCGCCATGAAATGGCTGCCGGCGCCGCGCAACAGAACCGCCCCGGTGCCGTTGTCCTCCTCCGCCTCTGCCGTCGCCGCGGCGAGGTCGGCGATCATCTCGCTATTGGCGGCGTTCAGGATCTCCGGCCGGTTCAGCACGATCTCAAAGACGCCGTCGCGCCGTTCGACAAGAAGTGTAGGCATGACCGCCTCGCCCTCAGTAGATCACGACGCTGCGGATCGATTCCCCTCTCTCCATCAGATCGAAACCCTCGTTGATGCGGTCGAGCGGCAGTCTGTGGGTGATCAGCTCGTCGATCCTGATGCGGTGCTCCATGTACCAGTCGACAATCTTCGGCACGTCGGTGCGGCCGCGGGCGCCGCCAAAGGCGGTGCCCTGCCAGCGCCTGCCGGTGACGAGCTGGAACGGCCGGGTCGAAATCTCGGCGCCGGCCGGCGCCACCCCGATGATCGTGCTGATGCCCCAGCCGCGGTGACAGCATTCGAGCGCCTGCCGCATCAACCCGACATTGCCGACGCATTCAAAGCTGTAATCGGCGCCGCCCCCGGTCAATTCGACCAGATGACCGACGAGGTCGCCCGCGACCTCTTTCGGGTTGACGAAATGGGTCATGCCGAAGGCCTCGGCGAGCGTCCGGCGCGCCGGATTGATGTCGACGCCGACGATCATGCGGGCGCCGGCGAGCTTTGCCCCCTGCACGACGTTGAGGCCGATCCCGCCGAGGCCGAAAATGACGACAGCGGCGCCGGGCTCGACCTTGGCCGTCCAGATCACTGCGCCGATCCCGGTGGTGACGCCGCAGCCGATATAACAGACGGTGTCGAACGGCGCGTCCTCGCGGATCCTGGCGACCGCGATCTCGGGCAGGACCGTGTAATTGGCAAAGGTCGAGGTCCCCATGTAATGCAGGATCGGCCGGCCTTCACGCGAGAACCGGCTGGTGCCGTCCGGCATCACGCCGCGGCCCTGGGTGGCGCGGATCCTGACGCACAGATTGGTCTTGCGCGACAGGCAGTACTCGCATTCCCGGCATTCCGGGGTGTAGAGCGGGATCACGTGGTCGCCCGGCTTGACCGAGGTGACGCCGGGGCCGACCTCGACGACGATGCCGGCGCCCTCATGGCCCAGGATCGCCGGAAACAGCCCCTCGGGATCGGCCCCCGACAACGTGTAATGATCGGTGTGGCAGATGCCGGTCGCCTTCAGCTCGACCATGACCTCGCCGGCGCGCGGCCCTTCGAGATCGACGGTTTCGACGACAAGCGGCTTTTTGGCTTCGTAAGCGACGGCGGCGCGGACCTGCATCGGGCTGTTCCTTCGGCAAAAGGGGATCGGGCTGCCCGCGCGACGATAGCAAATCCGTGGACATGATCCAGCCGGCCGGCTTTCCATCGGCCGCAGCCTGTGCACAATGAGGGGACTTTGGCGCGGGTCTTTGGAAGAGGGTGCAATGGCGAAGAAAGAAATGGCGGTCGACAGCGTGGCGGAAGCCTATCTGACGCTCCTCGCCGAGCGCGGCGTCGAATATCTGTTCGCCAACGCCGGCACCGATTTCGCGCCGCTCGTCGAGGCTTTCGCGAAGGCGGCGCGGACCGGCGCGCCGGTGCCGCAGCCGGTCATCGCCACGCATGAGAATCTGGCCGTGTCGATGGCGCATGGCTGGGCGGCCGCGACCGGCCGGGTACCCGCGGTCATGGTCCATGTCAGCGTCGGCACGGCCAACGCCGTCTGCGGCGTCATCAACGCGGCGCGCGAGAATGTGCCGCTGTTGTTCACCGCCGGCCGCTCGCCCCTGACCGAGAGCGGGCTCGCGGGCGCCCGCGACGTCTATATCCACTGGGCGCAGGAGATGTTCGACCAGGCCGGCATGCTGCGCGAGGCGGTCAAATGGGACTACGAACTGCGCAACGGCCCGCAGCTCGAAACCGTTGTCGATCGCGCCTTGGCGGTGGCGACGAGCCCGCCCGCGGGCCCGGTCTATCTGTCATTGCCGCGCGAAGTATTGGCGGCGCCATTGCCCGACTTCGCCTATCAGGCGCCGGGGCGCCGGGTCGCCGCCGCGCCGCCCGCCCCCGACGCGGGCGCCATTGACGAGGCCGCCCGCATTCTTGCCGCGGCGGAAAACCCGCTGATCGTCACCGCCAGCGCCGGGCGCGACCCCGGGGCGGTGGCGGCGCTGTCCGAATTCGCGTCGCGTTTCGCAATTCCGGTCGTGCAGCACCGGCCGCGCCACCTGTCGCTCGCTGACGAGCATCCCTGCCATTTCGGCTATGACGCTGCGCCTTTTCTCGACGAGGCCGATGCGATCCTCGTCCTCGAATGCGACGTTCCCTGGGTCCCCAGCCTCAAGACGCCGCGCCCCGAATGCCGCGTCATCCATCTCGCCGTCGACCCGCTGTTCCAGC
Organism: Allostellaceae bacterium; assembly: GCA_035252905.1. Lineage (GTDB taxonomy): Bacteria > Pseudomonadota > Alphaproteobacteria > ATCC43930 > CGMCC-115725 > AP-15. Next base: position 17,929 of record DATFCQ010000188.1, on the reverse strand, counting down.
GCTACCCGATCCGCGGCTTTCCCTGCGATGTCGCGATCACCGGCGCGGCGCGCCTCGCCTTGCCGGCGCTTGGCGCGGCGCTTGACCGCCATAGCGGCGGCGGGGTTGCCGAGGTGCGCGCCCGGCGCCTCGCCGAGCGCCGGGCAAAACAGCGCGCGGCTTGGCGGAAAAGAGAGGAGGAGACGGCGCGGCTGCGGCCGATCTCGATGGCCTGGGCGAGCGCCTGCATCGGCCGTACCAAGCCGGAAGACGCGATCCTCGTCAATGAATACACATTGATGTCCGAGCATTGCGGGTCGAACCGGCCCGGCAGTTATTTCGGGTCGAGCCCGGCTTCGGGGCTCGGCTGGGGCGGCGGCGCCGCGCTCGGCATCAAGCTCGCCCATCCCGACCGGCCGGTCATCGCCGTGCTCGGCGACGGCTCGCATCTGTTCGGCAACCCGGTCGCAGTCCACCACGCCGCCGCGATGCACCGGCTGCCGGTGCTGTTCGTGGTCATGAACAATGCGATGTGGGGCGCGGTACGCCGCGCCGTACAGGGCATGTATCCGCAGGGCGAAGCCTTGCGCAGCAACAAGCCGCCCCTCATTGACCTCGACGAACTGCCGGCCTTCGAGCAGGTCTGCGCCGCCGCCGGCGGCTACGGCGAGCGCGTCGACGACCCGGCCGAACTGCCGGCGGCGCTGGAACGTGCGCTGCGCGCCGTCACGGTCGAGAAGCGGCAGGCGCTCCTCAACGTGATCTGCCGCGGGCCGTAGGCGCGCGGCGAGCTTGGGTCGTCACCGGCGCGGCCGGAAGGCGACAAACGGCAGCTCGTCGACAAGCCGGCGGCGGTCGCTTGCGGAACCGCGATAGGGCCAACCGAGCAGGCGGCTCAATACCCGGCGGACGATCGGCGCGACGAGCCGATTGCGCTGCTCGTAGCGCTCGATCACGCCCATCGCCTCCTCGGGGTCGAGGAGGCGATGGGCGGCGACAAAGCGTTCCCGGCCGATCACGACCTCCGGGCCTGGAGTGGCCGCGATGTTGCGCAGCCAATCGGCGTTGCGGCCGAACGCGCTGACGACGACGAGTTCGGGACCCGCCTCGCGATACTCGACGACTTCGAGGACGGTTTCGCGGCGCCGCCCGGTGCGGCGCCCGGTATGGATCAACAACAGGAACCGGCGACCGAGCAGGCGCCCGCAGCGCCAGCGGTACAGATAGACGGGTGCGCGAAAAAGCAGTCTCTGCGCTCCCAAGATAGGCCTTATTCCGGATCTTCTTGCTGCAATGCCGCAAGCGCAGCGCGGCACGCAATTTTCAGCGGCGGCAGGTCACGTTTGACAAGCAGCCAGAGGCGGACGTCGTCGATCCCCAGATAATCATGCCGCAATCGGTTGCCGAGGCCGCGAATCTCGCGCCACGGGATGTCCGGACAAAGAGCGGTGGCGAGATCGCTGAGCTTCACGGCGGCCCCGCTGACGATCAGCAGTGCATACCTCACCGCCAGGATCACCTGCTCATTCTCAGTGAAGTCCTGCAGCTCCATGCCGGCAGTAAATCGCTCGATCCGGTCGATGTTCTCGATAATGTCGCCGAAGCGCTGAAGCGGATCGCTAAAAGGCACGGATGATCTCGCATTCCACGCTTTGTCGGATATGAGGCCTCAGCGTGCCTTCCTCGACCAGATCCACCCGTTGCCCAAGCAGGTCGGCGAGCTTGTTCTCGATCCCGATCACGTCGAGGAGCGACAATTCGCGGCCGTCGTCGAATGCGGCCAGCAGATCAATGTCGGAATCCGGCCGCGACTCGTTTCGCGCAACCGAGCCGAACAGCGCCAGACTGACAATACCGGCAGCCCTGAGTTCCGCCTCGTGCGCGCGCAATTGTGACAGGATCTGGTCCCGAATCATTTAATGTGATGAGATGGTAGGCTCGCCCCTTGCCGGCAATCCCTCACCCCAGCCGGTAGAACCGCGTCGCGGTGCCGGCAAACAGCGCCTGCTTCTCGGCGGCGGAATATTGGGCGGCGATGCGCTTGAACGCATTCCACAGCACGTGATAGCTGCAGCTGCCCTTGTCGACCGGGAAATTGCTCTCGAACATTGCGCGCTCGGGGCCGAAGGCGGCGATGCAGGTTTCGATATAGGGGCGCCAGGCGGCGGCAAGCTGTTCCGAACTCGGCGGCAGGGCATCCTCCTGAAACGTGAAGCCGAACATCTTCATGCCGAGCCCGCCGAGCTTGATGTGCAGGTTCGGGCAGGCCGCCAAGCCGCGGACATGGTTCGCCCAGGCGGCAAAGACCTCGTCGCGCTTTCCGGCATAGCGGCCGAGCCCGATCGGTCCGCCGACGTGGTCGAGCACGATCGGCGTCTCAGGAAAGGCGTGCGCCAGATCGACGAGGTCGTCGAGCTGGGTGTGGTACAGCCAGGCGTCAAAACTGAGGCCGAGCGGAGCGAGGCGGGCGAAGCCTTCGCGCACCCGCCGGTCTCTCAGCATCCCCTTGGGGCGGCTGACCGATGAGCCCCATTGCGCCTGGTCCGGATGCGTCGCCGCGATATAGCGGATGCCGCGAAAGCGGCCGCCGCCGGCGGCGATCATCGCCCGCAGCGCCTCCTCGACGGCGGCGCCCAGGGCGAGATCGGCGTGGCCGACAATGCCGGCGCAGACCTGCGCCGGGCCGTAAGTGCCGCTCGCCGCCATCGCGGCGACGCCGTTGGCGAACTCGACCTCGCCGACCGGGCGCAACGCCGCCGGACCGGCGGCGCGGTACATCGACAGCCATTCGAGATAGACCGTCGCCGTGACCTTGTGCCCGGAGCCGATGTCGGCGAGCAGCTCCGGCAACAGATAGCGGCCGGTCTCGGATCGGTCGACGAGGTGGTGGTGCGGATCGACGATCGGCAGCTCAGGCTCGACGATCTCTTCGCGCCGTCGGTCGAGCCAGTCTTGCCGGACCGGCAGATGGCGGGTCGTGGCGGTCGCGGGGCTCGTCTCCGGCATTTTTTTCTCCCGATCCTCGGCCCGCTACGGGGCGGACTCGCGCCGCAGCCAGTCGCGGAAGGCCCTGACCTTCGGTCGTTCGAGGGCGCCCGGCGCGGTGACGACGTAGTAGGCGAAGAGGTCGGGCAGCGCCAGCGAGAACAGCCGCACGAGTCGCCCGGCGGCGAGATCAGCGGCGGCAATCGTGCTATAGGCGAGGACCACGCCGTGACCGGCGATCGCCGCATCGAGCGCCAGATGGCTGGCGCTGAAGCTGAGCCCCGCTTCCGCCGGCACATCCCTGACCCCCGCCGCCTTCAGCCACATCGGCCAGGTCGGCGCGAGCGGGTCGCGGTCGATCGCGCGGTCATGGATCAGCGCGTGGTGGCGCAGATCCTCGGGCGTACGCAGCGGCGGCCCGGAGGCGAGAAGCTGCGGGCTGCAAGCCGGAAATACCTCGTTGCGCAACAGCGGCTCGACCTCGAGCCCGAGATAGCGCCCGCTGCCGTAGCGGATCGCCAGATCGAAATCGCCTCGGGTCAGGTCGACGACCTCGTCGGTTGCGGAGATCCGCACGTCGACCTCGGGGTGCCGCTCCTGAAAACGGTGCAATCGCAAGACCAGCCATTTGGCGGCAAAGGACGGCGAGACCGTAACCGTCAGGGTCCCGGCGTCGTTGTGTGCACGCAGGCGCCGGACCGCGGTGCGAATGCCGGCAAAGGCCTCGGAAAGCCCAGGCAATAAGACGCGCGCTGAGGCAGTCAGGGCGATCGAGCGGTTGAGGCGGCGGAACAGGCGGACCCCGAGATCGGCTTCGAGAGCGTGGATCTGATGGCTGATCGCCGCCGGCGTCACATTCAGCTCCTCGGCCGCTTTGCTAAAGCTCATGTGCCGGGCGGCCGCCTCGAAGGCGCGGAGCGCGGCGAGCGGCGGGAGATGATTTGTAGGCATGAGAATTTCTAAATCGAGGATGAACAACTCTCGTTTGTAGAGAGCCTTTGCGATTGCCAAATCTGGTGTCGGTCGAAGCGTCGGCAAGCCCTTTTGCGACGCCGACCCGTTTTAGGAGACCTCACATGGCAATCAGCGGCTTGCATGCCTTTGACGCCCGCTCCGGGGCGCAAGCGGCGCGCGCGCCGGGCCATCCTGTAGAGCGGGCCCTCGCCACCTTGCGCGAATGGCGCCGACGCAGCCGCGGCCGCGCCGATCTCGCCGCGCTCGACGACAGGATGCTGCAGGACATCGGGATCACCCGGGCCGAGGCCGAATTCCTCAGCCACAAACCGTTCTGGAGGGAATGATGAACAGAACCGTGGCGCGGGCGCCGGCGGCGCTCGGCGGGTTGCCGCAGGCGCCGGTACGCCTCCGCCCGCCGGCGGATCGGATCCTCGACGAGCTGGACGCCGTGGTCAGAAAGTCCGGTCGCAAGGCAGCCATGCGGCGCCGGCTGCACGGCGTGGCAAGCATCTTTTCCGGGCTATTGTCGCGGATGGTGCCGGAAGCGCCGCCGCACTCCGACCCGCCGCCGCAAATCCGGTTCCCTTTTTTCTGAAATCGCGCAATCGTTCCAACACCAAGGAGGAGAAGCCATGAGCAACGCCGAGAGCCTGCCTTATGTCGAGGGCGAGCTGAATTACCTCGTGCCGATGGCCGAACGGCCGCGCTACTATGCTTATGAACCGGATCCGAGCGACCCGCCGCCCAATATGACGCACGCGCCGCATCGCGTGCGCATCCGCAACATGCGCCCGGTCGCCTCCGAGATCTCGCTCGACGGCGTGGGCTTCGCGCTTGTCGAGCAGCGCACCGCGGTCAAGGACTTCTGGGACGATGACGAGGTGCGGCAGGTCTATTACCCCGAGGCGGAGCGGTTCATCGCCGCGGTCACCGGGGCGAGCCGGGTCTTCGTCTTCGACCATGTGCAGCGCCGCCGCGTGCCGGGTCTGGACGAGCGCCGCCGCCGCGATCTGCCGCGCCAGCCGGCGACCCGCGTCCATGTCGACCACACCGCGCGTTCGGGGCCGCAGCGCGTGCGCGACCTGTTAGGCGAGGACGCCGAGGAATTGCTGCGCGGGCGCGTCCAGGTCATCAATCTGTGGCGGCCGATCAAGGGGCCCCTCACCGACGCGCCGCTCGCGGTGTGCGACGCCAAGAGCGTCGATCCGGCCGATCTCGTGCCCTCCGATCTGGTTTACCGCGATCGGGTCGGGGAGACCTATTCGGTGACCTACAACCCGGCGCACCGCTGGTACTACGTGCCGGAGATGCGCCGCGACGAGGCGCTGCTGCTCAAGTGCTGCGACACCTTGAATGACGGTCGCGCCCGCTTCATGCCGCACAGCGCGTTCACCGACCCGACGACGCCCGAGGGCGCGCCGCCGCGCGAGAGCATCGAATTGCGCTCGCTGGTCTTCCACTCCGCGTGAGGCACGGGTCCCTCCCTCTTCCCGCACGCGGGGAGAGAGCCGACCTCCGGGCTACAAGTCCGGCAGGACGGTCCCGGCGAGCCTTCGGCCGTATGATGCGGCGGCTCGCCGGGGGGGGGGGCCTATGCGACCGTGGCGATGATCACAAAGGCGAGACGCTCGGGGGACGTGTTGGGCCCCGGCCCTTAACTGCGCCCGCAAGCTGATCGATTAAGCGGGGCTCGGCATTAGCCCCTGCTACTCCTTTGTCTCTTGCGCCCATACGGGCGCCGTCGTTCAACGCGGCCGAACGCAGACGCAGCCGCGCGATCGCCCCTGCCGCGGCTTGCGTTGCCTGCGCTGCGGCCGTCGCCGGAAAATCGTCACCGCCATCCGCGGGTCGTGAAAAATCGCGTAAAGCCGACCTCTCGGCACGCCGGTCCGCGAGCCGGCGCAAGTCCACAGCACTGCGCAGCCCGTCCGCAGCCACGCCTATGCCGGCGCGCATCCGATGGGCCTTCCCTACCCATAAGAAATTCGCTCCGGGATCGGTCCCTTTGAGTTGGCACTGCGCCGCAATGGGCGCCTTGGCTCGCGCGGAACGCTAAATGCACAAGACGTGTTGATGTGTTGTGTAATGAGACAACCAAAGGTATAGACAAGTGAAAAGGCTTTTCGCTATATCTGTTGTCACTGCCTTAGCAAGCGCCGCTCTCGCCAGTGGCGCAGGCGCCCAAACCGCGGGAGCGCCTGCCAATCCCCATGCCGGAACCCCGGCAATCGCAAGCCCGAACACCAACAATCCGGGCGCGCCCGCCGCCGGCGCGAACAGCTTTACCCAGGCTCAGGCGAAATCCCGTATCGAGGCTGCCGGCTACTCCAATGTTTCCGGTCTGACCAAAGACAAAGACGGAATCTGGAGAGGCACGGCTTCCAAGGGCGGTACAACCGTCAATGTTGCGCTCGACTATCAGGGCAACGTTGTTGCCAGATGACCTTCAACACTAATTGAGGAACATACAATGACCCAAACAATTGCTGCGCTCTATGACACTTACGATGCCGCGGCCTCCGCGGTGAATGCTCTCGAAACGTCCGGCATTCCATACACCGATATCAGTCTCGTCTCGAACAATGCCGATAACCGGTATCATGAAGATCGTCGGACGCATACGGCCGAGGGAACCGGGACAGGGGCCGGCATCGGAGCGGTCGTGGGCGGTGTGGGCGGTCTGTTGACGGGCCTGGGCCTCCTGGCAATTCCGGGAGTCGGACCGGTGGTGGCCGCGGGCTGGCTGGTGGCCACGGCAGCCGGCGCAGTGGGCGGTGCGGTCGTGGGCGGTGCGGCTGGCGGACTGGTGGGCGCACTCACCAGCGCGGGCGTATCCGAGCGCGATGCCCAGGTTTATGCTGAAGGCGTGCGACGCGGCGGGACACTCGTCACAGTCCGAGTCGATGACGCCCGCGCCCCGACAGTCCGGGAAATCCTCTCTCGCTATCAGGCGGTCGACCCGGCCCTTCGTGATGCGGCCTATCGGGAAAGCGGCTGGACTTCCTTTGACGAAAGCGCACCGCCCTACACTGCCGACCAGATCGAAGCGGAGCGCGCACGCTATCTCGACGACCGCACTAGGCGCTAAGGCTGAACCGGTAGGGCAGGCTCGCAGCCTGCTCTACCGGTGATATTCGAAAGCGATCGGCTTCGATCGTCCCCTCGTGATCCGAGCTGCAGCGATGGGCTCAGGACGCTTGCGAGTTCTGCCGAGCGGAACGGAAGGCGGCGACCTCGCCAGGCCTGCGCAGCATCTTGTCGACTTCGCTCGCGTGCAGCTCCTCGGCGTAGACCATCTGACGGGCATATTCCTCGATAATAACGGAGCGTCCCTCGGCGCATTTGAGCAGCTCGCGATAAAGGGCGAGCGCTTTTGCTTCAGTTTCCAGCGACTCGCGCATGATCGTGTCGACATCATGTCGGTGGCTGTCGAGCAGCGGGCCGATCACCAAGGAGGGATACTCGCCGAGCAAGGTGATCATCTCGCCTGCTTGCTGAGCGTGGGTCAGTGACTCCGCTGCCTGTTCACGCAGCCACGACACAATGGGTATTCGATTATGCCCAAATACGAGGAATGAATAATGAGTGTAGCGAACCACTCCGGCCAGTTCTGATTCTAGAATTCGGTTCAGTAGGTGGACCACCCTTTCTTTATCCAGTTCGGCCATTTTGTGTTACCTCCCTGACCTGACGGCCATATTCCGGGATCTCTCTGCTGAACTCCCGGTCGGGAGGGTTCGTTCCAGAAGGGCATTTGCGGGCCGTCCGGGTCTCACCCCGCCTTGAGCCGGCGCGCCGCCTCGACCGCGAAATAGGTGAGGACCCCGTCGGCGCCGGCGCGCTTGAAGGCGAGGAGGCTCTCCATCATCGCCCGCTCGCCGTCGAGCCAGCCCCGGTCGGCGGCGCCGCGCAGCATCGCATATTCGCCGCTGACCTGATAGGCATAGGTCGGCACGCGGAACGCCTCTTTGACCCGCTGCAGGATGTCGAGATAGGGCATCCCCGGCTTGACCATGACCATGTCGGCGCCCTCTTCGAGATCGAGCGCGACCTCGCGCAGGGCCTCGTCGCTGTTGGCGGGGTCCATCTGATAGGTGCGCTTGTCGGCGCTGCCGAGCGCCGTCTTCGAGCCGATCGCGTCGCGGAACGGCCCGTAAAAGGCCGAGGCGTATTTGGCGGCGTAGGACATGATGCGGACATGCGCAAAGCCGGCGTCGTCGAGCGCCGCGCGCACCGCGCCGACGCGCCCGTCCATCATGTCCGAAGGGGCGATGATGTCGCAGCCTGCCTCGGCTTCGATGACCGCCTGCCGGCACAGGATCGCGACGGTCTCGTCGTTGTCGACCTGGCCCTCGCGAATCACCCCGTCATGGCCGTGCGCGGTGAACGGGTCGAGCGCCACATCGCACAGGACCCCGAGATCCGGCAGCGCCGCCTTCACCGCGCGCACCGCGCGACAGACGAGATTGTCGGGGTTGACGGCCTCGCTGCCGTCGGCGTCCTTGAGCGCCGGCGGCACCGCCGGGAACACCGCGATCGTCGGAATGCCGAGGGCCTCGGCCGCGCCGGCGGCGTCGACCAGCCCCGCGATCGGCAGGCGAAAGACGCCCGGCATCGACGGGACCGGTTTGTGGTGGTTCTCGTCGTGGACAAAGACCGGCCAGATCAGATCACCGGCGGTCAGCACGGTCTCGGCGACCAGCCGGCGCGACCACGCGTCGCGCCGGTTGCGCCGCAAGCGCAGGCGCGGGTAGGGGGCGAGGGGCAGGAACGAGGTCAAGGGGGCACCCCGAGCAATCGGCGGCACGGCCGCGGCGAGCGGCAAGATAGGCTCAGCGCCGCAGGGTTACAACTTTGCAGCGCAGCCGGACCGCGGGGCCGATCGTCGCGGTCCTCCCCTTCTGCCCCTGGTTCGAGGGAGGACCGCCTCATCGTCTGTCCGAATTATTGATAGGCGGCGCAGGTCGGAGGGTTCACGACCGTGGTCACGCCCTGGAAGGTGTTGCCGGACAATTCTATCGTGACGCACGGGGGGTCAAGGATGGCGGTCGCGTTCCATCCCGCGGTGCTGGTGAAGGTATTGCTCGACACCAGGGCGCTGTTGTTGCCGTACGGCAATCCCTCTTCGCCATAGGCGACCATATTGTGGTTTTGCGCGGCGGCCCCTTGTACGATCTGGTTTCCGGAAATCGTCGCGACGCCGCCATTGGGCAGATCGATGGCAAAGCTGCTCGACCCCGCATTGCAGCCGAGCGTAGACTCTTCCTGTCCGTGATAAATGCTGTTGTTTGCGACCGTCGTGACCGCGGCGCGGCTCTTGATGTCATGGCCGATCAACTGGCCGCAGAACAGGCTGTTGCTGACGTTCAGGCTGCCGGCCCGGCCGATGTAAATTCCGTGCTGGAAGTAGTCCGGGTCCGGATTGCCGTTATTCTTGAACGTGGAATTGACGATCGTGATCGTCTCGTTGAGGTCGCCGTCGCTCAGGATGCCCTCCTGATTGCCGGTAAACGTGCTGTTCTGGACGATGAGGCTGGCCGTGCCGGTATTCTCGTCGCGGATGCCGGCGCCGTTGCCGCCCAGCGAATTGTCGATCTGCGCCCCGGTAAAGGTCAGGCCGTTCACCGTCAGGCTGGCAAAGGTCAGGATAATCCCCTTTTCGTTGGGCAGGTTCTCGGTCGCCTGCAGGACAACGGGCTGGCCTTCCTGACCGGGGCTGACCTTGATCGTCATCGGTCGCGTGACCGTCGGAAAGTCATTGGTATAAGTGCCCGGCATGACCTCGATGACGTAGGAGTGGCTCGGATCGGTATCGGCATCGGCGGCGGCGACCGCAGCGCTGATGCTCTGGTACTGGCCGCCCGGACCGACCGTGATGACGCCGTCGCCGGGGGCCGAGGCTGGCGCTGGCGTCGAGGACGATCCCGGGGAGCTGGCGGGCTGGCTCTGGTTGCTCGGTTGCGTGGTCGCGGGAGCCGGCGTTGCGCAGGTCCCGCAGGGGAATCCCGGAGGACTGGCAGTGCCGAAATGGCCGCCCCGACTGAAGGTAACGGATGGAGCGGCAAGGGCTGACGTCGCACCGATCCCGCAGGCAAGACCAATCGAAAACAAATAAAGATGCGTGCTCATCTCTCTCCCTCTCGCCAATCATGCTGCGCAACAAAGCGTCGTCTGCACGGATCAACCTAACATTTCTGGAAGGTGGGCGAGACTTTAACCTAGTTTAATATTTCAAGCATGAGGCAATTTTGGGATATTTCCCCTGGGATTTGTCGATATTGCTATGGGGTGGCGGAGCGTTTGGAAATCTGGAGCGACGTTGCCGGCATATGATCCGGCAGTGCCCGCCGCGGGCGGTGCGCCGGCTCCGCCGCGATCGGGACATCGTCGGCACGCACGGCCACCGCGACGTCTCCATTTTTGCCGGGCGCAGGCGTAACATGGAGTGCGCCCGGCGCGCGCAGCCCATGAACAGGGGGAAGCGATGTTGGTGTTCCGGCAGCTCTTTGACCCGTCGTCCTCGACCTACACCTACCTCCTTGCGGACGGCCGGACGCGGGCGGCGGTCATCATCGACCCGGTGTTCGAGCAGGTGCGGCGCGACGCGGCCCTGCTCGAAGAGCTGGAGCTTTCACTGGCCACAACGCTCGAGACCCATATCCATGCCGACCACGTGACCGGCGCCTGGCTTCTGAAGCGGCGAACCGGGGCGGCGATCGCCCTGTCGGCGGCGAGCGGCGGCGAGGGCGCCGACCGCGCCCTCGCGCATGGCGACATCGTCGCCTTCGGCGACCGCTATCTCGAAGTGCGGGCGACGCCGGGGCACACCAATGGCTGCCTGACCTATGTCCTCGACGACCGCAGTATGGCCTTCACCGGCGATTGCCTATTGATCCGCGGCAGCGGCCGCACCGATTTCCAGCAGGGCAACCCGCACGCAATGTACCGCTCGATCAAGGAGCAGATCTTTACCCTGCCCGAGGACTGCCTGTTATACCCGGCGCATGATTACCGCGGCCTGACGGTCACCAGCGTCGGCGAGGAGCGGCGCTTCAACCCGCGTCTCGGCGGCGAGACCGGCGAGGGCGATTTCACCGGCTATATGAACAATCTGCGGCTTGCCCACCCGAAAAAGATCGACATCGCAGTGCCGGCCAATCTCAAATGCGGTCGCCCCGACGAGGACCGCGAGATCCCGACCGAGCCGCTGTGGGCGCCGTTGCGCTACAGCTTTGCTGGGATCTGGGAGATCGATCCGCACGGCCTCGAAGAGCACGCCCGGGAGGTGCAGATCCTCGACGTGCGCGAGGCCGAGGAATTCACCGGTCCGCTCGGCCATATCACCGGTGCGGTTCTGATCCCGCTGGGCGAATTGGCCGGGCGTGCGGGCGAATTGTCACGCGACCGTCCGATCGTCGCGGTCTGCCGCGCCGGCAGCCGCTCGGCGCAGGCGACGGTCATCCTGCAACAGGCCGGGTTCAGCGATGTCGCCAATCTCGCCGGCGGCATGCTGCGCTGGCGCGCCGAAGGGCACGCCGTCATCGGCGGCAGCGTTTAATTCTACTCCCTCCGCAGCGGCGAAGCAGAGCAGCGGCGGGCCGTAGAGAGATGCCTCGGCCCGCCCGCACCCCTCAGCCGCAGGCGAGCGCGTAGACGTCGCGAACGCCCTCGGGCAGCCGGCTCTCGTGCCAGCTCCGGCCGCCGTCCTGGGTGCCGAACACCTGGCCGACCCGGCTGACGCCGTAGACCTGGGTGGGGTCGCGCGGATGCACCGCGACGCCCATCATCGTCGCCTCGGCCTTGATCCCGCGGTCGAAGCGCTGCCAGGTCCGGCCGACATCCTCGCTGCGGTAGATCGCCCCGTCGGAGCTGCGCGCCGCCGGGCTCAGGCAGGCGTAGAGAACGCGCGGGTCGTGCGGCGAGACGCGAATGTCGCGGCCGTAGGTCAACGGCGAGAAGCGGCCGATCTCGATGTCCTGCCAGCTCGCGCCGCGATCGGGGCTCCGGAACAAGCCCATGCGGTTGGCGAGAAACACAGTTCCCGGCGCGGCGGCACTGGTGGCCAGCGCATGACCGTCGAGCATGCCCTCGATTTCGGTCTGGCTGCCGATGCGGCTGCGATATTTCGGGTCCTCGCAGAAGCGGATCAGATCGGCGGTGCAATCCTCCCAGCTCTCGCCGCGGTCGCGGCTGCGCATCGCCCCGTTGGCTTCCAGCGTTGCATAGATCTCGTCGGGATGTTCGGGATCGACGTCGAGCCGCATGACCCGGCAGGCAAAACCCATGACAACGCGATCATTGGGCAGGCCCGGATCGGAAAGCTTTTTCCAGTGGTCGCCGCCGTCGTCGCTGCGGTAGACCGCGACCGGGCTCGCGCCGGCATAAAGGGTGCGCGGGTCCTTCGGGTGGACCAGCACCGACCAGACGTCGGGGGCGGCGCCGGGAAAATCGAGCCGTTCCCAACGCTCGCCGCGGTTTGAACTGCGGAACACCCCTTGGGTGCTGCCGATATAGACAACGTCCGGCTCACGCGGATGGACCGTGACGGCATGGACTTCGGTGCCTTCGGGCAGGCCGTTCGTCAGGTGCCGCCATTCCGTCTCGCCGGCGGCCTGGCGGAAGACGCCGCCGAGCGTCCCGCCCATCGACCGCGCCGCGCCGGCATAGACATGCGATTGCGTTGAAGCCATGGTCTCCTCCCGTCCTCGGCTAGGCTCGTCGGTGATCATACGCCGCGATTGGCCGGGAGCCATAAGATTTCAAGAAGGAGAAAGCGATGAGCGCTGCCACCCCCATCGAACGGCGCCGGCTCGGCAAGGCGGGGCCGGAGGTTTCGGCGGTCGGCCTCGGCTGCATGTCCCTGTCCGGCGTTTACGGCCGAAGCGACGACAAGGCCGGGATCGCCCTGGTGCAGCGGGCGATCGATCTCGGCGTCAATCATCTCGACAGCTCGGACATGTATGGCTGGGGCCATAACGAGGAGTTGCTCAAAGAGGCGCTCAAAGGCCGGCGCGACAAGGTCGTCCTGGCCACGAAGTTCGGCCAGACCCGACGTCCGGGCGGCGCCAACGGCGTCGACGGCCGCCCCGAATATGTGGCAGAGGCCTGCGAAGCGAGCCTCAGGCGGCTCGGCGTCGAATTCATCGACGTCTACTACCAGCACCGCATCGATCCCTCGGTGCCGATCGAGGAGACGTTCGGGGCGATGGCGCGGCTCGTCGAGCAGGGCAAGGTCGGGCATCTCGGGATCTGCGAGGCCGGTCCCGAGACCGTGCGGCGCGCCCACAGGACCCACCCGCTCGTCGCCTTGCAGAGCGAGTTCTCGCTGCTCTACCGCGCTGAGGCGACCGAGGTGCGGCGGACGACGCGCGACCTCGGCATCTCCTTTGTCGCCTATTCGCCACTCGGCCGCGGGTTGTTGACCGGGCTCGTGCCGGAGGACCCGACCCGGCTCGATCCCGGCGACACCCGCGGCCGCCATCCGCGCTACGCCGGCGAGAACCTCGCGAAAAACCGCGCCCTGGCCGGCCGGATCGAGGTGATCGCCGAGGAGAAGGGCTGCACGCCGGCGCAACTGGCGCTCGCTTGGCTGTTGGCGCAAGGCCCCGACGTCGTCGCCATCCCCGGCACCAAGCACAGCGACCGGCTGGAAGAGAATCTGGGCGCCCTTGCGGTACGGCTCTCGCCCGCCGAGATCGAGCGCATCTCCGCCGCGATCCCGATCGGCGCCGCCGCCGGCCCGCGCTATCCCGAGGCGGTGTTGCGCGGGGTGTATATTTGACGCTGGCCCTCACCCACCGGCCCTTCGGGCCGGTCCCCCCTCTCCCGCATTGCGGGAGAGGGTGCCGACCTCCGCGCCAGCGGAGGGAGGCGGGTGAGGGTTTCTGTCACGCAGCGTCAGCGCTGCAACGCGCGGGCGGCGCGGGCGGCGGGGCGGTCGGAGCAGGTGCGCAGCCACTCCGCGAGTTTCGGCACCGCCGCCAGGTCGATCTGCGCCGGCCGCGCCCAGGAGAGGATGCTCGCGACATTGAGATCGGCGACGGTGAAGCGGTCGCCGAGCAGATAGGGCGTTGCCGCAAGGGCGCCGTCGAGGACCTTGAGCGGCGCGGCGAGGGCGCGCTCGGCCGCGTCGGCCGCCTCGCGATCGCGCTTGTCCTCCGGGTAGAGGGCGCGGTTGAACAGCGCCGTCAGGATCGGTCGCTCGATCTCGGTCATCCCCCAGAAGCTCCATTGCCAGGCGCGCGCCTCATCTGCGAGAGCTTGCGGATAGAGCCCGCCCAAGCCGTGTTTTTTCGCGAGATAGAGGTTGATCGCCATCGACTCCCACAAGCGGAAGCCGTCATCGTCGATCACCGGGATGTGCCCGTTCGGGTCGATCGCGAGAAATTCGGGCCTTCGGGTGCCGCCATCGGCCATGTCGACCGGAATGTGCTCGTAGGCGAACCCCAGTTCCTTGGCCATCCAGAGCGTGCGAAAGGCGCGCGAGCGCGCAATGCCGTAGATCTTGAGAGCCATGACCGCCTCTTCGGAGAGTGAGCGGCGAGCCTCTCACGGGGCCGGCCGCTGCGGCAAGCAGAGCCGTCAGGCGGTCGCCGAATCGAAGCGGATGCCCTGCGCCAGGGGCAGGTCGCGCGAATAGTTGATTGTCGTGGTCACCCGCCGCATGTAGGCCTTCCACGCATCGCTGCCCGCTTCGCGGCCGCCGCCGGTCTCCTTTTCGCCGCCGAAGGCGCCGCCGATTTCGGCGCCGCTCGGCCCGATATTGACGTTGACGATGCCGCAATCGCTGCCCTGTGCCGCGGTGAACAGTTCGGCCTCGCGCAGATCGTTGGTGAAGATGCTCGAAGCGAGCCCCTGCGGCACGGCGTTGTGCAACGCGATCGCCTGTTCGAGGTCGCGATAGGGCATCACATAGAGGATCGGCGCAAAGGTCTCGCGGCAGACGACCGGAGCCTGCTCGGCGATCTCGACCAGGGCCGGGCGGACATAATAGGCGGCGGGCCAGCGCTCGGACCAGATGCGCTCGCCGCCGACGATCACGGCGCCGGCCTTGCGGGCTTCGTCGAGCGCCCGTTGCATCGCCAGATAGGCGGACTCGTCGATCAGCGGCCCCATCAGGGTGCCGGGATCGAGCGGGTTGCCGACCGGGACCTCGCGACAGGCGCGGATCAGCCGCGGCAGCAGAGACTCGCGCAGGCTGTTATGGACAAAGAGGCGGCGCAAAGTCGTGCAGCGCTGTCCGGCGGTGCCGACCGCGGCGAACAGGATCGCCCGCACCGCCAAATCGAGATCGGCCGAAGGCGCCACGATCATGCCGTTGTTGCCGCCCAATTCCAGCAGGCTGCGCCCGAGGCGGGCGGCGACGCGCGGGGCGAGCGCACGCCCCATCCGCGTCGATCCGGTCGCGCTCACCAATTTGATCCGCCCGTCCTCGGCGAGTGCGGCGCCCATTTCCGGACCGCCGAGGACCACGTGCGACAGCCCCTCGGGCGCCTCTTCGAGCCCGGCGATTGCGCGCGCGAGCAGCGCCTGGCAGGCTAGCGCCGTCAGCGGCGTCTTCTCCGAGGGCTTCCACAGGATGCTATTGCCGCAGACGAGGGCGATCGCCGCATTCCACGACCATACCGCGACCGGGAAGTTGAAGGCGGTCAGGATCGCGCAGGGCCCGAGCGGATGCCACGCTTCGAGCATCTTGTGACCGGGCCGCTCGCTGGCGATGACGCGGCCGTAGAGCTGGCGCGACAGGCCGACGGCGAAGTCGCAGATGTCGATCATCTCCTGCACCTCGCCCTGGCCCTCTTCGAGGATCTTGCCGGTTTCGAGCGTGACCAGCCGGCCGAGCGCCGCCTTGTGAGCGCGCAGGCTTTCGGCAAAGCGGCGGACCAGTTCGCCGCGGCGCGGCGCCGGCACCGTCCGCCACCGGGCAAAGGCGCGCTCGGCGCCGGCGAGGACAGCGGCGAGGTCCTGCGGCGCGTGCGGCACGAGTTCGGCGACCGTGCCGCCGTCGATCGGCGAGACGACCGCGAGCGGTCCGCCGGAGAGGGCGCTTGCGTCGATCCCGAACGCGCCGAGGAGGGAGAGAACTTCGCTGCGGAAGGAGGAAGCGTTCATGCCGGTTCCTTTGCGGCAATCGTCTCGGTGCAGCATCGCGCCGCATGCCGCGCCGGTCCATCCCCGGCGCCATCGGCTGCGGAACGTCGCGCCGCGGCCGCGGTTCAGCTGCACTCGCGCTTTCGGCTTGTCGGGTTCTTCGTCTCTGCTAGGAATGGCGGAGCGGGATTTTCATCCGCGCCGGCGCGTATCACAGTACGGGGCAGCGTTCGAGGGGCGGGATTTGCCGACGACGATCATCGGTGCGGCGACGGTCGCGATCTGGGCCTATCTGCTGCTGTTCCGCGGCGGGTTCTGGCGCATACGCCGGGACGACCCGCCGGCGTCGCCGGTTGGGCCGAGCCGCTCCGTCGTGGCCGTCGTTCCGGCCCGCGACGAGGCGGAGGTGATCGGCCGCTCGATCCCCTCTTTGTTGGAGCAGAGCCACCCCCGTCTCCACATCGTCCTCGTCGACGATCAGAGCGATGACGGCACGGCGGAGATTGCGCGGGCCGCCGCGTCGGGGGCCGGCGAGCGCCTGACGATCTGCCGCGGCGCGCCGGTCCCGCACGGCTGGACCGGCAAATTATGGGCGATCGAGCAGGGCATCGCCGCGGCGCAGCCGCTGCAGCCGGACTACCTCTTGTTGACCGACGCCGACATCGTCCATGCTCCCGACAATCTCGCCGAACTGATCGCTCGCGCCGAGAGCGGCGGGTACGATCTCGTATCGCTGATGGTCAAGCTCAACTGCCGCAGCCCGTCGGAGCGGCTGTTGATCCCGGCCTTCGTCTTTTTCTTCTTCAAGCTCTATCCGCCGCGCTGGGTGGCCGATCCGGCGCGCCGCACCAGCGCCGCCGCCGGCGGATGCATATTGATCCGCCGCGCGAGCCTGGAGCGGATCGGCGGGATCGCGCGGATCCGCGGCGAAATCATCGACGATTGCGCGCTGGCCGGCCTGATCAAGCAGCAGGGCAAGATCTGGCTCGGCCTGTCGACGGAAACCCAAAGCATTCGCGAATACGCCTCGGCTCGGGCGATCTGGCAGATGGTGGCGCGCTGCGCCTTTGCCCAGCTCGGCTATTCGTCGCTGATGCTGGGTTTGACGGTATTGATGCTGTCGCTGACCTATCTGGCGCCGCCGCTGCTGCTGCTGTCGGGACGTCCGCTTGCGCGGTTGTGCGGCGCGGCCTCATGGACCGCGATGAGCATTGCGTTTGTTCCGATTCTGCGGATCTATCAGGGGAAAGGCCGGCTTGCCTTTCTGCTGCCCGCAATCACGACGTTTTACGGGGCGGCAACAATAGCCTCGGCGGTCCTGTTCTGGCGCGGCCGCGGCGGCTATTGGAAGGGTCGGTTCCAGGCGATCGCGAAAGCGGGTTGAAGCGATCGGCCGCAGGAGCAAGGCCGAGGGAATTACCGGCACGGGGGGCGAGGCGCCGATGAGTTGTTGTCCTGCCAAGGAGCCACAGGCCGAAGAGGTCGCCCGGCGCCGACGCATCCTGATCGTCGAGGATCATCCGCTCAACCTGAAATTGCTGCGGGATCTGCTCGAAGCCCACGGATACGAGACCTTGCAGACCGGCGACGGGCTTGAGGCGCTTCATCTGGCACGGCAGGACCGGCCCGATCTGATCCTGATGGATCTGCAATTGCCCGACATCTCGGGGCTGGAAGTGACCCGCTGGCTGCGCCGGGAGCCCGGGACCAGAAACATCCCGATCGTCGCAATCACCGCCTTTGCGATGCGCGAGGACGAGAAGAAGGCCCTCGATAACGGCTGCAGCGCCTATATCGCCAAGCCGATCTCGATCCGTCATATGCTCGAAATCGTCGCGGCCTTGCTGGACAAGGATGCGGCGTAGCCAAGTCGGCGGAATGCGCTGCGCTTTTCCGCCCTACGCAGAACTGTAGGGCG
>DATFCQ010000187.1:0-3082 GCA_035252905.1 Allostellaceae bacterium | reverse complement strand
TGCAGGACCGCGAGGCGGCGGCGCTGTTGCGCTGGTATATCGAGATGGGCGCCGACGAGGCGATCGCGGCCGTGCCGCAGAACCGTCTGGCGCCGCCGCCTGACGCGCCCGCACCCCAGAACCTTTTGTTGGCGCCCGCTGCGGTTGCGGCAACCCCGCCCGCCGCTCTTGCCGCCTCCGCCGGCGAGGCGGCGCAATCGGCCCGCCAGCTCGCGGCCCAGGCCGACACGGTCGCGGCGCTCGCCGATGCCGTCGCCCGTTTCGAGGGCTGCGCGTTGAAGCGTACGGCGACCAACACCGTCTTTATCGACGGCAACCCGACGGCGCCGGTCATCATTATCGGCGAGGGGCCGGGCGCCGAGGAGGACCGCACCGGCCGGCCCTTTGTCGGCCGCGCCGGCCAACTCCTCGACCGCATGCTGGCGGCGATCGGGCTCGACCGGCAGAGCGTGTTGATCACCAATGTCGTCTATTGGCGCCCGCCCGGCAACCGCACGCCGACCGCCGCCGAGATCGCCGCCTGTCTGCCTTTCGTGCTGCGCCTCATTGCGCTGGTCAAGCCGAAGCTGCTGGTCTTGTGCGGCGGCACCGCCGCCGGCGCGTTATTGCCGCAACGGGAAGGCATCACCCGGCTGCGCGGCCGCTGGTTCGAACTTGCCCTGCCCGGTCTCGACCGGCCGCTGCCGACCCTGCCGATCTACCACCCTGCCTTCCTGCTGCGCACTCCCGAGCGCAAGCGCGAAGCCTGGCGCGACCTGCTGGCGCTGAAGCAGCGCCTCGACGAAGTGCTGCACCCGGAATGAAAGCCCGGCTCCGATGCTGCCCGACCGCTTCGCGACCGCCCGCCTGATCCTGCGCCCGATCGCCCCGGGCGATGCCGCTGCCATCTTTGCCGGCTATGCGCAGGACCCCGAGGTGGTCCGGTTTGTCACCTGGCGGCCGCATCGCACGCTCGCCGACACCGAAGCCTATATCGCCCGCTCCCTGGCGGCGCCGGCGGATCGCGACCGCACCTATGTCCTGATCGACCGCGCCGACGCGCGGCTCATCGGCGCCTTCGGTCTGCGCCGGCCCGAGCCGTACCGGCTCGATTGCGGCTATGTGCTAGCACGGCCTCATTGGGGGCAGGGCCTGATGAGCGAGGCGCTCGCCGCGGTCGCCGAGTGGGCCACGATGCAGCCTGCGATCTGGCGGATCGGCGCCGTCTGCGACGTCGACAACCGCGCCTCCGCCCGGGTCATGGAAAAAGCCGGACTGCAGTACGAGGGCGTCCTGCGCCGCTGGATCCTGAACCCCAACATCGGCCCCGAGCCGCGGGACTGCTTCAGCTACGCGCGGGTGCGCTGAACCTTGACGGACCGGACGAGGCGTCTGGTCGCCTCTGTCGTCGCGGATTATCTTGACGGTCCGAACTATGGAGCATCCCGCCATGCCAGGCCGGCTCGATCAGACCCGCCCGTTTCTGCCCGTCAACATCGCGCTTCTGACGGTCTCGGACACGCGCGACGAGGCGCAGGACCGTTCCGGCCGCACCCTCGCCGAACTGGCGGAGGCCGCCGGCCACAGGATCGTCGCCCGCCGCATCCTGCGCGACGAGAAGGACGACATCGCCGCGCAACTCAGGGCGTGGATCGCCGATCCCCAGATCGACGTCGTGATCGCCACCGGCGGCACCGGCGTCACCGGCCGCGACGTGACCCCGGAGGCCTTTCACGGCGTCTATGAAAAGGAGATCCCCGGCTTTGGCGAAGTGTTCCGCTGGCTCAGCTACGACAAGATCGGCACCTCGACGATCCAGAGCCGAGCCACCGCCGGGGTCGCCGGCGGCACCTATCTGTTCGCCTTGCCGGGCTCGCCTTCGGCCTGCCGCGACGCCTGGGACGGCATCCTCGTCCACCAGCTCGACAACCGCTTCCGCCCCTGCAATTTCGTCGAATTGATGCCGCGGCTCCAGGAGCATCTCAAAGGGTGAGGCGGTTGCGCAGGCGGCGATAGGCGGCGCCGTCGTCGACGTCTTCGAGGGTCTCGACAAAGCCGACCGAGACGCCGCGCGGCAGCCCCGCGATTGTATCGGCCAGCGCATAGTGCGTCGACCAGCGCACCGCCGCGAACAGCGGCGGCAGGCGCGGCCGGCGGCGCACGCCGACGAGCCAGAAGCCGCCGTCGGCGGCCGGCCCGAAGACGAGATCGTGCCGGCCTAAGAGGCGAAAGGCGGCGGCGATGTGGCGCGCCTCTAATGCCGGGATGTCGGCGCCGACGAGCACGACGGGTCCCGGCGGCGGCGCGCTCAAAGCGCGGCGCATGCGCCGGCCGAGATCGCCCGCCCCCTGGGGAATGACGGCGGCGCCGTGCCGCCACCGCCGCGCGCGAGGCATCTCCCGTTCCGGCGTCACCGCGAGAGAGAGCCGCCAGCGCCGGTCGCCGCCGAGCCGGCGCAACAGGCGCGCGATCATCGCCCGCTCGAAGCGCACGGCCGCGACCACGCCGATGTCGCGGGCGAGCCGTTTTTTGCCGTCGCCGAGCCGCGGAACGCGGGCAAACAGGATCAGGTGTTTCTGCATCAGCCGTACAGCCGGGCGATCCGCCGCGGCGGCACCCCGGCGAAATAGAGCGAGAGGCAGAAGAGGTTGAAGAGCGGCCGGCGCAGGTAGCCGCCGCCCCGGTAGCGCCGCGCCGAGGCGAGGATCGGCACGCCGAGGCGGGCGAGCCGGCGGCGGCCGAGCCGGCGCACGAGGTCGACGTCTTCCATCAGCGGGACCGGCCGGAACCCGCCGATCGCGTCATAAAGAGGGCGCGCGATCAGCAGGCCCTGATCGCCATAGGGCAGGGCGAAGAGGCGGCAGCGCCAGGCGACGATCCGTTCGAGCCGCCGCGCGGCCGGCGCCGCGTCGTCAAGCGCAAGATCGAAGTAGCCGGCCTGCTCCGCCGCCTGCGGCCTTGCGACAAAAGCGGCGACCGCCCGCTCCCAGCCTCTGTCGAGGCGGCAATCGGCGTGCACAAACAACAGCCAATTGCCGGTCGCGGCGGCGGCGCCGGCCAGGAGTTGCGTGCCGCGGCCGCGCGGCGCCGTGACGACGCGGGC
>DATFCQ010000186.1:0-2576 GCA_035252905.1 Allostellaceae bacterium | reverse complement strand
CGACGCGCTTGGCGGCACCGTCGAGGAGGTCGCGGACGGGGCGATCCGCGTCGCGGTGGCGTTGACCGCGGCCGAGGCCGCCAATGTGCTGGCCCGCCGCGGCGTCGACGCGCCGCGCTTCCGCATGGTCGCGTTCGGCGGGGCGGGTCCGCTATTGGCGGCGCTGCTGGCCGAGGAGATCGCGATCGAAAGCGTATTGATCCCGCCCTTTCCCGGGGCGCTGTCGGCGCTCGGCGCGGCGCGCGCCGACCTCGAAGGCGATCTCGTCGCGCCGGTCTATGCAAGGCTCGGCGATCTGGCGCCGGGGCGGCTCGCCGACGCCTCTGCCGCCCTCGAAGAAGAGGCGCAGGCCTGGATCGCCGAGCAGAGCGCGGCGATCGCGGTCGCCGAGAGCCGGATCTCATGGGCCGCCGACATGCGCTATGACGGGCAGGGCTATGACGTGACCGTGCCGCTCGACCGGCATCGGCTTGCCGCCGGCGATCTCGCGCATCTGCGCGCCGCCTTCCACGCCGCCCACCGGGCCACTTATGGCCACGCCAACGAGGCGGCTGAGATCTGGCTTAAGGAGTTGCGCGCCCATATTCTCGGCGTGACGCCAAAGCCCCCGATCCTGCCTTTGCCGCCGGGTCCGGGCGGGGCCGCCTCGGGCACCCGCCCGATCCGCCTGTTCGGCCGCGAGACGGCCGCCGCGCTCTACGACCGCGCCGCGCTCGGCCGCGAACAGCGCATTATCGGTCCGGCGATCATCGATCAGATGGACACGACGACCCTGGTCCCGCCCGGCTGGGAGGCGAGACGCGTGGGTTCGGGCGCGCTCGTGCTCGAACGCAGCAGATGACGAGGTGATCCGACCATGACGGCATCGGCTTCTGAAAACGCCATCGGCGTCGAGATCTTCGCCAATCTGTTCAAGGCCGTCGTCGACGAGATGGCATGGATCGTCTTGCGCTCCTCGCACACGACCTTTGTCAAGGAGACGCAGGATTTCGGCGTCGCCCTGGTGACGCCGGAGGGCGAGATGTTCGCCTATCCCTATGGCAGCGGCGCGACGCCGCTGATGGGGGTCCAGATGCATGCGGCGACCCGCGCCTGCGAATGGGAGCCGGGCGACGTATTGATCACCAACGATCCCTATGCGACCGGCGGCATGGTCATGCATCTGAATGACCTCTATCTGTTCCGCCCGGTCTTCGTCGCCGGCGAATTGTTCTGCTTTGCCTGGTCCTTCATCCACTGCACCGATGTCGGCGGCTACGCGCCGGGCAGCATCGACATGCAGAACTCTGAGGTGTTCCAGGAGGGATTGCGCCTGCGGCCGGTCAAACTGTTCCGGCAAGGCGCGCTCAATGAGGAATTGTGGTACGTCTTCGCCGACAATTGCCGCATCCCGCAGCTCAACTGGGGCGACATGACCGCCTGCGTCGCAGCGCTGACCAAGGCCGAGGAGCGTCTCGTGCGGCTCGCCCTGCGCTACGGCCACGACACGGTCGCGCGGGCGATGTACGGGACGCTCGACCGCAGCGAGCGCCTCGCGCGCCAGGTCCTGGCGCAGATCCCGGCGGGGCGCTGGTCGTTCACCGAATATTTCGAAGACGATTACGTCAGCGACGTGCCGGTGCGCCTCCAGGTCGAACTTGCCGCGTCGGGCGACGGCACGGTCACGCTCGACTTCACCGGCTCGGACCCGCAGGTGCGCGCCGCGTTGAACCTGCCGACCGGGTCGATGCCGCACCACCCGTTTCTGGCGATGGCGCTGGTCAACATGATCGTGACCCGCTCGGAGGCGATCCACATCAATGCCGGCATTCTGCGCCCGATCGACCTCGTCCTGCCCGAGGCCTCGGTCGTCAATGCCGCCTTTCCGGCCGCCTGCGGCATGCGCTTCACGACCGCGATGCGGGTCCACGACCTCGTGCTCGGCGCGCTCAACCGGGCGATGCCGGGCGAGGTGCCGGTCGGCGGCTCGGGGGTCCTGGTGGTCAGCTACGTCTCGACCTCGGAACTGGGCGCTTCCGGCCGCGTCGTCGTCGCCAACCCGGTCTCCGGCGGCTCCGGCGCCAGCGCCGAGCGCGACGGCATTTCCGGGGCGGAGATGAGCGTCGCTTTTCTGCGCAACGTGCCGGTCGAGGTGCTCGAAGCCGAGGCGCCGGTGCTGGTGCGCCGCTTTGGCCTCACCCCCGACAGCGAGGGACCGGGCCGCAAGCGCGGCGGGTTCGGGGTCGAATACGAGCTCGAAATCCGCCACCCGAGCGCGGTCGTCGTCATGCGCGGCAAGGACCGCCACCATTTCACGAGCTGGGGGGCGGCGGGCGGCGGGGCCGGCACGGCGAGCGGCTGCATCGGCGTCCGGCCCGGCAGGGAGCCGCACGACATCGGCAAACGCACGGTCTATCGCCCGGCGCTCGGCGAGGTGATCCGGCTGTGGGGCGGAGGCGGCGGCGGGTTCGGCGATCCGCTGGAGCGCGACCCCGAGGCGGTCTCCGAAGACGTCGGGGCCGGTCTCGTCTCGCCGGAACGGGCGCGGGCGGTCTACGGTGTCGTTCCCGGCGACGCGGCGGCAACCGCGGCGTTGC
>DATFCQ010000185.1:0-8514 GCA_035252905.1 Allostellaceae bacterium | reverse complement strand
GGCCCCGCCCGCGCCGGAACTGCCGGCGCTGCGGCCGGCACCGCCCGAACGGCGCTGAGCCGGGTCGGGCGGGCTGCGAGCCCCCCGCGGAGGGTCGAGGCCGTTGCGTCGACCCGCCCGATGGGGCTAAGACCCGGCGATCACGAGAGAAGGAGAACCGGCGTGGCGCGCGGAGAGGAGCAGCACAAAAACCCGAAATCCAATATCGAGATCGCCCAGGCGGCGCAGATGCGGCCGATCGTCGAACTCGCCGCGGACAAGCTCGGCATCCCGGAAGAGGCGGTCGCTCCCTACGGCCGCTACAAGGCGAAGATCGCGCTCGACTATATCCGCGCGTTGCCGCAGCGGAAATCGAGGCTCGTGCTCGTCACCGCGATCACGCCGACCCCGGCCGGCGAGGGCAAGACGACGACGACCGTCGGGCTCGGCGACGCGCTGAACCTGATCGGCAAGAAGACAATGCTGTGCCTGCGCGAGGCCAGCATGGGGCCGTGCTTCGGCATGAAGGGCGGCGCCGCCGGCGGCGGCTATGCCCAGGTCGTGCCGATGGAGGACATCAACCTTCACTTCACCGGCGATCTGCATGCGATCGGCGCCGCCAACAACCTGCTCGCGGCGATGATCGACAATCACATCTATTACGGGCTCGAACCCCATCTCGACCCGCGCCGCGTCACCTGGCGCCGGGCGATGGACATGAACGACCGCGCGCTGCGTTCGATCGTCAATTCATTGGGCGGCGTCGCCAACGGCTTCCCGCGCGAGGACGGCTTTGACATCACCGCCGCCTCGCAGGTCATGGCCACCTTCTGCCTGGCAAGCGACCTGCACGATCTGCAGCGCCGGCTCGGCAATCTCGTCGTCGGCCAGACCCGCGAGCGCAAGCCGGTGCGCGCCTCCGATCTGCACGCCGCCGGCGCGATGGCGGTGTTGTTGAAGGACGCGCTTGCGCCCAATCTGGTGCAGACGCTCGAAAACAACCCGGTCTTCATCCATGGCGGCCCGTTCGCCAACATCGCCCATGGCTGCAATTCGGTGATCGCCACCACCTCGGCCCTGAAGCTCGCCGACTACGTCGTCACCGAGGCCGGTTTCGGCGCCGATCTCGGGGCCGAAAAGTTCATCGACATCAAGTGCCGCAAGACCGGGCTCCGGCCCGACGCGGCGGTCGTGGTGACCACCGTGCGCGCCCTGAAGATGCACGGCGGCGTCGCCCGCGAGGCCCTGCGCGAGGAGAATGTCGCGGCGCTCGAACAGGGCTTCACCAATCTCGATCGCCATCTCGCCAATCTGAAGCAGTTCGGCGTCCCGGCGGTGGTCTCGGTCAATCGCTTCAGCGCCGATACAGAGCACGAACTCGACCGATTGCAGGAATTGTGCGCGAAGAGGGGGGTCAAGGCGGTCGTCGCCGATCACTGGGCGTCGGGCGGCGAGGGCGCCGTCGACCTCGCCCGCGCCGTCGTCGATCTGGCCGAAAGCGGCAAGGCCGAGCTGCACTTCCTCTATCCCGACGAGATGCCGCTCCTCGACAAGATCCGCACGATCGCCCAGCGCTTTTACGGCGCCGCCGACATCGAGGCCGACAAATCGGTGCGCGACCAGTTGGCCCAATTCGAGGCGCAGGGCTTCGGCCATTTCCCGGTCTGCATCGCCAAAACCCAATACAGCTTCTCGACCGACCCCAACCTCAAAGGGGCGCCCTCCGGGCACATCGTCGGGGTGCGCGAGGTCAGATTGTCGGCCGGGGCCGAGTTCGTCGTCGCGATCTGCGGCGAGATCATGACGATGCCGGGCCTGCCGCGGGTGCCGGCCGCGAACAACATAGAACTGACCCCGGAGGGCCTCGTCACCGGGCTGTTCTGAGAGCCTGTTTGAGTTGTCCTCGCGTCGCGAAGTCGGCGGAATACGCTGCGCTATTCCGCCCTACGCTCCCTGTCCGTCGGAAACATCGTAGGGCGGAATAGCGCAGCGAAGCGGAGCGCATTTCGCCACGCTCCTCACTCAAACAGGCTCTGAGGCGGAGCGGGAGGCTGTCCGTGAAGCTTGACGAAACGATGGTGATGGCCCTTCCGCGCAAGGCGGTCGAGCAGATCCTTCTCGGCTTGTATGATCCCATTAACGAGCATCTGGTTAAACTGGTCGGGTTCGAATTCTCCCCGGAATTGCGGCAGCACTTCCGGCGGGAATTGCGTAGCTGGCTGCGGAAGATCGAAAGGCTGCGCTTCAAACCGAGCAATCGGACCGGCTCGTCCAAGTTCTACTTCGATCTGCTGTTCGATTATCCGTTCGGCGGGGTCGAGGTTCGCAACATGCGTTTGATCATGGACGATATCGTCGATGGGTATGAGGGTGTGCGCCCGACGAAGAGCCCCGAGGAGATGGTCGCCTGGCTGCGCGCGTTTCACACCACACTGGCCGAGCGCCTGCACGACGGCGAGGACGTGCTCGACCTGATCCCGGAGTAGGAGTGAGCGGTGGCTCCTGACGAGGTGAAGCCCTGGCGCCGGGCCGAGCGGGCGCGGCTGTTGGCGTGGCGCACCGGCACGCCGGCCGCGTTGCGGCGGGAGTGGGGACGGGCGATCGAGACCCGATTGCAGACGCTTCTCGCCGAGCGCCGCGGCCTCCGCCTCGGCGTCTATTGGCCGTTCAAGGCCGAGTTCGACCCGCGCTTACTGATCGATTGGCTCCTCGCCGAGGGGTCCGCGGTCGCCCTGCCGGCGGTCGTCGACAAAAAGGGGCCGCTCGAATACCGCGCGTGGCGGCCGGGCGAGGCGCTTGTCGACGGGGTCTGGGGCATTCCGGTGCCGGAGAAGCGCGAGATCGTCGTCCCCGACGCCGTGCTCGCGCCGCTCGTCGGGTTTGACGAAGACTGCTATCGCCTGGGTTACGGCGGCGGCTATTTCGACCGCACCTTGGCCGCCTTGCAGCCGAAGCCGCTGGCGATCGGCGTCGGCTTCGAGGCGTCGCGGATCGCCACGATCCACCCGCAGCCCTTCGACGTGCCGATGGACTTTATCGTCACCGAGGCGGCGCTGCGGCGCCGGTGAACGCGGCCGCCTTCGCCGTAATGCAAATTTGCTCGCGAGCTGCCGTGCCGCGGGCACAGGGCGGTGCGCGCCGGTCAGGCGGCGATGCGGCCGATGTCCGCGCCGCAGTGCTTGCACTTGATCGCGTCTGGGTTGAGGTCGTCGGACAGGCAGGCCGGGCAGGTCTTGGTCAGAGGCGGGTCGCCGAACACGACCTTGCCCCGGCGAGCCATGATCGTCTTGTAGGGCAAGACGATCAGGAAATACACGACCGCCATGAAGATGACGAAGTAGATGATCGCGGAGATGAACGCGCCGAGGTTGAGGTATGTGCCAACGCCGCCGCCGCTGGTCAACTGCCAGCCCAGTCCGGGACCCTTTACGCCGCCCTGGGCCGCGGCAATCAGCGGATTGATGATATTGTCGGTGAATGCCTTGACGAGATTGCTGAACGCCAATGCCACGACCAGTCCGACGGCGATGACGATGACGTCGCCATGCATTAGAAAGCGCCTGAAGTCTTTCACGATTTCCATTCCATTCCTCCTGATCCATAGGACCGAATGTCGAGCCCGATGCTCACAAGGCGTAATGCTATGGGTATTCGCCCCTTATTGCGAGGCCCTTGAGGTCGCCTAATCCCACAACCGTGCGGCGGCGGAGCAACTGACGGCTACAACCGCATCAACCCCGGTAATACTTTACTTATATCAAGCCATAGCCCTCTGCGAGGTAATGCCCCGCGGAGGGCGGGCATTATGGCGCCCTCGTTTCCGGAACTTCCGCGCCGGCCGGTGTTGACGAGGCATGGAAACGGCCGAGGGCATCGTCACGCTGGTTCAGGAGGGGCGGTTCAAGCTCGTGACCGGCACAGGCCGGGTCATGCACTTCGTGCTTGCGCACGACGCCGCCATTGAACCCGAAGACCTGCCGCCGCTGGCAGCGAGGCAGACCCGCGTGCGGGTCGCCTATAGCCGGCCGGATCATCTGGTGGCGGCGATCGCACACACGCTCTCGACCCTCGACCAGCAAGCCGTGGAGGCGACGGGATGAAACTGAAGCGCAGCATCGGCGAGCGCGTCGCCGGCTTTGTCCGCGACTGGTCGCTGCCGCGGCAATTGCGCGGCGAGGACGGAAGCCGCGAGGCGGCGGCGAGCACGATGTCGCGCGGATTGCGGCCGCGGCTCGAACAGGCCGACACGATCGGCACCAGCATCTGCCCCTATTGCGCGGTCGGTTGCGCCCAGCTCGTCTACGCCAAGGACGGCCAGGTCATCCATGTCGAAGGCGATCCCCGAAGCCCGATCAACGAGGGGACCCTGTGCCCGAAGGGGGCGGCGACCCTCGACCTGATGACCAGTCCCGAGCGCCTAACCAAGATCCTCTACCGCGCCCCTCATAGCGACAGATGGGAGGAGCGGCCGCTCCTGTGGGCGATGGACCGCATCGCCTTTCTCGCCAAGCGGACGCGCGACGAGAGTTTTGTGAAGACGCTTCCCGACGGCACGCCGGTCAACCACACCTTGGCGCTTGCCTCCTTGGGCGGCGCCACCCTCGACAACGAGGAAAACTACCTGATCAAGAAGCTGTTCGGCGGCGGCCTCGGCATGGTGTGGATCGAGAACCAGGCGCGCGTCTGACACAGCTCCTCGGTGCCCAGTTTGGGCGCCTCCTTCGGCAGGGGAGCGGCAACGCTCCCGGAATGGGATATCGCCAATGCGGACTGCATCCTGGTGATGGGGTCCAATATGGCGGAGAACCATCCGATCGCCTTCCGCTTTGCCTTGCAGGCCAAGGAGCGGGGCGCGACCCTCATTCACGTCGACCCGCGCTTCACCCGCACCTCGGCGCTGTGCGACATCTACGCCCCGGTGCGGCCGGGCTCAGACATCGCGTTTCTCGGCGGCATCATTCACTACATCCTTGAACGCGACCTGTGGTTCAAGGACTACGTTCTCGCCTACACCAATATCTCGACGATCATCGACGAGCGTTTCCAGGATGCAGACGAAGGCGACGGCTTCTTCTCCGGCTGGAACGAGGAAAGCCGCTCGTACAAATACGATTCCTGGCAGTACCAGGGCGAGATCGTGCCGTCGTCCCTGGCCGAGCATTACGTCAACACGACCGAGAGCTTCAGCGAGAAGACGAAGCGCATGGAAAAGGGGCCGCCGCCGCGCGACCCGACCTTGCAGCATCCGCATTGTGTCTATCAGATCATGCGTCGGCATTACGCCCGCTATACGCCCGAGATGGTCGAGCGCACGACCGGCTGCCCGCGCGACGTGTTCCTGAAGATTGCTGAGGAATTGACGCGCAATTCCGGGCGCGAGCGCACCGGCGCGATCTGCTATGCGGTCGGCTGGACGCATCATACGACCGGCGTGCAGATGATCCGCGCCGCGGCGATCATCCAGGGCCTTCTCGGCAATGTAGGGCGCCCCGGCGGCGGCATCCTCGCTTTGCGCGGGCACAGCAGCATCCAGGGCAGCACCGACATCCCGACGCTCTACAACATGCTGCCGACATATCTGCCGCAGCCACACGCCTACAAGCCGCACAAGACGCTCAAGGACTATATTGACAGCGAGCGCACCCCGACCGGATGGTGGCACAATTTCCCGAAATACGCGGTCAGCCTGTGCCGTGCCTGGTACGGCGACAATGGCAGCGAGGCGAACGGCTGGGGGTTCGACTGGCTGCCGCGCATCGTCGGCGATCATTCGCAACTGCCGATGACCCTGGCGATACGCGACGGGGTCATCCGCGGCCTCTTCCTGTTGGGCCAGAACCCGGCGGTCGGCGGCCATAATGCGGCCCTGGTGCAGCGCGGCCTCGCCGAACTCGACTGGCTCGTCGTCCGCGACACCGGCGAAACCGAGACGGCGTCGTTCTGGTACAAGGGCCGCCCGGTGCGCGAGGGCGAGATCCGCCCGCAGGACATCAAGACCGAGGTGTTTCTGATGCCGGCCTCGCTCGCCGCCGAAAAATCCGGCACCCTGACCAACACCCACCGGCTGCTGCAATGGCACGACAAGGTCGTCAGCGGCCCCGGTGACAGCCGCTCGGAGACCTGGTTCATCTTCCATCTCGGCCGGCGCCTCAAACGGCTCTACGCCACCAGCATCGACCCGAAAGACCGGGCGATCCAGGCGCTGACCTGGGATTACCCGGTCGAGGGCGAGGAGGAGGAACCCTCGGCCGAGGCGATCCTCAAGGAGATGAACGGCTACAGCTGGCAAGAGCGCCGCCAGATCGGCAGCTTCCGCGATTTGAAGGACGACGGCAGCACCGCCTGCGGCGCCTGGCTCTATTGCGGCGTCTTTCCCGAGGAGGACAAAAACCTGGCGCGGGCGCGCCGCGCCGACCCGCCCGCGGGGCCCGGCACGCATCTCGGCTGGGGCTGGGCGTGGCCCGCCAACCGCCGCAACATGTACAACCGCGCCTCGGCCGATCCCGATGGCCGCCCGTGGTCGGAGCGCAAGCGCTACATCGCGTGGGACGCCGCGCAGCGGCAATGGACCGGTCCCGACGTCGTCGATTTCGACCCCGACAAGCCGCCCGACTACCAGCCCGACTGGGCGAAGGACCCGGAAGGCATGGAGGCGCTCGGCGGCGACTGTCCGTTCATCATGATCGCCGACGGCAAATTGTCGTTGTTCACCCCCTCCGGGCTCAAGGACGCGCCGTTGCCGACGCATTACGAGCCGGTCGAATCGCCGATCCAAAACCCGTTCTACACGCAGCAGCACAGTCCGACCGCCAAGATCTGGCAGCGGCCCGACAACCCCCTGGCGGCCCCGGAGGACCCGCGCTTCCCCTATGCATTGACGACCTATCGCCTGACCGAGCACCATGCCGGCGGCACGCCGACGCGCTCGGTGCCGGTGACGGCCGAATTGCAGCCTGAAGGCTTTGCCGAGATTTCGCCCGAATTGGCGAAACTCTACGGCATCGCCAATCTCGACTGGGTCACGGTCTCCACCCCGCGCGGTGAGATCGCGGTCAAGGCGCTCGTCACCGAGCGGGTGCGGCCGTTCCGCCTTGACCGCCGGACCGTCCATGAGGTCGGGCTGGTCTGGCATTTCGGCTGGCAGGGCTACGCCACGGGCGAGGTCGCCAATATCCTGA
This sequence comes from Allostellaceae bacterium, assembly GCA_035252905.1. Classification (GTDB taxonomy): domain Bacteria; phylum Pseudomonadota; class Alphaproteobacteria; order ATCC43930; family CGMCC-115725; genus AP-15. Next base: position 1,357 of record DATFCQ010000185.1, on the reverse strand, counting down.
CCAGCATCGTCGGCGACCCGAACACCTCGATCCATGAAGGCAAGGCGCTCGTCTGCAATCTGCAGCGTGGGCGGCGCGGAGAGGGGTCATGACCGTTCATCCGCGCGCCCTCGAACATTCGGAGTCATTGCTGGCATCGATGATTCCGAACGAGGCCGAACTGACCGCCGGCGCGCGGGTCGAGCCGGGACGGCGCTACGGCTTTTTCACCGACACGACCTTGTGCATCGGCTGCAAGGCCTGCGAGGTCGCCTGCAAGGAATGGAACGCCCTGCCGGCCGACGATCTCGAATTGCGCGGCACCAGCTACGACAATACCGGCGATCTGTCGGCAACGACTTGGCGGCACGTGCAGTTCATCGAAAAGATCGGCAAGGGCGGCGAACGCGCCACGGTGATGCCGCCGTTTCAGAGCCACTGGCTGATGATGAGCGATGTGTGCAAGCACTGCTCGCCGGCGCCGTGCCTCGAAGCCTGTCCGACCGGCGCGATCTTCCGCACCGAGTTCGACACCGTCGTCGTGCAGCAGGACATCTGCAACGGTTGCGGCTATTGCGTACCGGCCTGCCCGTTCGGCGTCGTCGAGGTCAGCCTGGAGGACGGCAAGGCGCATAAATGCACCCTGTGCTACGACCGCCTGAAAGGCGGGCTTGAACCGGCCTGCGCCAAATCCTGCCCGACCGACTCGATCCAGTTCGGCGCGCTCGACGATCTCGACGCGCATGCCCGCCGGCGCGTCGCCGTCCTGCACGAGAAGGGCGTGACGAGCGCCGCTCTCTACGGCGTCCCGGGCGGCCCCGGCGCCGATGGCGGGCTCGACCGGTTCAACGCCTTCTTCCTTCTGACCGCACCGCCCGAGACCTACAATCTGCCGCGGGCGCCCTCGCGCCCGGCCGGGCGCACCGGGCCGGGCCTCGCCTCCGGCCTGGTCACGGTCGCCGCATTGGCGCTTGCGAGCCTTGGCCTGTTTGCCGCAGCAAGGAATTCGCAATGACCGCGCGGCAAGCCGGCGAGCCGCCGACTTATTACGGCCAGCCTGCGGTCAAGCCGAGCCCCTGGGGGGTTCTGGTCTCGGGTTATATCTTTGTCGGCGGGCTTGCCGGGGCGGCGCAGATCCTCGCCAGCGCCGCCGATCTGGCCGGCGGCGAACGCTTCGCCGGGGTCGTGCGCCGAGGCCGTTATCTGGCCCTTGCCGGCGCGGCGGCCGGCGCGCCCTTGTTGATCGCCGACCTGCACACGCCGCAGCGCTTCTACAACATGCTGCGGATCTTCCGCCGCACCTCGCCGATGTCGATCGGCACCTATGTTCTGTTGAGCTTCGGTGCGGCGAGCGCGGTCCTGGCCGCGGCGCAGTTCG
>DATFCQ010000184.1:0-27137 GCA_035252905.1 Allostellaceae bacterium | reverse complement strand
AGGGCCGCGACCGCGGCGGACAGGCCGGGCACGGCGGCCGGGGCGAGGTTGAAGACGATGAAATCCGACTGGCGCAGCAGGTAGACCGGCGCCAGGGTCGTCCAGATCGCCCTGAGCGATTCGGCCGGCGCCCAGTCGGCGCCGTTGGCAAGGCTGCTCTTGCTGAACAGCAGCACCAGGATGAGCGAGGGCGCCCACAGCGCGAGGACCGCCGCCTGGGTGAGACCCCAGCGGCGCAGAAAGGCGCGCCAGCCTCCTGAGCCTGTCGAAGGGCCGGCGCGCCAGGCGATCGCGATTGCGGCGATGTTGGCGACGGCAAGCCAGGCGATCGCGACGTTGAGGACGCTGAGCGCCGCGGCGGTCCCCAGCCCATAGGCGAGCCAGGCGCCGCGCGGCGTCCCCTCCTGCCGCCACGGCAGCGCGGCCGCAGCGGGCGCGCGGGCGAGGGTAAGGAGCCCCAACAGGGCGATCAGGATCAGCGCCGACGTCAGCGTATAGGAGCGCGCCTCCTGTCCGAACTGGACCTCGAACGGCGACAGCGCCATCAATAGACCGGCCGCGGCGCCGCTCTTCGGACCCGCCGCCTTGCGGCCGATCACGGCGGCGAGGGCGGCGGCGAGGGCACCGCACAGCGCCGAGGGCAGGCGCAGCAGAAACTGCGAATCGCCGAGCCGCGCGACCAGCCACAACAGGATGAAATAGCTCGGATAATGCCGGTTGTGCACGGCGTCGCGGGCGAGGTCCGGGAGGCTCTTTGTCGCCCGGTAGAGGCTGGTGATCTCGTCCAGCCAGAACGGCTTGTCGCCGAGGCCGTGCAGGCGCAACGCCAGGGCGAACGCCCCGATCGCCGCGGGGAGGGCGCAGAACCACAAGGCGCTCCCCCGCCGGCCCAGGCCGCCGGAGAGGCGCCGCGACAGCGCGGCCACAAATTGCATTGTCCGACCCGAAACGGAAAGCCGAGGCGTGTTACGGTCGATAAACGTGCAGTGTTCCCGCTGCGCCATCGATGTCACGGAGCCGGAGCGGTTCCGGTGCGGCGCGCGGATCGTTGGTATGCCCCGGAAAATGAGGTAATCTCGCGGCGAAATTACTATATGTAGCATGGCGGTGGGCACACCCGTGCATCGCCGCAATTCCTGCCCTCAGACGATCGAAGAGCCTTGGCCCTCACCTCCGCACCGCCCTCCGCCCCCGACATCACCGGCGTCGCGATCGAAGAGGAGATGAAGCGCTCCTACCTTGATTACGCGATGAGCGTGATCGTGGCGCGCGCGCTCCCCGATGTCCGCGACGGCCTGAAGCCGGTCCACCGCCGCATCCTCTATTCGATGAAGATGAACGGCAACGAGTGGAACCGCGGCTATCGCAAATCGGCGCGCATCGTCGGCGACGTGATGGGCAAATACCATCCGCACGGCAATCTCGCGATCTACGATGCGATGGTGCGGCTGGCGCAGGAATTCGCGATGCGCCTGCCGCTGATCGACGGGCAGGGCAATTTCGGCTCGATGGACGGCGACCCGCCGGCGGCCGAACGCTACACCGAGGCGCGGCTCGCCCGTGCCGCCGACGCGCTGTTGCACGACCTCGACAAGGACACGGTCGATTTCCAGCCCAATTACGACGACACCGAGCGCGAGCCCAAGGTCCTGCCGGCGGGCTTTCCCAACCTGCTCGTCAACGGCGGCAGCGGCATCGCGGTCGGCATGGCGACCAACATCCCGCCGCACAATCTGGGCGAGGTCATCGACGCCTGCTGCGCCTATCTCGACAACACGGCGATCACCGCCGAAGAATTGATGGAATACGTGCCGGCGCCGGATTTCCCGACCGGCGGGGTGATCATGGGGCGCGCCGGCACCGGCGCCGCCTTCACCACCGGTCGCGGCGCGGTGATCCTGCGCGCCAAGACGCATATCGAAGAGGTGCGCCGAGACCGCCAGGCGATCGTCTGTACCGAGATCCCCTATCAGGTCAACAAGGCGCGCCTCGTCGAGCGCATCGCCGAGACCGTGCGCGAAAAATTGATCGACGGCATCGCCGACCTGCGCGACGAAAGCGACCGCGAGGGGGTGCGAGTCGTCATCGAATTGAAGCGCGATGCCGAGCCCGACATTGTACTGAACCAGCTCTACCGGCACACCGCACTGCAGACGAGTTTCGGCGTCAACATGCTGGCGCTCAACAACGGCCGGCCGGAACTCCTGACGCTGCGCGACATCATCGCCGCCTTCATCGCCTTCCGCGAGGAGGTCATCACCCGCCGCACCCGCCATTTGTTGCTGAAGGCGCGCGGCCGGGCGCACATCCTCATCGGGCTCCTCGTCGCGGTCGCCAATCTCGACGCTGTCATCGCCTTGATCCGCAATGCCCCCGACCCGGCCGCGGCGCGCGCCGGATTGATGGGCCGCGCCTGGCCCGCGGGCGAGGTCGCGCCGCTCCTCGCCCTCGTCGGCGGGGAGGGGATCGGGAGCCCTGACGGCGCCGGCTATGTCCTGTCGGACGAGCAGGCGCGGGCGATCCTCGATCTGCGCCTGCAGCGCCTGACCGGCCTCGAACGCGACAAGATCGCCGAGGAATTGGAAGGGCTCGCCGACGAGATCCGCTCCTATCTCGAAATCCTGCGCTCGCGCGCCCGCCTCGTCGAGGTCTTGCGCGGCGAACTCCTGGCGATCCGCGAGCAGTTCGCAACCCCGCGGCGCACCGCGATCGAAGAGGTCGAGTTCGAGGCCGACATCGAGGCGCTGATCCAGCGCGAGGCGATGGTCGTCACCGTCAGCCATTCCGGCTACATCAAGCGCGTGCCGCTGTCGACCTACCGGGCGCAGCGGCGCGGCGGCCGCGGCCGCGCCGGCATGGCGATCCGCGAGGAGGATTTTGTCAGCGAGGTCTTTGTCGCCTCGACCCATGCACCGGTGCTGTTCTTCACCTCGTCGGGGCGGGTCTACAAGCTCAAGGTCCACCGCCTGCCGCTCGGCACCCCGCAGGCGCGCGGCCGGCCGATGGTTAATCTGCTGCCCAATCTGGCGCCGGGCGAGACGATCTCGACCGTAATGCCGCTCCCCGAAGACGAGACCGAAGCCGAGGATCCGCCGAGGGACCTCTACGTCCTGTTTGCGACCGCGGAAGGCTATGTGCGGCGCAACGCCTTGTCCGATTTCGGCGACATCCGCGCCAACGGCAAGATCGCGATGAAATTCGAAGGCGATGATGCCGGCGACCGGCTGATCGCGGTGTCCTTGTGCACGGAGGCCCATGACGTGCTGCTCGCCACCCGTCACGGCAAGGCGATTCGCTTCCCGGTCGGCGATGTGCGGGTGTTCTCCGGCCGCAATTCGGTCGGCGTGCGCGGCATCAAACTTGCCCTCGCCCCGCGCGCACAGCGCGCGGGGACCCCGACGGAAGAAGGCGACGCGGTCATCTCGATGTCGATCCTGCGCCACGAAGAGATCCTGCCCGACGAGCGCGACGCCTATCTGAGCCTCGCCGCCCGGCGCCGGCGCCAGATGGGCGAAGAGAGCGAGGCCGCCGCCCTCGTCGAGCCCGAAGACGGCGAAGAGGGGGGCGAAGCGGGGACGATCTCCGAAGAGGATTTTGCCGCCCTCGCCGGGCGCGAGGAATTTGTGCTGAGCGTGACCGAGAAGGGGTTCGGCGTGCGCAGCTCGGCCTATGACTACCGGATCACCGGACGCGGCGGTCAGGGCATCGACAACATGGACCTGAGCCGCCGCCAGGACGCGATTGTCGCCGTCTTCTCGGTCGGCCAGAAGGACCAGGTCATGCTGGTGACCGACGGCGGCATGGTGATCCGCTGCCCGGTCCACGACATCCGCATCGCCCGGCGCCGCAGCCAGGGGGTCGTGATCTTCAAGCTCGGCGACGGCGAGCGGGTGGTCTCGGCGGCGCGGCTTCCCGAGGTTTCCCCAGAGGGCTCTGACGACAGCGACAGCGACGCCGCGGCGGACAGCGCCGAGGATTCGGCGCCGGAGGCGCAGGACAACGAGAGGCCGGCATGACCGAGGAGCGGGTCGGGATCTATCCCGGCACCTTCGACCCGATCACCAACGGGCACACCGACATCATCCGCCGGGCGGCGCGCGTCGTCGACCGGCTGATCATCGGAGTCGCCCGCAACGACGGCAAAGGCCCGCTGTTCTCGACCGACGAGCGGGTTGCGATCGTGCGCGAGGAGATCGCCCATCTCGGCGACGGCGCGGCCGCGCGCATCGAGGTGCGGGCGTTCGATACGCTGCTGATGCATTTTGCCGAAGCGGTCGGGGCCAGCGTCATCCTGCGCGGGCTGCGGGCGGTGTCGGATTTCGAGTACGAGTTCCAGATGACCGGGATGAACGCCCGGCTCAATCCGCAGATCGAGACCCTGTTTCTGATGGCCTCGGACCGCTACCAGTTCATCTCGTCGCGCTTTGTCAAGGAGATCGGCGCCTTGGGCGGCGACGTCTCGCATTTTGTCAGCCCGCGCGTGGCGCAGCGCCTCGCCGAGCGCTTTGCGCTCTCGCGCAGCTGCCCGCGCCGCCCTGCCGCCGGGTAGTTCGCTGGATCAGCGCCGTGCGTCTCCTGAGGAGCCGCCGCCTGGCGGCGGCGTCTCGAAGGGCGAGGCCTCGCTTCGCGAGGCGCCTCAGAGCCTGCCCCGGCGAAGGCCGGGGATGAGGATCTTCTTAATGCCATCAAGCACATCCTCATGCTGAGGAGCGCCCTTTAGGGCGCGTCTCGAAGCACGCGTGCGGCCGAGGCCGCCGTATCCCACACCCTACGGCTTCACGCGCGCGCCGCCTGCCGGGGCGGGGCGGGGTCGCAAGCTCCGTCATTCGCCAGCCAGTCGCGCAATCCGGCGGCGGCCTCCGCTGCCGCCGCTTCCAGGGGAGCGAGCGCGCGCGCGGCGCTTTCCGCATCCGCCCCCTTGCATGCGGCTTCGAGGTCGCGGGCGAGACGGCTGAGTTTGAGCATCCCGAAATTGCCCGCGCAGCCGGCGAGGCTGTGCGCCTCGAAGGCGAGCGCGGCGAGGTCGCCGGCGTCCGACAGGGTGCGGATCGCCGGGATCTGCGCGGCGATCTGGTCGAGGAACGCGGCGAGGAGCCGGCGCACCCCCTCATTGGGCAGACGCGCCGCGAGCGATTCCAATTGCCTGCGGTCGAGCGCCGGATCGGGCGCCTCCGGGCTGTGTTCGGGCTGCGGACACAGGCCGGCGAGCTTGGCGAAGAGCACGCGCGCCTCGATCGGCTTCGCCAGATAATCGTCCATCCCCGCCTGCAGGTACTGCTCGCTGGCGCCGGCCATTGCATGCGCGGTGATCGCGATGATCCGCACGTCTCGGGCCGGGGGCGGGAGGGCGCGAATGCGCTCCGTCGCCTGGACGCCGTCAAGGACCGGCATCTGCACGTCCATCAAGACTGCGTCGTAAGCGCCGCTCGCCACCGCTGCGACCGCCTCCTCGCCGTTCTCGACGACATCGACCTCGTGCCCGGCGTGGCGCAGCATCAGTGCGGTCAATTGCTGATTGATCTTGTTGTCCTCGGCGACAAGGATGCGCATCGGCGACGCCGCCTCCGGCCGGACCGCGCCGACGTCCGGCGCATCCGCCGGCGCGGCGGAGGAGCCGAACAGCCGGACGAAGGCGTCGAGCAGCGATTGTTCCCGGATCGGCTTGGTCAGGACCGCATCGGCCGTGGTCAGCGCCTCGGGCGGCAGCGCGTAGGTGCCGCCCGAAGACGCGAGCAGCAATTTGGTTTCGGCGATCTCGGGACGCTCGCGGATCCAGCGCACCAGCACATCGCCCGACAGCCCCGGCATCATCTGGTCGATGATGACGAGATCGAACGGCCGTCCCCGCTGCCAGGCCCGCTCCAATGCGGCCATCCCGGCCAGGCCGTCGGTCGCGACCGCGGCGGCAATGCCGAGAGCGCCGAGCTGCGCCGTCAAGACCCGCCGGTTCATCTCGACGTCGTCGACGATCAGGACGCGCAACTGGGTCAGCGTTTCGGGCAATGCCCGGCGGCCGATCGTCGGGTTGGCGGCTGGCGGCAGCGGGATCTCGAACCAGAACCGGCTGCCCTGTCCCGGGGCGGTTTCGACCCCGATCTCGCCGCCCATCAATTCGACCAATTGTTTGGCGACGGCGAGACCGAGGCCGGTACCGCCAAACCGGCGCGTGATCGAGCCGTCGGCCTGGGTGAATTTCTGGAACAGTTTCGCGCGCGCCTCCTCGCTCATGCCGATGCCGGTATCGGCGACCGCAAAGCGCATCCGAGGAGGCCCGCCGCCGCGCTGCGGTGCCGTCCCGACCTGGACGGAAACGCTGCCGCGATCGGTGAATTTGACGGCGTTGCCGACAAGATTGAGCAGGATCTGGCGCAGCCGGGTCGGATCGCCGCGAAACCCGGCGCGTACGGCCGGCTCGATCAAGACGGCAAGTTCAAGACCTTTCTCGTTCGCCTTTGGCCCGAACAGGGCGACCGCCGACTCGACGGTGTCAACGAGGTCGAAATCGATCACCTCGAGCGCGACCTTGCCGGCTTCGAGCTTTGAGACGTCGAGGATGTCGTTGATGACCGTCAACAGCGCCTCGGCGCTGTCGCGCACCGCAACCGCATAGTCCTGCTGTTCCGCGGTCAGCGGGGTCTGCAGCAGGAGACCGTTCATCCCGATGATGCCGTTCATCGGGGTGCGGATCTCGTGCGACATGTTGGCGAGGAATTCCGACTTGGTCCGGTTCGCCGCCTCGGCGGCGTCGCGCGCCGCCGCCAGATCGGCCGCCATCGCGGTCAATTGCGCGCGCGCCTGTTCGAGGTCGGCGACCCGCTGGTGCAGCGCGGCTTCGGCGCGCTTGACCGCGGTGATGTCGGTGCGAATGCCGACAATCCCGCCGCTGCTCGTGCGCCGCTCGACCGCCCGCACCCAACGGCCGTCCTTCAAGGGCTGCTCCATCGGCTCGGCGCAGGCGCGATGCCATTCCAGCAGCTTTTCCAACCAGACTTCGCCGCCTTCGGGGCCGAACTCGTGCAGGTCCCGTTCGATATTGGCGCGCATCACCGTCGCAAAGTCGGCGCCGGGCTCGCACAGATCGGCGATGCCGGGATAGAGGCGGCGGTAGTTGCTGTTGGTCAGCACGTAGCGATCGCCGCTGTCGAACAAGACAAAGCCTTCCGAGATCGATTCGATCGCGTCGACCAGTTGCTGCCGCGCCGCCTTCAGCGCTTCCTCGGCCTGTTTGCGTTCGGTGATGTCGGTGCGGATGCCGACGATCCCGCCGTCGCGCATGCGCCGTTCGGTTGCCCGTATCCAGCGGCCGTCGCGCAATTGCCGTTCCATCGGCCGGGCGCAGGCGTGATGCCATTCGATGATTCTGCGCGCGAACGCCTCGGGATCGCCGTCGACCGTCCATGTCCCGCGCTCGATGCCGAGGCGCACCATTGCTTCGTAAGATGTCCCGGGCGCGAACGTATCCGCCATATCCGGATACATCTCGCGGTATTTCGTATTGGTCAGCACATAGCGGTCGTCGCGATCGAACAAGACAAAGCCTTCCGAGATCGATTCGATCGCGTCGACCAGTTGCTGCCGCGCCGCCTTCAGCGCCTCCTCGGCCTGCTTGAGTTCGGTGATGTCGGTGCGGATGCCGACGATCCCGCCGTCGCGCGTGCGCCGTTCGGTCAGCCGCGTCCAGCACCCGTCGGCGCGCTGCCGCTCCAGGGGTTTTCCGGCCGAGCGGTGCCAGGCGACGGTCCGGCGCAGCCATTCTTCCGGGTCGCCGTGGACGACGAACACGCCCCGTTCGACCCCGGCGCGCAGCATGGTTTCATAAGGCGTGCCGGGAGCCAATACATCCGCCATATTCGGAAGCATCTCGCGGTATCGCGTATTGGTCAGCACATAGCGGTCGTCGCGGTCGAACAACACGAACCCTTCCGAGATCGCTTCGATCGCGTCGACCAATTGCTGCTCGGCGCGCTTGTGATCGGTGATGTCCTGGGTCGCGCCGAACAGGCCGAGACAGGTTCCCGCGACATCGTATTGCGCGGTCAATTCGGTATGGACCCAGCGGATCTCTCCGTCGGGCCGCACCCAGCGGTGCTCGACCTTTGCCGTGGTCCGCGTCTCGACCGCGCGCCGGCGCGCCTCCAGAAAGGCGGGGAGGTCGTCCGGATGGGCGAAGGCGCGCGTCTCTTCGACCGGCAAGACCGGTTTTGGCGGAATGCCGGCAAGCTCGAACATCTGCGCCGACCAGGTCGTGGTCTGCCCGGCCTCGTCCGTGATCCAGTAGCCGACCTTGCCGACCCGCTGGATTTCGCTGAGCTGCCGTGCGGTCTCCCGGGCGAGATGGCGGGCCTCTTCTGCCGCCGCTTCGGCGCGGCAGCGCGCAGCGCGTTCGCGGTGGAGCAGAAAGGCGCAGCCGAGGGCTGCGACCGCGACGCCTGCGCCGGGATAGAGATCCCAGAAGACAAAAGAGGCAGCGAGGAGCGCGGCAAGAGACGCGGAAAGGCCGACGCCGGCAAGGCGACGTCTCGTGGCCGTAAAGTCTTCTCGGGGGCATCCAGCCGCCGATAGGGAGCGATCTCGCACGACCGGCAAACAATCCGCAAGTTTGTCCGTAGTTCTGACCGCGATTGGTTAAGGGCGGATGAAGCAATCCTGCGGTGTCAGGCAGAAAAGCCGCCTCGGCGAGGCCATGGGCGGCAATGGCGGAATGCGCTGCGAGGCTGGGCAAGAATTCGGATTTCCGCTGGATCAGTGCCACGGGTCTCCTGAGGAGCCGCCGCTTGGCGGCGGCGTCTCGAAGGGCGAGGCCTCGCTTCGCGAGTCGCCTCAGGATGAGGACTTTTCTTAATTGCCATCAAAGACACCCTCATGCTGAGGAGCGCCCTTTAGGGCGCGTCTCGAAGCATGCACACAGCCGATGCAGCTTTTTCTCGCCGATTCTTGCCCAGCCTCTGCGCTATTCCGCTCTCCGCTCGGCGCGCGGGCGGGTCGGGCTCAAGCCCGCCGGATAGAACAACGAGATCGCCAAGGTGAGGGCCGCAATCACGGCGACGACCAGGTAAACCTCGTGGATCGCGGCGGCGACCGCGTCGCTGAGGCGGGCGATCTCGGCGGCGCCGAGGCCTTGGCGCAGGCTTGGCTCCAACAACCGGTTGACCGCATCGCCGGCTCCGGGCAGGCGGCGATAGACCGCAAAATTGACGATCGCGCCGAACAGGGCCGCGCCCCAGGACTGGCCGAGCATGCGCATGAACATGTTGGAGCCGGTGGCGGCGCCGCGCTCGTCCCAGCCGACGCTGGCCTGGATCGAGACCAGAAAAGCCGGCGAGCAGAACCCGATGCCGAGACCCGTGACCAATGAGCCGGCGACCGCCCACAGAACGCCGCTCGACGGCTGCATCACGGCGAGAATGGCGCCGCCGAGCAGCAGCAACACCCCGCCGGTCGCAGCCGAGGCGCGATAGGAATAGCGGATCATGATCCGCGCCGTGGCAAAGGTCGCTATTGTCCAACTGACCGACTGGCAGCCGAGGGCGAACCCCGCGACCCCCGGGCTCTTGCCCATCACGCCCTGGACATAAGCGGGCAGAAAGGCGCTGACCCCCATCATCGCCGCAAAGGTCCCGAACGCACCGAGATTGCCGAGCGCGATGACGCGCTTGCGCCACAGCCGGAACGGCACGATCGGCTCCGGCGTGCGGCGTTCGTGCACCGCGAGGCCGACGAGCGCGGCCAGCCCCAAAAAGGCAACGGCGCCGCCGCGCCAGGCGCCGAGGGCGCGCGCCTGCACCAGCGCCAGCATCAAGGCGCCGATGCCGAACGCCAGGAGGACGCTGCCGAGATAATCGATGCGGCGCCCGCGCGGCTTCACCCGCTCGTGCAGGAACAGCCCGTACATCAAGAGGCTCGCCGCGCCGATCGGCAGATTGACCCAGAACACCAACGACCAGTGCAGGTTCTCGACAATGAACGCGCCCAAGGCCGGGCCGACGATCGCCGAGATCCCGAACACGCTCGAAATATAGCCCTGCACCCGAGCCCGCTCGGCCGGGGTGTAGATGTCGCCGACGACGGTGCTGGTGATCGGCTGGATGGCGCCGCCGCCGAGCCCCTGCAGGGCGCGGAACAATACCAGCGCCGTCATCGACGAGGCCAGCCCGCACAAGCTCGTGCCGACCAGAAAGATGCCGGTGCCGACAAAGAACACCCGCTTGCGGCCGTAGATGTCGGCGAGGCGGCCATAGACCGGGACGCTGACCGCCATCGTCAGCAGATAGGCCGCAAACACCCAACTGAACAGGCGGAAGCCGCCGAGATCGGCGACGATTGTCGGCATCGCGGTGGCGACGATCGTGCTCTCGACCGCGGCCATGAAGGTGGCCATCAACGAGGCGGCGAGGATCAGCCGGCGCCGCGCCGCCGCTCCCCTTTCACCCTCTCCCCCGCCGGCCGGGGGAGAGGGAGGGGTGAGGGGGCCGGAGAGGGCAGAGTCCGCCTTTGCCCCCCTCACCCTGCCCTCTCCCCCCGCAGGCGGGGGGAGAGGGGAGAAAGGAGAAGCACGTGAAGACATGTGTAGATGAGCAGCCCGAAATCTGCCTACGGCGCGTCCGTCGGAGCGGCGCCGGCGAGCAGGCGCGCGACCAGGGCGTCGGCGGCGGCCCAATCATAGGTGCGGAAGCTGTGGCCGCGGGTCACGAACTGCGCCCCGGCATAGAACATCTCGTATTGGGTGTGGCGCGAGCCGAATTCCGAACCGATCGCATCCCAGGCGAGCTTCAGAAAGCGAACCCGCTCTTCGGCGCTCTTGAGGTCCCCGCGCGAGCCGTGCTCGCGCGGGGTTGGGGTAATAGGAGAGCGCTGGGTCTTGGCGATGATCTCTGCGATCTCGGGGTTCTTCCAGTCGCGCGCCGAGGAGGGCAGCATGATCAAGGCCCCGCCGGCGAGCCCGCGGATCGCTTCGACGAGGCGCGGATAGAGTTCCTGGGTCAGCACCTGCGCCGCATACATCAGGTGCTTGTCGGGGACAAAGGCGCCGTTCTCGACATGGCCGGCCGCCTCCATGCCGCACACGAGCCCATCGACCATCGCCGCCTGGGCGGCGATCCAGCCGAGCTGCTCGCGCACCGGCGGCAATCCGGCAATGCCGATCGTCTCGGCGAGCCGGTGCGCGACCCCGGCGAGGAAGCGGATTTTGACCGAGAGGCGGATCTGCGCCTGGTAGTTCTGAAAGGTGTGGCCGAGCGTGTCGTGGAACTGGGCGCGGCACATGTCGGTGTCGCGATAGACAAAGACCCGCTCCCACGGAACCTTGACGTCCTCGAACCAGAGGAGCGCGTCGTTCTCGTCAAAGCGCGCCGACAACGGGTTGTCGAACAGCGAGACGGCGGCCGCCTCATAGGATTTGCGCGACAGCAGTTTGAGCCCTTGCGTCGCGATCGGGACGGCAAAGGACACGGCCAGATCCTCCTCGCCCGGGCGCAGCGGCTGCAGATTGGCGACGAGGATCTCGTTGGCCATGATCGCGCTGGTGCCGAGCATCTTGGCGCCGCGCACGGTGATGCCGCCGCCGTCCTCGTCGACGACCCGGGCGACGAGGTCCGCGTCCTGCGCGCCCCACGGCTTTGAGCGGTCGGCCTGCGGGTTGATGATGACATAGCTCAGATAGAGGTCGTTGCCGCTCGCGTAATCGAAATAATCGAGGAGCGCCTTGGCTCGCGCCGCGCCGTGGCGGCGGAACACGTCGATGCCGACGACCTGGCCCAACAGGCTCGATGCGACATGGTCCGGCGCACGCCCGACAAAGCCGGCCGAATGCTCGGCCCAGGCGGAGAGCGCGCGCCGGCGCGCCACCAGCTCCTCGCGGCTCCTCGGAATCTGCCAGCAGCGGTTGACGCGCCGCCCGCCGCCGGACGGGGCGAAGGTCATCCAGTCGAGATTTTCCGGCCGTGCCTGGACATCGTAGAGCGCGGCCGCCGAGAGGACGGCGTTCGCGAAGGCCGGGTGGGTGGTGACGTCGGCGACCCGCTCGCCGTCGATATAGACGGCCCTCCCATCCCTGAGCGAAGCCAGATGCTCGGCCCCGGTCTTGCACTCCGTCATCGCCCTTCTCCGTGTGCTCAGCCGATCCGCGCCAACTGGCCGCCGTCGACCGGCAGGGCCACGCCGGTGATGAAATTGGCCTCGTCCGAGGCGAGAAACAGCGCCGCATTGGCGATGTCCCAGGCGGTCCCCATGCGGCCGCGCAGCGGCACCCTGGCGTCGCGCTCGGCGGCGACCTCGGCGCGGCTTCGGTTGCCGGCGCGGGCGCGGGTGTCGACCGCCATCGGCGTATCGATCAATCCAGGGAGGATGCAGTTGGCGCGGATGCCGTAGGGCGCGTTGTGCAGGGCGAGCTGCTCGGTAAAGGCGATCATTGCCGCTTTGGTTGCCTTGTAGGCGACCAAAGGATAGGTGTTCTCGCGCGCCGCGATTGACGAGATGTTGATGATGACGCCTGCGCGCTGTCGCCGCATGACCGGCAGAACGTGTTTGCAGGCCATGATCGTGCCGCGCAGGTTGATCGCCGAGACCCGGTCGAAGGCTTCCTCGGTCAGCTCCAGCAATGGCTTGTCGCCGCCGGCAATGCTGACCCCGACATTATTGTGCAGGATGTCGATGCGCCCCCAGCGCCGTTCGGCCTCGGCAACCGCCGCGGCGAGCGTCTCTTCGCGCGTCACATCGGCGCTGAACGGCACGCATTCGCCGCCTTTCTGACGGGCCAGCGCCGCCGTCTCTTCGGCCGCGGCAGGGTCGCGGTCGACGGCGAGGACAGAGGCGCCTTCCTCGACAAAGCGCAACACCGTCGCGCGGCCGTTGCCGATCCCTTCGCCCGGGCTCTGGCCGGCGCCGATGACGAGGGCGATCTTTCCGGTGAGCCGCATCTCCGCCTCTCTTGTCCTGCGGCTTCAGCATGTCGCCCGCCCGGCTTTGCCGCAAGCGGCGCGAAACGAGAACGAATCGCTAACATGCAGCAGCCGGGTATCGGCGATTGCGGCCCGATCGCAGGCGATCCTTGGAGCAACCCTCCGGCGGGATCTCCGTCCTGGCGGGGGAGCGGGCGAGCGCCCAACTCCGCGATCGGAGATCCGCTGTCCCGTTCCGATCGAAGTCCGCCATGAAGACCCTCGCCGTACCGCTGATCCCGTTCCTCGCCGCCGGCGCCTTTGCCTTCGGCGCCCCCGCGGCGGTGGCCGCCCCGCAGGTCGGCGTCCAGGTCGCGGTCAATCAGGACGCCACCGGCACCAATCCCGGCGAGGCGCCGCGCCGGATCGTGCTTGGGCAGCAGGTCGTCTACAACGAGCGCGTCGCGACCGACCGGGCGGGGCAGACGCAGATCCTCTTTCTCGACGAATCCTCGATGAGCATCGGCCCTAATGCCGATCTCTTGATCAATCAGTTCGTCTACGATCCGCAGGCCGGGACGGGCCGGCTCGCATTGAGCGCGACGCGCGGCGTGTTCCGCTATATCGGCGGCAAGCTCAGCAAGCTCGAAGGCGCCGTGACGCTCGGCACCTCGGCCGCCTCCATCGGCATCCGCGGCGGGATCATGCTGCTCGAGGTGACGCCGCAGCAGAGCCTCGCCGCAATCTTCGCCTATGGCCGGTCCTTGACCGTGACCGGGCGCGACGGCACGACCCGGACGATCACCCGGCCGGGCTACGAGGTGACCGTGGCCGGACCGGGCGCCGCGCCCTCGGAGCCGTTCCCGGCCCCGCCCGGCACGATTGCGCGGCTGCTCGCCCTCATTGACGGGCAAAACGGCCGGCACGGCGGGGCGACGGCGATCCCGACCGATGCGGGCGTCGCCGGCAGCGCCCCCTATGCCGATCTGTCGCAGCTTCCCGCCGCCCCGCCCGACGATTTCGGGTTCGCGCCCCTGCCGCCGGTCATGGTCCCGCCGCAGGCGCCGATCGGGCGCGAACCGCGGCCGGGCGGCGGCATTCCGGATGGCGGCATTCCAGGCGGCGGCATTCCGGGCGTTCCGGGCGGCGCGCCGACCCTGCGGTAGCTACCGCGCGAGCGAATGCCGCCAGGCGAAGGCCCGGCTTTCGAGCTGGGCGAAGACGACGTGTTCGAGGATCAGCATCAACACGACGAACATGATGACCCAGGCCAATACCTGGGTCATGTTGAATTGCTCGAACCAGAAAAAGAACATATAGCCGATGCCGTATTTGAGGCCGAAAGTCTCCGCCAATGCCACGATCTTCCAGGTCATGCCAAAGGCGAAGCGGAAGGCGGAGAAAATATACGGCATCAATTGCGGCAGGTAGACCTTGCGAACCAGTAAGGGTCTGCGGGCCTTGAAGGTGATCGCCATAGCGGCCAGGGAGTTGTCCATGGCCTTGGCGCCTTCGTAGATGTTGACCGTGACATAGGGCGTCACCACGGCCATGACGGCGACCAATCCGCCCGCCTCGCTGAAGCCGAACCATAAGACGGCGAGAAAGACCATCAGGATCGTCGGCATCGTCAGCATCAGCGGGATCACCGCCAACAGGGAGCGCTCGCAGATCCGGCTGAGCCCCATCGCCAGACCGAGCCCGGTGCCCATCAGCATCGCCGCGAAAAAGGCGACGAAAATCCGGGCCAACGTGATCCCGATGTGAAAAAAGGCCGATTTTCCTTCGGGCCCGGGGGTCGAAAGGTCGGTCGCGATCGTGCGCAGGATGGCCATCGGCCCCGGCAAGACATCCGGGTCGTGCATCAGCCGGGACGCCGCCCACCAGAAGAGGATCAACAGCAGGATCGAGCCTGCCCGCAGGGCGAAGGTCTTGAGGCGGAGGGCCATCTACTCCTTCGCTTCGAGAACGCTGAAGAACTCGCGGATCAGGACTTTTTCCAGATCGAAGATCATCGCGTCTTCGGGCTTGCGCGGTCGCGGGATGTCGACCGGCACGTGCCGGAAAATCCGGGCCGGCTTGGTCCGCATCATGTAGATGTGATCGGACAGAAAGACGGCCTCTGACAGATCGTGGGTCACGAACAGGATCGTGGGCTTGGCCCTCTGCAGGATCTCCACGAGGTCGAAGCGCATCTTGCGCGCCGTGATCGCGTCGAGATGACTGAAGGGCTCGTCCATCAATAGAATGTCGGGCTCGATTGCCAGCGCCCGGGCGATCGCCACCCGCTGCTGCATCCCGCCCGACAGGTTCAGCGGATAGTTCCGCTCCTGCCCGCCGAGCCCGACCCTGTCCAGGTATTCCGCGACCAGGGACCGCCAGCGCGGCCGCGGGATGTCCTGCGCCTCGAGAACGAATTCGAGGTTTTGCTGTACGGTCAGCCAATTGAGCAGGCGCGGGCTCTGGAACACGTAGCCGATGCGCGGCTCGGCCTCGGCCCGGCCCGACGGCGCGGCAAGCGCGACCGAACCCTCGTCATACCGCTCGATGCCGGCAATGATGTTGAGAAGGGTCGATTTCCCGCAGCCCGACGGGCCGACGAGGCTGACGAACTGGCCTTCCTCCACAGTCAGGCTGACCCTGTCGAGGACGGTAAATTCATATCCGCCGTCGGGCGCCAAAAATCTCTTGGTCAGAGTGTTGACCGCGATCGCCGGGGGAACCGCCGCACCCGCTCCGGCGGTCGGTCCGAGAACCGCCTGTGCCGTCGTCTCAGGTGGCAAAATGGTGCCTCCAGGCAAAAGCGCGCCGCGCCCACCAGCGGAAGCCCAAGACGTCGATCGCGACCATCACGATCATGAAGCTGACGCCCCAGGCGAGCATCATGTCGACCCGCGTATCCTGGAACCAGTAGATCAGCTTCTGGCCGACCCCGCTGGCCACCCCGAACGCCTCGGCGACCAGGGCGATCTTCCACGACAAGGACAGGGCAATCCGCAATGAAGAAAAGATGTAAGGCATCAGCTGAGGAATGAGGACCTTGCGCAGCATCAATGCGTGGTCGGCCTTGTAGACCCGCCCCATCTCGATCAGGTCTTTCTCCATCGCCTTGGTGCCCTCCCAGATGTTCATGACGACAAAGGGGAAGACGATCAGGACGATGGTCAGAACTGGGGCCGCCTGCGACAATCCGAACCATAAAACCGAAAGAAACGCCCAGCAGACTGCCGGAAACGACAGCAGCACCATGATCCAGCTGTCAAAAAAGATCTCGATCTCGCGGTTGCGTCCCATCAATAGGCCGGCGGCCGTGCCGGTCAGCATCGCAATGGCAAAGCCCTCGAATATGCGGGACAGGGTCTCTCCGACGACGACGTAGGAGGCCGGGTTGCTGTAGATCGCGATCATCCGATCCGCCAACACGCCCGGCCCGGGAAAATAGACCGGCACGAAGAACAGGGAGATGATCTGCCAAACGCAGATGCCGATGGCAAAGGTTACCGCACCGGGCAATATCCGGCTGACGATCGGCCTTATCCGCATCGCTCCCGCGCTCACTCGCCTACGAGCAGGGCATGGTCCTTCTCGGAAGGCACCTTGGCCAATACCCCGTAATGCTGTGCCACTTCGAGGAATTTCCATTCGGCGTCGGCGACCTTGCGGTCCCAATGAGCGAGGAATATCTGTTTCGCCCCGAGCATCTTCTTGTAGGTCGCGATTTCCGCGGGATCGGTCACCCCGGCAAGGGTCCCGTATTTCTTGACGGCGGCGTCCAGGTTTTCGGGCTTGCGCAGCCAGCGGAACGAGTCCTCGGTCGCCGCGACAAAATTCCTGGCCCGCGCGGGGTCCGCCTTGACCCAGCTCCCCCAGGCGACGATCGGGGCGGACCAGACGATCGGGTAGCCGGTCTTTTGCCGCCAATAGTCGTTGGGGGAAAAGATCGAGCGGAACTTGTCCGGATGCGCGAGCGCCCGGATGGTCAGGGAGCTGATGTTGATCATCGCGTCGACCCGGCCGTCTTCGAGCAATTTGAGCAAGGCCGGGGCCGCCAATTGCACCAGCTTTGTATCCTTGGCGACATCGAAGCCGGTAGCGTCGAGGATCGCTGCCCTGGCCGCCTTGAAAGCGCCGGCGCCGGTGGAGAAAGTTCCCAGCTTTTTCCCGCGCAGATCGGCGATCGTCTTGATGGCCGAATCCTTGCGCACGATGATGTCCTGGATCACCGTCAACCCGCCGCCGATGACGACCCAATCGATGCCCTCGTTGATCTTCTCTATGGCGTCCATGCCTGAATAGGTCCCGACCAGGCTCTGCTTGCTGGGCAGGCCGGCGAGGAACCCGGCGAACGGCCGCACGTCGACCTCGAGGTCGATCCCGTGCCGGCGGAACACCCCAGCGTCTTTCGCCCCCTGATAGTTCAGCACAAAGACGCTGTTGCGCGGAATGACGATCTTGACGCGGTCAAGGGCGTGCGCAGCCGTCGGGATGCCGACCGCCGAGATCAGCAGGCCGAGACAGGCCAATATTATTTTGGGTTTCAGTCGTTCCTCCCTGTTCTTGTTTTTGTCGGGCCGGGAATGCTGCGGCGCGGCAAATGCCTACAAGTCAAGCAGTTCCGCGTAACATGCGGGCGGGCGCCGGGTCAAGCCGCGGGAAACGGAGCGAAAGGCCGCGGCGATCCTTTGCCGGTGACGCCGGCGCCGCCCTTCGCATAGACTGCGGCGTGGAGAGGAAAGGGGGACCGCATGCTGGCGATGTGGGTCAAGGTCCATGTCAAGCCGGAGGAACGCGCGCGCTTCCTTGCGGCGATCGAAACCGACGCCGAGGGCTCCGAGCGGGACGAGCCGGGCTGCCTGCGCTTCAACGTCCTGCAGGACGCAGAGGACCAGAACGTCTATTACTTCTACGAAGTCTACCGCGACGAGGCGGCCTTGGAGGCGCATCGGGCGGCGCCCCATTACGCCGTGTGGCGCGCCGCCGCCGACACCCTGGACGGCGCGCCCGAGGCGAGGCGCTGCCGCACCGTCTTTCCGGCGCCGGCCGGGTATTGGGAGCGCAAAGGCGGCGCTTCCAGATAGGCGCGGGCAGTGAGGAAAGTGGCGGAATGTCCCCGTGGGCCTTTAGCCACCGGGCTTGACCCGGTGGTTGACCCGCGGGTGGCGCCGGGGTTTTCCGCCCTACGGTGTTCCCGAGAAGCGTGGCGCGCTTGGGATCGGCGGCGAGGTTGGGGCGAGTGATGGGATTCGAACCCACGACATCCAGATCCACAGTCTGGCGCTCTAACCAGCTGAGCTACACCCGCCGTCGCGGGTGGAGGTAGCGGTTCGCGGCCGGGCCGTCAAGGCCGGCCGGCGCGCGAGGCGGTGGACGACCTTCCCGTCCCGCCGGGCGGGGGGTAACATGCGCAGGTGCCCAGCGCCCCGGTCCCGCCCTCCGACGAGCTGCCCTTCGATGCCGCCACATTGCGGTTCTACGTGCGGGAAGCTCCGGTCTATGCGGCGAGCGGCCCCGGCGGGGCCAGCCGTTTCCTCAAGCCGTTTTTGAACAGACTGCCGCCGCAAGCCCGTATCCTGGAGCTTGGCTGCGGCGGGGGCCGGGACGCGGCGGCGATGCTCGCCGCGGGGTTTTGCGTCGACATCACTGAGGGGGTGCCGGAGGTCGCGCGCGAGGCCGAGACGCGCCTCGGCCGCCCGGTGCGCGTGATGCGGTTCGACGAACTCGACGCTCTCGCCGCCTATGACGCGGTGTGGGCGCATGCCTGTCTGCTGCATGTTCCGCTCGCCCGCCTGCCGACCGTTCTGCATAAAATATTCCGGGCTCTGAAGCCGGGCGGTCTCCATTTCGCCAACTACAAAGCGGGGGGCGTCGCAGGGCGCGACCGCTATGGCCGATACTTCAACTTTCCGAGCGGGGAGCAGCTTCTTGCGGCTTACCGGCAGGGCGGCGCCTGGCGGATCATCGCGACGGAGGCCTATGTGGACGGCGGCTATGACGGCCGGCAGGGGCCGTGGATCGCAGTGACTGCCGAAAGGCCATGATCTTCAATCCGCCATAAGGGAGGCGCGCAATGGAGAAGCGATTTGGCGTGGTGTCCGCGGACGGCCATTGCCGGCTGATGCACCTGCCGTTTGACTTATGGACAAAGCGTCTGCCCGGAAAATTCCGGGAGGACGGGCCGCGGGTCGTCGCGGGACCGGACGGCGCCCGGCACTGGGTCGTCGAGGGACGGCGGTGGAGCGGCGTCGGCTGGAGCGGTACGGGCCGGGGAGCGGTCAACTGCTACACCCGGGCGGGCGTCGCCGAGGAGCCGGAGCCCGGCGTCTTCCGCGCGGCCCATGCTCGCTATCGCTGCGAGGACATGGACCGCGACGGGGTCGACGCCGAACTCGTCAACGGTCCCTATGAGCAGATCGCGGCGATCCGCGACCCGGAATTGCGCGCCGCCTGCGTGCGCGCCGTCAACGACTGGGCGCGCGAATTGTACGAGGACTCGCAGGGCCGGTTCATCATGCTGCTGCCGTTGCCGTGCCAGACGCCCGAAGAGGCGGTCGCCGAATTGCTGCGGGTGGCTGCGTTCGGGCTGCCCACCGGCGTCATCTTCGACTGGGTCGGCGCGCCCGAGCCGGTCATCCACCCGATGTGGGAGCCGGTCTGGGCGGCGGCCGCGGAGACCGGTCTGCCGGTCAATCTGCACGCCAACCCGAGCGGCGGTTCGCGCCAGATCGGGGTCGGGGTCGCGGGCCTCGAACCGCGCAACCAGTCCTTGATGCGGGTCGCCAATTTTCCGCTCGGGATGATGGCGGAGCTGATGAGCGCGGTCGTCTTCTCGGGCATCTGCGACCGCCATCCCGGGGTGCGCTTTGTCCTCGAAGAGGCGGGGGTCGGCTGGGTTCCGTTTCTGTTCTGGCGTTTCGACCGCGAATATGATTTCGGCGGGCCGTCGGCCCGCGTGTTCCAGCCCGACATCCCGCTGTCCGACAAGCCGACCGAATTTGTCCGGCGCCAGGTCTTCTTTACGTTTGAGGTCGAGGAGGAGGGCGGCTTTCGCCGCATCCCCGAAATCGGCCTCGGCAACTTCCTGTGGGCCAGCGACTTCCCCGGTCTCGACAGCCCGTGGCCGCACTCGAAAGCGCAGGGCCACGCGCCGGCGGAGGCGGCGCTGGGGAGACAGGCGCTCGACCAGCTGGCGTTCGAGAACGCCGTCAGGCTATACGGGATTCCGGTAACGGTGCCGCAGCAGCGGGCGCCCGGATGACGTGCGGCGCGCCGCAGGCGCAGCGTTCCTTTGAGTGCAATGCACAGATCCCGGCAGCGGCGGAGGCGGCAAAATCGGATTCCAGCTGTGGGTCGACCCGGAATTTCGGGTTCGACCGATAGCGGTCGCAGGGCATCATGCGTGCGCAGAAGAGAGGCTCGGCCGCATAGGCTGGAACTCAACGCATCGACCGATGTTTATCGCCGCTTTGGCGAGTCGCGCCGCGCCGGCCGCCCGCGGGGGATCGATGTGTGCCGGAAGGCGGCCGTGCCGGGCTTGTGAAAGGGGGAAATTCGCCGATGTCCGACAATCCAAATCCGGTCAAGCCTACTATGCCGACCGTGCCGTCGGGCAACGCCGTCGTGCCGCTGGACGCGATCCTATGTACCGAGGAACTGTCGCGCCGGCCGCACCGGCCCCCCGATTACGAAACCGAGAACCGTGCCCTCGCTGCCCTGGTTCAGGCCCTGGCCGACTCGCCGCAAACCATACTCCAGACCTTGGCCGATACGCTCCTCGAGGTTTTCAAGGCGGATTCCGCCGGCATCAGCCTGCTCACCGGCGACGAAAAGAACTTCTATTGGGCGGCCATCGCCGGCGACTGGAAGCCTCATCTCGGAGGGGGAACGCCGCGCAATTTCGGCCCTTGCGGGGACGTCTTGGATTGCAATGCTCCGCTCCTGTTCAAGCACTGGGAGCGGCGATATTCCTATCTGCTGCAGGCCACGCCTTTGGCCGAGGAGGGGCTGCTCGTCCCGTTTCATGTCAGGGGCAAGGCGGTCGGCACGATCTGGACAATCGCCCATACACAGCAGCGCAAGTTCGATGCCGAGGATCTGCGCCATCTCGAGAGTTTGGGACGGTTTGCGTCAGCTGCCTACCAGACGGTGCAGCTCCAGAACGCGGAGGAAGCGCGCCGCATCGCCCTCGATCTGATGGAAGAGGCGGTGCGATCCCGCAAGGCCGTCGAAGAGCTCAACGACACCCTGCGCGAAAGCGAGGAACGCTACCGCACCCTGTTCGAGCTGGGTCCCGTCGCGGTCTATTCCTGCGATGCCGCGGGCGCGATCCTGAACTACAACCGGCAGGCGGCGGACCTGTGGGGCCGTGAGCCGGCAGCGGGGGAGCATTTCTCCGGCGCCCGTCGATTATTCCATCCGGACGGCAGCCCCATGCCCCACGACCAGTGCCCCACGGCCCGGGTGCTGAACGGCAGCGAGGCGCGTATCTCGGAGTGCATGATCGAGCGCCCCGACGGATCGCGACTGACCGTGGTCGCCGAGGTCCGCAAGCTCAAGGACCGGCGCGGCGACGTCGCCGGAGCCATCAGTTGCTTTTATGACATCACGGAGCGCAAGCGGGACGAGTTGCGTCAGCAACTGCTCATCGACGAGCTGAACCACCGGGTCAAAAATACCCTGGCGACGGTTCAATCGATCGCCGCGCATACGCTTACGGCGGCTTCGGACGCGGAGAGCCGCAGGAAATTCGACGAACGCCTCATCGCTCTCGCGCGCGCTCACGACCTTGTGGCGCAGCGCGGCTGGGAGGGAGCGTCATTGCGCGAATTGCTCCTTCAGGAGCTCGAACCTTATGGAGCCGGCAGTCGCGAGCCGTTTGTCCTTGCAGGACCCGATGTCGATCTACGGCCCAAGGCGGCGCTTGCTCTCGGCCTAGCTTTCCACGAGCTCGCCACCAATGCGGCAAAACATGGGGCGCTCTCCGCGCCGGGCGGATCGATCCGAGTCGATTGGGAACGCGTGAACGGGTCCAAGGTTTCCGCGCTCCGGTTGAAATGGGCGGAGACCGGAGGGCCGGCCATCACGGTGACGCCGAAAAAAAGCTTCGGCTTGACCGTGATCGAGCGCGGGCTGTCGCTCGAACTGGACGGGACGGTGACCATCGCTTTCGATCCGGAAGGATTGACCGGCATCATCGAGTTCCCGCTGCCGACGGCAGGCGAGGCCAATGTCTGCTGAAGCCGGGCAAGGCCCCGGTTTGCGGGTTCTTCTGGTGGAGGATGAGATTATGGTCGCGCTGCTCGCCGAGCGCATGCTTGCCGAACTCGGCTGCCGCGTCATCGGGCCGGCGGCTCGGCTGGACAAGGCGCTAGAGCTCGCCGAGCGCCACGCGTTCGACCTCGCGATTCTGGACATCAACATCAACGGCAAGAAAGTCTATCCGGTCGCGGCGGCGCTTGCCGCTCGCGGGATCCCGTTCGTCTTCACGACCGGTTACGGCAAGGCGAGGGTGTGCGATCGCTATCGCGACCGCCCAACCGTGCAGAAGCCTTATCGCGTCGAGGACCTCCGGACCGCCATCGCCGCGGCCTACGGCCGGGGAGGCCGATGAGGATTGCCATCAGCCGAATTGTCTGACACTGCGCGGCGCCTTCGGCGCTCGACCGTTTTGACCTGACCCCCGCGGCCGTATACAGTGGCCGTATACATTCGCGGTCAGGACGGCGCCCTTGCCCGCGGCAATAGGCAGGCGGCCGAACTCTGAGGTCGCTGGTCGCGGTGTCCGAGACCGCCTGAGGCGATAAGCGGCTATCTGCCGTAGGCGTCGGGAGCCAAGGCGAAAGCAAGACCTTGCCAGTTGTCGCCACGGCCCCCTGCCCCGAGGCCGTTTGCATGGGCGACGCGCCGATAAAGCCGGAGCGCCGCGCGGTCGTCCAAATGCGCCGTATCCTGGCCCAGATGCTCCGACAGCAATTGACTGCGCAGCGCCCGGACAACGCTCGGATCCCAGAATGCGGCATTCATCTCCGTATGGCCGTAAAGAGAACTCGCGTGAAGATTGCAGGAGCCGATGGTCGCCCATGCATCATCGACCAGCATGATCTTGGAATGCACATAGATGTTGCTGCGCAATCCCGGTCCGTCCGGCGCGCTGATGCCGGCCAGCGTAAAGTTCTCATAGCGGCCGAGAGCCTCGACGCGGTCGAAGAGGTCTTTACGGGCCGGGTTCCGGCGGGCCGTGCGGACATGTTCCTCGGGTTCGGCCGGAACGAGGAAGACAAGCTCCACGCCGCGTCTCAGGGCGTCCTCAAGCCTGATCGCGATCTCGGGCACCGGGAGAGCCTGATTTTCGATGTAGATCGACCGGCGGGCGGCATCGATTGATTGCTTGTATTGATCGAGAATGGAGCGCTCCCCGGCCGAGATATCGTATCGGCCGCTTCCGGGAGTGGGGCGGCCATCCGTGTAGCGGCCCGGAGGCACCATGCGCTGGATCTGGACCACGCTCGCGCCTCGCGGCTCGGAAAGGCGCTCGGGGAAAGGCAGGACGTCCGCGCCGCTATGGCCCCAGACGCCGTCTTCGATCCTGCGCTCGCTGGCCTCGTTCCAGCGTTGGACAAAGTTGTGATGCACGTCGGTCGCAGAGGGCCCGGTCACCTCGACATAGACGTCGTGGCGCCTGCCCCCGCCGAGGTGGCCGGGCGATCCCATGTTCGCGGCGGTCAGATTGATCCCTCCGACGAACGCGGTTTCGGACGGCTGGCCGGCGTCGATGATCCAGCTCTTCTGGTGCTGGCAGCAGGCGGCCGGCGCCCGATCCCAGCGGATAGGGAAGCGCGATCCACGGGCCTGGAGCCTATCCCGGTCTGCCGACGATCCCGGGAAGGTGCGGCCGTAACGGCTGCTCTCCGGGTTGGGGCGCCAGAACATCACGCGAACGTCCAGACCCCGCTCGCAGGCGCGGTCCAGGACATCAAAGAGTGAACCGCGGTCATCCGGGAAGCGGAAATCGGGCGCAAAGAAGGTAACGGTCAACCAGACGCTGCAGCGCGCGGCGCCGACGGCCGCGCCGATGCGCCGGAAGGCGGGGACGCCGTCTATCAGTGGCCGCACCCGGTTGCCCGGCCGCGCCGGATAGGAGCCGGACGCCACGGACGGGATCCGCGAGCGAGAGCTGGGCAGGCGCGCGGTCTCCGAGGGGGTCACGTGCGTCTCCTTGGCGGTTGCGCGAGCCCAGGCTACCCAACCGAGAAGGCGCTCCCCCGGGCCTGTCGCTACAGTGGCAGTTTGCTATATCAATAGAATGTTCGACACCTATATCGACCGATGGGGCTTGGTCCCCGACGGCCGCCCCATTGTCACGCGCAGCGGCCGCCTGCTGTCCGTCCGGCGCGAAGGCAGCCCTGCTATGCTCAAGCTGGCCACCGATCAGGATGAACGGTCAGGCGGTGTTCTGATGGAATGGTGGGACGGGGACGGTGCTGCGCGGGTGTTGGCTCGTGCCGGCAACGCTCTCCTGCTGGAGCGCGCCGCGGGCGCGGCCTCCCTGGCGGCGATGGCCCGCACCGGACGCGACGATGAGGCCTGCCGCGTCCTGTGCGCCGTCGCGGCCCGTCTGCACGCCCCCAGGCCGAGACCGCTGCCGGAACTGGTCCCGCTGACACACTGGTTCCGCGAGCTGGGGCCCGCCGCCGCAGCCCACGGCGGCATCCTTGCGCGCTGCGCCCTGACCGCCCAGGCACTGCTGGCCGAACCACGGGAGGTCGGCGTTCTGCACGGCGATCTCCACCACAGCAACGTGCTCGACTTCGGGATGCGAGGCTGGTTGGCGATCGATCCCAAGGGCCTGGTCGGCGAGCGCGGCTTCGACTTCGCCAACATCTTCACCAACCCCGATCTCGACGATCCCTCCCGCCCGGTCGCGACCGAGCCGAGCCGCTTCGTACGGCGTCTCGAAATCGCGACAGAGGCAGCAGGGCTTGAACGGAAGCGCTTGCTGCGCTGGATCCTCGCCCGGACCGGATTGTCGGCCGCGTGGTTTCTGAGCGACGGCGACTCTGCTGCGATAGACCTACGCGTCGCAGAGCTGGCGGCAGCGGAGCTCGACCGATAATCGTGCCGCCGACCAAAGGGCGCTCCCTACTCGTAGGAGCAGGCCTATATCTCCGGGGGAAGTGCGTAGCGCGTGATATCGAGTTCCGTGTCGCTCGGGTCGGCAAGGGTGATCTCGACTACCTGATTGACGAGATCGTCGTCTTCTTCAAGAGCGTCGAGCGCCGCGTCGAACAGCTCGCGCTGCATGTCGAGATCCATGCCGACAGGCCCGTTGAGGCAAATGAGACCAGCATGCAGCACAGCCTTGCGATATTCGCCTTTCGTACCCGGAGCATCGGCGGGACCGCGAAAATCGACGGCATTCCTGGTCACAAACGTCCAGTCGCCATTGAGGATGACGGGCAGCAACTCCCAATCCTTGGCGCCGGCTTTGCCGATCCAACGGACATGCGAGCTTTCCGGATGCCCGCGATCCCGGGCGAGTCTGGCAAGTTCCTCGCTGAGGCACTCGTCGATCAGGAACTTCATGCCTGCCGGCGCCGCGCCACCTTACACTGGGCAACGATCCTGGCGTCCGGCACAAGCAGGGCGGGGCGCCTGGGCCGACCGCGCGGCGGCGTCGCCTCGGCGTAGAGCGCCGCCAGTTCGATCGCATGATCGTCAAGACCCGGATAGGCTGTGCGAATGCGCTCATGCGACAGTCCGGCGGCAACCGAGGCGGCAACATCATAGACAGGGATCCGGGTGCCACGGATGACCGGCGTGCCGTCGAGAATGTCGGGGTCCTCCACTACCCTCTCGCGCGCTTCGGTGAGCCTGGCGTGACGGTCCTCGGCGCCGGTCGCAAACTCCCACAAGCTGACGGTCAGAAAGCCGTCCGCGACGCTCCAGTCGGCCGGCCGCGAATGCTTGCGCCAGCAGGCAATCGGCCAGCGCGCCATTGCCGGTCCGATCCGCTCGCAGAGCTTGCGGATCACCAGACCGCGCTCCTCAGCAGTCAGCGCCTTCGCCGCATGAAAATAGAACCCGACCAGGGGGCAGGCCGCGATATGGAGACGCCGGCCGCCTTCCAGCGTATAGAAGCGCTCGGGCAGGATCTTCTCGTCGATGATCCGGTTGACGTCGCGCACCGCCACGCTCGCGACGACGGCGGCCTCGGGCAGGGTCAGTAACTCGACGTCGGCCGGCATCTTGGCCTCCATAAATCATCCGATATGTCGGAGTATATAATATACGCCGAGCCGAGATGCAAAGAGGGCCGGATGCGGCAAACAGAATTCTTGCACAGTCTCTACGGTTTTCCGCCCTATGCTGGCTAATCGGGCGCGCATCCGCGGTATGGGCTGCAGATGATTATCCGAGCTGAGACATCGACCGATTTTGCTTCTGTCCGAGCCATTGTGGAATCTGCGTTCCCCACGCCCGCAGAGGCCGATCTCGTGGATTGGCTGCGCCGTGACGGTGACGCGGTATTCTCGCTGGTGGCAATCAAGGGTAATGCACTGGTCGGCCACATGGTGTTGTCGAAGATAGAGGCGCCCTTCCGTGCTCTTGGGCTCGGGCCGGTCGCCGTATTGCCGGGGCACCAGAGGACAGGGGTCGGGACCCGCATGATCAAGGAAGGGCTGTCGCGCGCCGGGAGAATGGGGTGGGAAGGCGTCTTTGTTCTCGGTGAACCCGCCTATTACCGACGGTTCGGTTTCGATGCCGGCAAAGCCGCAGGCTTCCTATCCCCCTATGCCGGACCCCACCTCATGGCGCTGGCACTTGGAACCGACGACCTGCCCGCGTGCAGCGGTGACATCATGTATCCCGCTGCCTTTGCGGTCTTGGGCTGAGATGGCCCCCGCCCGCCGGCCCTTCTCCCCGCTGCTGCACTTTGCTACATCGGGGGAATGACGGTCGCGTCCGAAGGGTGGCGGCGGCGGGCGTTGCTGACGCCGCGGCAAATGGGTGAAGCGGACCGGCTGACGATCGCCGGCGGGGTCGCCGGCTTTGCCCTGATGGAGGCGGCGGGGTTGGCGGTCGCCGATGCGGTGTCGCGGCGCTGGCCGCCGCGCCCGCTCGCCGTATTGTGCGGGCCCGGCAACAATGGCGGCGACGGCTTTGTCGCAGCGCGCATCCTCTGCGAGCGCGGCTGGCCGGTGCGGCTTGCGCTTTTGGGCGAGCGCGCCAATCTGCGCGGCGATGCCGCGCAGGCGGCGGCGCGCT
>DATFCQ010000183.1:0-15308 GCA_035252905.1 Allostellaceae bacterium | reverse complement strand
TGCGGCGCCGCCTGCGGTTTCGGCGGCTCCCATTCGGCCTTTTCGATCCGTGGCGCGGACGGGTGCGGCGGTGCGGCGGCAGCCGAAGAGGGCGGCGGCGCCGGCAGCGGCGGCTGCGGCTTTTCCTGCGGCTTTGGCGTCGGCGCGTCGGCGAGCGGGATGTAGGGTTTGGCGTGCGGGCGCGGGACGTTCGGGTTCGGATGGGTGGCGCGGGTCTCCGGGCCGATCGTGACGAGGTCGACGGCGACCGGCTGGTCCTGTGGCGGTGCGGGCTGAAACAGGTCAGGCAGGCCGAACACGACGAGACCGCCGACGGCGAGATGCAATACGACCGACAGCACAAGGCCGCGCGACATTCCTTCGCCCGGGGACCCTGCCCGCAAAGCTGGCGGAACGGCCGGTTCCCGCATCCCGTCGGGTTCGCCCGAAAACCGCATCAGAGCAATCCCGCCGATCCCCGCCTCAGCGCCGGGCATTGCGCGGCGCGTGTTGGGTCAGCACGGCCGACCGCGCCGCGGCGCTCTTCGGCGCCTCTGCAATCAGCGAGACCTTGTGAAACCCGGCGGCGCTGACGAGACCCATCACTTCGAGCACCCGGCCGTAGCTGATCTCCTTGTCGCCGCGGACATAGAGCGGCGCGTCCGGATCGGCTTTGGTGGCCTCTTCCAGGCGCGGCACGAGGGCATCGGTCGACACCTCGGAATCCTGCACAAAGATCTGACCCTGGGCATTGACGCTGATGACGAGCGGCTGCTTCGGCTGGCTGATCGGTGGCGCTTTGGCCTGCGGCAGATCGACCGGGACCCCGATCGTCAGCAGCGGGGCGGCGACCATGAAGACGACGAGCAGGACCAGCATGACATCGACGAGCGGCGTGACGTTGATTTCCGCCATCGGACGGTAGCGCCCGGCGCTCCGGCCATGGCTGCCCAGTCTCGGCGCCGGCACGGCTCACGGCCTCTCGTCGAGCTGGCGCGACAGGATCGCGCTGAATTCCGAGGCGAAGGCCTCGAGGCGGCCGGCATAGCGGCCGAAATCGGTGGCCAGTTTGTTGTAGGCGACGACGGCCGGGATCGCCGCGACCAAGCCGAGCGCGGTCGCGAACAGCGATTCGGCGATCCCGGGGGCGACGACGGCAAGGCTCGTGTTCTTGGCCGCGGCGATCGACTGGAAGCTGTTCATGATCCCCCAGACCGTGCCGAACAGCCCGACAAACGGCGCGGTCGCGCCGACCGTGGCGAGGAACGCCATGAACCGCTCGACCCGCTCCATCTCGCGGCCGACCGTGACGTTCATGACCCGCTCGATGCGCTGCTGCAGGCTGGCGCGCATGATCGCGGTGCCCAAGAGACCCTTGGCCGCGCTGCGCCGCCACTCGCGCATCGCCGCCGAGAACACCGAGGTCATCGGATCGGGCGGGCGCTGGCCGACGCGCTCGTAGAGATCGTCGAGCGATCCCCCCGACCAGAAGCTCTCCTCGAAATTGGCAGCGGCCTGCTGCAATCGGCGCAGACGCATGACCTTGTCGAAGATCACCGCCCACGACCACAGCGATGCGCACAACAGGATCAGCATGACCAGTTTGACGATCGAATCGGACTGCAAGAACAGCCCGAAGATGGAGAGATCGTGCGCCACCGCGCCGGCGAGCGGTTGGGTATCGATAGCAGGAGGCTGCATTTCTGGGGGCCCTTTATGGCGTCTTTAAGGAGAATCGTCGGCGGTTTCTGGCGATTTTCAGGAGAAAATCGGCAAGCATTGCGTCACGGCGGATCGCCGTCCTCGGCGCCGAGCGCCAACAGATCGAGCTGCGTCGGGGGGCGCGCCGGCAATGGCAGACCGAGATGGCGGTAGGCGCGGTCGGTCAAGACGCGGCCGCGCGGCGTGCGCTGCAGAAAGCCCTGCTGCACCAGATAGGGCTCGACGACCTCCTCGATCACGTCGCGCTCGTCGCCGAGCGCCGCCGCCATCGTCTCCACCCCGACCGGGCCGCCGCCGTAATTCTCCGCGATCGCGCGCAGATAGCGCCGGTCCATCGCATCGAGCCCGCTCTCGTCGACTTCGAGGCGCAATAGCGCCTGATCGGCGGCGGCGGCGTCGACCCCCTTTCTCCCCTCAACCGCGGCGAAATCGCGGATCCGGCGCAATAGGCGCATCGCCACCCGCGGCGTGCCGCGGGCGCGCCGCGCGATCTCGGCCGCCCCGTCGGGTGCGAGGGTGAGAGCGAGCACGCCGGCGGCGCGCAGGACGATCGCTTCGAGCTCGGCCGGCTCGTAGAAGGAGAGGCGCAGCGGGATGCCGAAGCGCTCGCGCAAGGGCCGCGTGATCAGCCCCGAGCGCGTCGTCGCGCCGACCAGGGTAAAGGGCGGCAGATCGATACGGATCGAGCGCGCCCCCGGCCCCTCGCCGATCATCAGATCGAGCTGATAATCCTCCATCGCCGGGTAGAGGATCTCTTCGACCGCCGGCACCAGCCGGTGAATCTCGTCGATGAACAGGACGTCGCGCGGCTCCAATTTGGTCAACAGACCGGCGAGATCACCGGCGCGCTGGATGACCGGACCGGAGGTGGCGCGAAAGCCGACCCCCATCTCGCGGGCGACGATCTGAGCCAGGGTCGTCTTGCCGAGGCCGGGGGGACCGGACAGCAGCACATGGTCGAGAGCCTCGTGTCGTCCCCGCGCCGCCGCGATGAAGACGCGCAGATTGTCGCGCAATTGCCGCTGGCCGACAAACTCGGCAAGGCTCTGCGGCCGCAGTGAAGCCTCGGCGGCGTCCTCGGCGCCGGGCTCGGGGGCGACAAGGCGCTGCGTCACCCGGACAGCTCCTGCAACCCGGCGCGGATCAGCGCGTCGGCGCCGGCGCCGCTGCCGAGCCGCTGCGCCGCCGCGGCCACCGCGCTAAAGGCTTCGCTGCGGCGATAGCCGAGATTGACGAGCGCCGAGACCGCGTCAGCGGCGGCGCCCTCCGACGCCGGCGCCGCCGGTGCCGCTGACGCGGTCTCGGACAGCGCACCGATTTTGTCGCGCAACTCGTTGACGAGGCGTGCGGCGAGCTTGGGTCCGACCCCTTCGGCCCGGGCCAGCGCCGCCCTGTCCTGGGCGAGAATGGCGAGCCCCAGCGGCTCCGGCGCGAGCGTCGACAGGATCGCCAAGGCAAGGCGGGCGCCGACCCCCTGCACCGTCACAAGGAGCCGGAACCAGTCGCGCTCGGCGCGGTCGACAAAACCGTAGAGGTGGATGTGGTCCTCGCGCACATGGGTCTCGATCAGGAGCTGCACCGGCGCGCCGATTGCCGGCAGGCGGGCCAAGGTGCGGGCCGAGCAGAACGCCTGATAGCCGACCCCGGCGACGTCGATGACCACCGCATCCGCCGCAATCTCGTCGACCGTTCCGGCCAGTTTGGCGATCATGCCGGCACCTGCGCGGGCGAGGAAAACGGCGGAATGCGCTCCGCTGCGCTGCGCTTTTCTGCCCTACGGTCCGGTGTAGGGCGGAAAAGCGCAGCGCATTCCGCCAAGGCGACCGGACAGGCTCTCACAATTCCACCTGCGCGGAGAGGCGCCGGGATACAGCGTAATGGGCATGGCAGATCGCCACTGCGAGCGCATCGGCGGCGTCCGCGGCAGCGCTGCAGCCCGGCAACAGATGCCGCACCATCATCTGGACCTGGGCCTTGTCGGCGTGGCCGGCGCCGACCACCGCCTTCTTGACCAGATTGGCCGAATATTCCGCAACCGGCAAGCCGCGCTCGGCCGGGGCCAATAGAACGACGCCGCGCGCCACTCCGAGTTTCAGGGTCGAAGCCGCGTTCTTGTTGACAAAACTCTCTTCGACCGCCGCCTCGTCGGGGTGAAAACGGTCGAGCATCGCGCCCAATTGGCGGAACAGCGCGACCAGTCGCATCGCCAGCGGCGCGTCGGCCGCGGCGTGCACGACGCCATCCCCGACATGGAGGAGGCGGTTCCCCCGCACGTCGATGATCCCCCAACCGGTGTGCCGCAACCCGGGATCGAGCCCGACGACGCGCATCAAAGTTCTGGCCGGCCGTCGGATCAGGCGCCGATTCGCGCCATCACGTCGTCGGCCACTTCGAAATTGGCATAGACGTTCTGCACGTCGTCGCTGTCCTCGAGGGCTTCGAGCAGTTTGAACAGGGTGGGCGCCATCCCCTCATCGACCGGCGTGGCAGCTTTCGGACGCCACGCGAGGCGCGCCGAACTGGCCGCGCCAAAGCGCTGTTCGAGCGCGTCGCGCACCGCGTTCAGATCGTCGGGCGCGCAGGCGATCACATGCTGTTCGTCATCGCTTTCGAGATTGTCGGCGCCGGCTTCGATCGCCGCCTCGAACATCTCTTCGGCGCTCGCCGCGGCCGCCGGATAGATGATCTCGCCGACGCGGTCGAACAGAAAGCTGACGCTGTTGGTCTCGCCGAGCGCGCCGCCCGCTTTGGTAAAGGCGGCGCGGATCTCGCTCGCCGTACGGTTGCGGTTGTCGGTCAGGGCCTCGACGATAATCGCAACGCCGCCCGGCCCATAGCCTTCGTAGCGCACCTCCTCATAGGCCTCTTCGCCATCGCCGCCGCCGCCGCGGCGGATCGCGCGTTCGACCGTGTCCTTTGGCATGTTGGCCTGGCGAGCGGCCAGGACGGCGGCGCGCAGCCGCGGGTTGGCGGCCGGATCGGGCAGCCCGGAGCGGGCGGCCGTGGTCAATTCCCGGATGATCTTGGTAAAGACCTTGGCGCGCTTTTTGTCCTGCGCGCCCTTCCGGTACATGATGTTTTTGAATTGCGAATGGCCAGCCATCGCTCTCTCGGGCGGCTCCTCGGGATAGGGGTAGCGTCTCAAAGGGGCCGGAACAGGATCGAGGCGCGGCCTAACAACCGAATATGGCAGGATTGCGGCACCCGGGAGCAAGGACGGCAGCGCCGCACCGGCGCGGCGAGTCGGGCGCAAAACCGATTGCGGCCGTTCGCGGCCGAGTCGCGACGCCCCGGGCGGACCGGCCCCGTGCGCCGCCGGCTTGCCTGCCTCCGGGTTTTCCGATAAGGCGCATAAAGCGGTATCTTAAGAACGCTCCCGGTTTCTCCCGGCGGGCTGGTCATCGAGGGGCGCCCGCGATGCGGTTGCCGGTGACTGTGCTGCTCGCGGCGGCGTTTCTCGTCCCGGCTGCGGCCGGCGCGGCGCATGCCCAATCCATCGAGGAATTGCGGCAGCTCTCGCTCAAGCAGCTCGGGGAGGTCGAAATCACCTCGGTGTCGCTCCGGCCGGAGCCGTTGAGCCAGGCCGTGGCCTCCGTCTATGTGATCAGCCACGCCGACATCCTCCGCTCGGGCGCGACCACCCTTCCCGAGGTCTTGCGTCTCGCCCCGAACCTCGAAGTCGCGAGGCTCAACGCCTTCACCTACACGATCACCGCGCGTGGCTTCAGTTCGCCGGAATCCGCGAACAAATTGCTGGTTCTGATCGACGGGCGCAGCGTCTATTCGCCGCTCGGTTCGACCGTGTTCTGGGATGCGCTCGACGTCAATCTCGACGATGTCGAGCGCATCGAGATTGTCAGCGGCCCCGGCGGCACTCTTTACGGCGCCAATGCCGTCAACGGCGTGATCAACGTCGTCACGCGCGGCAGCAGCCAGACTCAGGGCGGGCTCGCCGATCTCGGCGGCGGCACCATCGACCGGCACGGTACAGTGCGCTATGGCGGTCGGCTCGGCGATTTTGCGACCTATCGCGTCTATGGCGTCGGCTTCCAGCAGGGCGACACGACACCGGTCCTGCCGATCGATCGCTCGCATGATTCCTGGCATGGCGGGCAGGCCGGGTTCCGCGCCGACGGCAAAGCCGGCGCCGACGCCTATGTGTTAGAGGGCGACATCTACAACAACCAAGTGGACGGAAGCGGGCGTTTTGCAGACGACGCAAGGGTATTGGGCGGCAGCCTCACCGGGCACTGGACCCGGCGACTGGACGCCGATTCCAGCCTCGCGCTGCTCGCCTATTACAGCCGGGACATCCGGGTACTGCCGGGCAGCATCAGGGATGAACTCGATACCTATGACGCGCAGATACAGTATAATCTGGCGGTCGGAGCGCATCAGATCGTCTCGGGCGCCGAGTTCCGAACCTATGACGAGGGAGTGTTTTCCGCTGGCCCCTTCTTTTTCCCGATGCCTCGGGAGTTCATTTACCTCGGCAATGTCTTCGCCCAGGACGAGATCGCGCTGCGGCCGGACTTGAAGCTGACCCTCGGCAGCAAACTCGAAACCGACAGCCTGTCCGGCCCCCACTTTCTGCCGACCCTCCGGCTTGGCTGGCAGGCGGCTCCCGGCGCGTTTCTGTGGTCGGCGGTCTCGCGCGCGGTGCGCACGCCCTCGCGCATCGATCAGGAGCTGCAGTCGCCCGGCTTTCTCGCGCCCGCCCCTCACTTTGGCGCGGAGACACTGACCGCCTTCGAAGCCGGCGCGCGCGGCCAACCACTGCCGCAGCTCACCTATTCGATCTCGGCCTATTACAATCTGTACGACGGCATCCGCGCCGACGAATTGACCAATGGCGGCCTGCCGATCGTGCTCGGCAACGGCATCGCCGGCGACACCTACGGGGTCGAGATGTGGGGCACCTACCAGCTGCTCGGCTGGTGGCGGCTGAAGCCCGGCTTCGAGTGGCTGCATAAGAACTTCCACCTGAAGCCCGGAGCCACCGACTTCTCCCAGTTCCAAGCGATCGGCCAGGACCCCTCTTATCAGGCGCTGCTGCGCTCGGAGATGGACCTTCCGCATCATACCGAGTTCGATGTCGCCCTGCGCGAGGTGGGCCCGATCTCCCGGCCTCCGTTGGTCGCCGAATTGGTCCCAGGCTATATCGAAGCGGACGCACGGATCGCCTGGCATGCGACAAAAGTCCTCACCTTGTCTCTGGAGGGCTCCAATCTTCTTCATGCGCGGCATCTCGAAGCCTACGATCCCTCGACGACGGCCCCGCGCTATATCCCCCGCACCGTGTTCGTGCGCCTGCGGACGCGGTTCTGAACATGCCGTCTCGTCCCGGCGCCGGCCGGCTGGGGCGCGCCGCGCGGGCCGCGTTCACCGCGACGCTGCCGGGACTTCTCGCGGTCACGGTCGCCTTTGCCGAGACAAATCCGCTCGAATTGGCCATCGAGGCGACCTATCTGGTCAAATTCGGCGCGTTTGTCGAATGGCCGGCCGGCGCGTTCCCGACGGCGACAAGCCCCTTTTATCTGTGCGTCGCCGGGACCCATCCGTTCGGCAGCCTGCTTGACCGGGCAGCGGCCGGCGCGTCCGTAGACCGGCATCCGATCGCGATACGCCGGCTCGATGCGGTGCCGCGGGATGTTGGCTGCCATATCCTGTTTGTCGGCGCCGGCGGGCAACCGCCGCTCGACGCCGCCCTCGCCGCGGTACGGGGCAAACCGGTCCTGACCGTCACCGCTGTACCGCCCGCCGAGCCGCGCAAGGGAATTGTCAATTTCGTGATGCAGAACAATCACGTCCGTTTCGCAATCGACGATCGCCAAGCCGCCGCGGACGGCTTGCGCATCAGCTCGCAGCTGCTCACACTCGCGGTCAATCTGCATTCCCGATAATGGAGCCTTCATGCCGATCCGTGGCGGACTCGCAAGCCTATGGCGATCGGCTCCGCTGATCGTCGCTGCCACGGCGGTCCTGCTGCTGATCACGATTGTCCTGGTCGTGTATTCCGGCGAGCGATCCTATCGGACGCAGAAGGCTAACGAGGCCGCGAGCGATGCGCGCATTCTCGCCTCGACGGTGGTCGCTGCGTTGACCTTCGACGATCGGAAAGCGGCGCAAACTTACGTCAATGCTCTTGCCGCCAACCCCGAGATCGCAGCGGCGGCGGTCTATGATGCGAAAGGCGCGCTGTTTGCGAGCTTTCGGCGGACCGCGCAGGTGATCCTCCCGGCAGCCGCGCCGGCCGTCGGCTTGTCTCTCGGGGGGGACCGGATCACGGTAACGGCGGCCGTGCTGCAGGGGCGGTCGTCCGTGGGCCGGGTCTATGTCCGCGAGATCGTCGAGCCCCTGGCGCAGCGCTATCAGCGCTACGCCGTGATCGGCGTCTTTGTCGTCATGGCCGCGCTGGTCACCGCCGTTCTCGGCATTGCCCAGTCGGAGCTGGCGCGCACCAACCGGCAGTTGGCTGAAGCGAACTTCAGCCTGCAATCGGAAATCGCCAGTCGCGAACGGGCAGAAGCAGCCTTTCGACAGGCGCAGAAAATGGAAGCGATCGGCCAGCTCACGGGCGGCGTGGCCCATGATTTCAATAATATTCTGCAGGTCGTTCTCGGCAATCTCGGTCTCGTCGAGAACCAGCTCGGAGCCGGGAGGATTGCCGATCTGCGGGCCCTTCGCTCCATTCAGGCCGCCATTCGGGCCGCCGAGCGAGCGGCTGTGCTGACCCGGCAACTTCTCGCCTTCTCACGCCGTCAGCCGCTGGAGCCCAAACCGCTCGAAGTCAACAAGCTGATCGGCGGAATGTCCAATCTGCTGCACCGCACGCTCGGCGAGACCATCGAGGTGGAGAGCGTGCTCGGCGCGCGGCTATGGCAGGTCCTGGCCGACGAAAACCAATTGGAGAGCGCGATCCTCAATCTCGCGGTCAATGCCCGCGACGCCATGCCTACCGGCGGCAAATTGACGATCGAGACCGCCAACGCCTTTCTCGATGAAGCCTATGCCGCGCGCGAGGAGGATGTGCGGGCCGGCCAGTATGTCGTCATCGCGGTGACGGACACCGGCACGGGCATGCCGCGCGAGGTCATCGACAAAGCCTTCGACCCGTTCTTCACGACTAAAGATGTCGGTCAGGGCACAGGTCTGGGATTGTCCCAAGTCTACGGCTTTATCAAGCAATCGGGCGGCCACGCCAAGATTTACAGCGAAGTCGGGGAGGGTACCACGGTCAAATTGTATCTGCCGCGGCTTGCCGCCGCGGCCTCGGCGGCCGAGGACAGGATCGGAGGCGAAGCTCCGCTGCCGCGCGGCAATCGGGAGGTCATTCTCGTGGTCGAGGACGAGCCGGACGTACGGGATTTTGTCGGCGGTATGCTGCGGGAGCTGGGTTACGACGTGATCGAGGCCGAAAACGGCTCCGCTGCTTTGAAAGTAGCCGAGGCACGGGCCGACATTGCTCTCCTGTTCACCGACGTCGGTCTTCCGGGGGGCCTCAACGGGCGTCAGCTCGCCGAAGAGGCGCAGCGCCGTCGCCCCGGCATCAAGATCCTCTATACGACCGGCTATGCCCGAAACGCCATCGTGCATCAGGGGCGGTTGGACCCGGGCGTCGAACTGATCAACAAGCCCTTCACCTATGCTGCGCTCGCCGCTCGAATCCGGGCGGTGCTCGATGCAGGAGCGCTGCACTGATCGGCTCGTTGCGGCGACAGCATCGAAGCGGTCAGAGCGGTTCCCGCGGCAGGCATGGCGCCAGGCGGCCGCCGCTTCGGACCGGTTCGAGGCGGCGGGCGAGCCCGCTGTCGGGGTCGGTTTCGACGAGGATCGCGCACAGGGTCGCCGCGCCGTCGGCGACCTCCGGCCGCTTCTCGCCCGGCATTTTGGTCACAAAGCGGCGCGTCGCCGGTCCCTTCTGCAGACCGATTACCGAATCATAATCGCCGCACATCCCGGCGTCGGTCTGATAGGCGGTGCCGCCGGGCAGGATCTGTGCGTCGGCGGTCGGGACATGGGTGTGCGTCCCGAGCACCGCCGAGACGCGCCCGTCGGCATGGTGCGCCAGCGCCATCTTCTCGCTCGACGCCTCGGCGTGAAAATCGACGAGGATCGCCGAGGCCGCGGCGCCGAGGGGATAAAGGGCAAGGATCTCATCGAGTCGGGCGAACGGGTCGTCAAGCGCCTCCATGAACAGCCGCCCCATCAGATTGACGACGAGGAGGCTCTCCCCCGCCGCGCCACGGAGGAGGCAGGTGCCGGCGCCCGGCGTGCCTTTCGGGAAATTGGCCGGCCGCAAGACCCGCGGATCGCGGTCGATATAGGGGATCAGTTCGCGCTGGTCCCAGACGTGATTGCCGGTGGTCAGGACGTCGACGCCGCACTCGTAGAACTCGCCGCACAGCCGCTCGGTCAGACCAAAGCCGCCGGCCGCGTTCTCGGCATTGACGACGACAAAGTCGAGGGCGAGTTCACGCCGCAGAAGCGGCACCTGCTCCCGGACCACGGCCCGTCCGGCCCGCCCCATGACATCACCGCAAAACAGGATTTTCACCAAGCGCCTCCTTGGCGCCGCTGCGCAGGTGTGCCAGCCGGATGGCGAGGAGAAGGGGTGGAGCCGCCTCGGCCGTTGGCCGGCAACTCCTCCGTGGCCCGCCGTAGCAGGTGGGCGCCGTGTGTCGAAGCCACGACTCCGACAGGGACAGCCCCCAAGAGGTAGGTATCGGCCCCGGGGCAACAAGCGGCCTGACGCACCGCGCAGCCCCACCCACGGACAAAACTAGGAAGCTTCGAGCCGCGCCGCAATAGCTTCGATGCGCTCGGCGAGGCTGGCGATATGGCCCGCCGCAGCATCGGCGGCGGCCGGGCCGGCGGCCGCCCGCACGCGCCGCCGCTCCTCTTCGAGCGCATGGTTGACTTCCGCCAATTCGTCGGTGATGACGAGCGCCGCCAACAGGATCAGCAGCGCCTCGCCGGCCTGGCCCAGATCCTTGACGAATTCGCCGATCTTAGCGTCGATGTATTGGGCAAGGCGGCGGATGCGGTTTTCCTCGCCGTCGGCGCAGCCGAGCGTATAGGCGTGTCCGTTGACGGTGACGGCGACCTCGGCCATTCACTCCTCCGCGCCGAGAGCCCCGCCGATCCGGGCGAGGGCGGTGTCGAGGTGGCGGGCGATCTCGCCGGCGATCTCGCGCCGCGCGTCCGCCGCCGCCGGGGCGCGGGCGAGCGCGGCTTCGAGCCGCGCCACCGCCCGTTCGAGGCGCGCGAGCGCCTCGCTGAGCGCATCCATCCCGCGGCCGCTCAATGCACCCGTTCGAGCTTGCGCAGCGAGCGCAATCTGGCGGGGCGCGGCTCGCTGCCATAGATCTGCGGCCACAAGGTCCACGACACCTCGCCGATATAGATGTCGCCGCGGGAATCGACGCACACGCCGTGCGGCGCCAGGAACTGCGTCGGCGCAAGCCCGGCGTGAGGATCGCCGATCCGCGTCAGGATATTGCCCCTATGGTCGAGGATGCTGAGCCGCGGCCCGAGATTGGGAGCCTCGCGGTTGACCGCCATCCCCGGACCCAACTCGCCGATGTAGCACAGCGGCTGACGGCTGTAGGGCATGAACAATCCGCACGGGCGATGCAAATTGTTCCATTGCGTCTCGTATTTGCCGTTGCCGTCGAACACCTGGACGCGGTGGTTCTCGCGGTCGGCGACGTAGACCCAGCCGTCGGCGTCGGTCGTAATGTTATGCACGATGTTGAACTGGCCCGGGCCGCTCCCGGATTCGCCCCACGACATCAGCAATTTGCCGTCAGGCGAGAATTTGTGGACGCGGGCGTTGCCATAGCCGTCGGAGATGTAGATTTCGCCCTTGGGCGACAATGCGGTATGGGTACAGCGGTGGAACGGCTCGCCGCTCATATAGGCGGCTGGCTTGCCGGGGATGCCGATCTCCAGCAGCACCTTGCCGTCGAGCGAGCATTTGCGCATGCAATGGGCGCCGTCGTCGGTCAGATACAGGCTGTCGTCCGGCCCCGTGTGCAGACCGTGCGCCCGCGGCCACTGCCCCTCGCCCCAGGAGCGCAGAAAATTGCCGTTGCGATCGAACACGATGATCGGGTGCTCGCCGCGGCTGAACGCATAGACATTGTCGTTCTTGTCCACGCCGACCGCCGCGACTTCCTTGAAGGACCAGCCGTCCGGCAATTTCGCCCAGTCCTCGATGATGCGGTATTTGAAGTCGCCGGTGCCGACGATGTCCGCCATTTCCCTCTCCCTGCGCAGGCTGCACGCCGAAGGGGAAGGTTATCGGAGCGCAGGGGGCGATACAATCGCCTCGCCGCCATCTCCGGCGGGGCGTTCCCCGGCGGCGGCAGGCAGGTTAGAGTGGGGCGATGAACGATCCCCTCCCTCCCCTTCCCGCGCCGCGCGACCAGCGGCTCTATCGCATGGCGAACGCTTTGCGCGCCTTGGCGATGGATGCGGTCGAAAAGGCCAAATCCGGGCATCCCGGCATGCCGATGGGCATGGCCGACGCGGCCGCCGTATTGTTCACGCAATTCCTGCGCTTCGACCCCGAGGCGCCGGATTGGCCCGACCGCGACCGCTTTGTATTGTCGGCCGGCCACGGTTCGATGCTGCTCTACGCGCTCCTCCATCTGCTCGGCTATGCCGACATGACGCTGGAGGAATTGCAGCATTTTCGCCAGCTCGGCAGCCGCACCGCCGGGCACCCCGAACGCGGGCTCGCCGCCGGCATCGAGACGACGACCGGGCCGCTCTCCCAGGGGCTCGCCAACGCCGTCGGCATGGCCCTCGCCGAGTGCCTGCTCGCGGCCGAATTCGGCGCCGGGATTGTCGATCATCGCACCTATGCGATCGTCGGCGACGGCTGCCTGATGGAGGGCCTGTCGCACGAAGCCCTGTCGCTCGCCGGGCATCTGCGCTTGTCGCGCCTCATTGTGCTGTGGGACGACAATTCGGTGTCAATCGACGGGCCTACCGGGCTCGCCGTGTCGGACGACCAGGTCGCGCGCTTTGCCGCGCATGGCTGGGCGACCGAGCGGGTCGACGGGCAGGATCACGCTGCCGTCGCCGCCGCGCTGCAGCGTGCGCAGACCAGCGAGCGGCCAAGCCTCATTGCCTGCCGCACGACGATCGCCTTTGGCGCGCCGACGAAGGCCGGCACCGCCGCCGCGCACGGCGCCCCGCTGGGCGCCGAGGAGATCAAGGGCGCCAAGGAGCGGCTCGGCTGGGAATTTCCGGCTTTTGTCGTGCCCGAGGACGTGCGCGCCGAATGGCGCGCGGCGGGACGGCGCGGCGCGCCTGTGCGGCAGGACTGGGAACGGCGCCTCGCCGCCCTTGCGCCCGAACGGCGGGCCGAATTTCTGCGCCGCCAGAGAGGCGGGATGCCTTCCGGTCTCGCCGCCGCGATCGCCGCGCTGAAAGACGGCTTCCGGACGAAGAACGCACGGCTGGCGACGCGGCAGGCTTCGGGCGCGTGCCTCGATGCCCTGACCGCCGTCGTCCCCGAACTGGTCGGCGGCTCGGCCGATCTGACCCCGTCGAACAACACCAAGGCAAAGGCGCAGAAGGAGGTCCGCCCCGGCGATTTTTCCGGCCGTTACATCCATTACGGCGTGCGCGAGCACGGCATGGCGGCGGCGATGAACGGCATCGCCGCGCATGGCGGGCTCATTCCCTATGGCGGGACGTTCCTGACCTTCACCGATTATTGCCGGCCGGCGATCCGCCTTTCGGCCTTGATGGAACTGGGCGTTACCTATGTGATGACGCATGATTCGATCGGGCTCGGCGAGGACGGGCCGACGCACCAGCCGGTCGAGCATCTGGCAGGTTTGCGGGCGATCCCGCATCTGCGCGTCTACCGCCCGGCCGACGCGGTCGAGACCGCGGAATGCTGGGAACTGGCATTGCAGCGCCGGCACGGCCCGTCGGTCCTGTGCCTGACAAGGCAGCCCTTGCCGCTGTTGCGCACGGCCGCCGATTCCGGCAACCGCTCGTCCCGCGGCGCTTATGTGCTGGCCGAGGCGGAGGGACGGCGCGAGGTGAGCCTCCTCGCCACCGGCTCCGAGGTGGCGTTGGCGCTCGCCGCACGCGACCTGCTGGCAAAGGACAGCATCGCCGCCGCCGTCGTGTCGATGCCGTGCTGGGAGATTTTTGCCGAAGAGCCGGAGGCGTATCGCGCCGCCGTTCTTGGCGAGGCGCCGCGGGTCGGGGTCGAGGCGGCGGTCGGCTTCGGCTGGGAGCGCTGGCTCGGGACCCGCTCGGCCTTTGTCGGCATGACCGGGTTCGGCGCCTCGGCCCCGATCGAGGCGCTCTATCCGCATTTCGGCATCACCGCCGAAGCCGTCGCCGCGGCGGCGCGTTCGCTTTTACAACAGCCATAACAGCGACCAACCATCCGGAGGGACAAGCCATGGCGGTACGGGTTGCCATCAACGGGTTCGGCCGCATCGGCCGGCTCGTGTTGCGCGCGGCCTACGAGAACCGGCACAGCGATGTCGAGGTTGTCGGCATCAACGATCTCGGGCCGGTCGCGACCAATGCACATCTGTTGCAATACGACAGCGTCCACGGCCGCTTCCCGGTCGAGGTCACGACCGGCGAGGACTGGATGGACATCGGCCGCGGCAAGATCCGCGTCACCGCCGAGCGCGACCCAGCCAAACTGCCCTGGCGCGAACTCGACGTCGACGTCGCGCTCGAATGCACCGGCATCTTTACCAAGCGCGAGGCCGCGATGAAGCACCTCGAGGCCGGGGCGAAGCGGGTCATCATCTCGGCCCCGGCCGACGGCGTCGACATGACCGTGGTCATGGGCGTCAACCACGATGCCTTGAAGCCCGAGTACCAGATCATCTCGAACGCCTCGTGCACGACCAATTGCCTGGCGCCGGTCGCCTATGTGCTGAACCAGGGGCTCGGCATCGAGCGCGGCTACATGACGACGATCCACGCCTATACCGGCGATCAGAGCCTGCAGGACACGTTGCACCGCGATCTGCGCCGCGCCCGCGCCGCGGCTCTGTCGATGATCCCGACCTCGACCGGGGCGGCGCGCGCCGTCGGCCTTGTCCTGCCGGCCTTGAAAGGCAAGCTCGATGGCACCGCGATCCGCGTGCCGACCGCCAATGTGTCGCTGATCGACCTGACCTTCGACGCGGCCCGCGACACCACGGCCGAGGAGGTCAACGGATTGATGGAGGAGGCGGCGCGCTCGAACCGCCTCAAAGGCATTCTCGGCATCAACAAGGCGCCGACCGTCTCGGTCGACTTCAACCACGATCCGCACAGCTCGACCTTTGACGTGACGCAGACCCAGGTGCTCGACAAGCGCTTTGTCCGCGTGCTGTCGTGGTACGACAATGAATGGGGATTCTCCAACCGCATGGTCGAGGTTGCCGC
This sequence comes from Allostellaceae bacterium, assembly GCA_035252905.1. GTDB lineage: Bacteria > Pseudomonadota > Alphaproteobacteria > ATCC43930 > CGMCC-115725 > AP-15. Next base: position 182 of record DATFCQ010000183.1, on the reverse strand, counting down.
CTATTTCGGAAGCCTCCACTGACCCCGTCGTCATCGTCCACTCGCTGACCCAGGCTACGGCCGCGCTCGCCGCGGCGGCGGCAACGGGGCGCGTAATCGTGCTCGCCAGCGCCCCCGAGGCCGGGATCTACGCCGGGCCGGGCTGGTGGCGGGCGCTCGTCACTGCGGCGCGCGCCGCAGTG
>DATFCQ010000182.1:0-7077 GCA_035252905.1 Allostellaceae bacterium | reverse complement strand
CATTCGGTAATGCGGTATCCAATCCGCGCATCAGAGCTTGATCACCGACGTCTTCAGACCTTGCCCCCACCCATGCGCGCGTCCATCCTGCCCGACCGCACCCTTCGCGGGGTGCGCAATGCGAACTGCATGCAAAAGGGTCGACATCGGACATCAGAGCCTCCGCCGAGGGCCGCCTGTCGCGGAGGCTGGGTTTAGGCTGTGATGTCCGCACGGGTGCAAGCTTTGGTGCTTGCACCGCTGCAGGGGCATCGCAATGGCGAGATATCAGCTGATCACTGGCCCCGAGCGGCGCCGTGCGTGGAGCGCGGAGCAGAAGCGGCCGATCGTGACGGCGGCCTTTCCAAGCCGCGATAAAACTCTGCGCTGTGCTTGCGATGCGGCATGCGGTCAGACCTCGTCGTCGGGAGTGAGCGAGCAGCCCTCCTGATCGTATTCATCGAATACCGTCTCGGCCAAGGCGTAGGGTGGGCCGTTGAACCAGCCTTCGGCCTCGGCCTCGGCGCGGTCGAGAATGCGGCGCCGCTCGGGGCGATCGCTTCCGACTCGAACCTCATCAAGGCGAAGCGCAACGATGGTGCGCGTGCCGATATCGGTGCAGCGCCATTGCCGGCCGCCGCACCAAAATTCTTGGCCGATCACAAAATCCACGAGCTTCATCATGGCCGTCAGGGAAGATCGTAGAGAGCAAAGGTCACGTCGTCTCCGTCAAGATCGACTTCGAGCACCCGATTGACCGGCTCGCCGATGATGGCGAGCTGGTCAAGCGCGCCTCGGAACAGACGCCATTGCAGCTCACGGCGGACATTCGGGATCAGAATGACGAGGCCGGCGTGCAGCGCCTCTTTCGCATAGAGCCGCCGAAAATCGCTGGCGTTGTTGGTGACCAGGATAAAATCGCTCTCCGCCGCATAGCGCACGACATTCCAGTCTTTCCAGCCGCGCCGCCCGATATGGGCGACGTGCTGAGCCTCATGGCCCGCTCGGTTGGCGACCGCGACCAGTTCGATCGTGAGGCATTCGTCGATCAGAAACCTCACAATGCCTCGATGGTAGCGAAGCGCCGGCGTGCGCGCCGTACCGGCGGCCGGCCATGCCACGGCTGCCGGCGCGGTCGGCCGCGCAGTGGATAGGCAGCGCTGTAAATTGCGGCGAGCCGGATCATCTCCGGCGTCAAACGCGGATAATCGCTCAGCAGCTCGGGCTCGGTCGCGCCCTGTGCGGCAAGCTCAGCGATCCGGTGCACCGGCACGCGCGTGCCGCGAAAAACGGGATCGCCGCCCATGATCTCAGGATCGCTGACCACGAGCCGGCGGGCGCGGCGCAGCGCCCGCAGGCTCGCCGCGAGTTCCCGGCGCGGTTCACGCAGGTCGATCTTGAGGAGACCCCCTTCGAGCGCGACGACTTTGCGCGGCGCGACCGCCAGAGCGTCGAACAGTTTGCGGCGCAATTCGGGCGCGAGGCGATCGGCAAGCCGCCGTTCGACCGCGAGAAAAACAAGCGCGCGCGCGTCGAGCAAGCGGGCCGGCCGGCCGGCGTGCTCGACCGCAACGGCCGTCACCGTCTTCTTGTCGATCGCATTGTTGATCGCTTTCAGCGGCAATCCGGTCAGCACGGCGGCTTCGGTCGGGGTAAAGAGAGGGGTATCGGTCGTCTGCATGGTATTCATTCTCCTTATAGAGAATATATACCATCGGCGGGGAATCGCAATCCGCGCTTCCAGTCTGAGGCGGCGGATCGGAAGAAGGACGGATCGCCGCTCCTATATTTCGCTACGTGACGGAAATCAGCTATACCGGAGGCGGCAAGCCCACCAGCACAGACCGCTGGGCGCCCCTCGAGTGTCATTTCTATTTTGCGCGCCGGGTGACATTTCTACCTTGCGCGGACAGCCGCCTGTCCGATGACCGCAGTTATGGTAAGTCGCGAGTGCAACCAGCGCTCAGTCAACTGTCCGGGTACGCGTAAGAATCTCATCCACCACGTGCTCAAGTGGTCGTGTGGCGTCGATGATGATGCCGTTTTTCGGAATGTCTTCTTTCGTCTGATGCAAGCGCACAGCGAGTTCCCGTTCCTCCGGTTTTCCGCCCCAGTCAGTTGGGTCCAGTGCCACTCGCTCATCAATCCGCCGGCTCATGGTGTCCAGGTCGACCTCCAGGACAAACACGCCGTCAAATAAGTCGATGAATTTGGCAAAATTCCTCGAGCCACCGCAGAAAAAGGTGACCGCCGTCTCCTGGTTGGCGCCGAAGGCTTGTACTTTCTCTACATCCCAAATGTGGTGCTCGGACATCCAGGTAGCCGTCGGTGTATCCATTTCCGGAGCTGTCGGTAGACCCGTTTCCGGATCGCCTCGACACACCAATTCCCAGTCACCATGAATGGCCTGGTAGCCGCGCCGCTGCAATTCTGTGCAGACCGCCGTTTTGCCGGCGCCGGAAACGCCCGTGATAAGATAATTTCTCCTGCCCATAAGACCATCCATTACTTCGCCGGAGGCATAGGTGTAAATTTGCTCGTTGCGCCTCCTACGATAGCCTCGAAATCGTGCTCTGACTAACATTGTAGGAGCGGGCGACGCTGCGCTGCGTCTCGCCCGCTTCGAGGTGCTTGCGGACCTCCTTCTGCTGGTGCGGAGTGAGGATCGGCTTACGGCCGAATTTGACGCCCTTCGCCTTGGTGTCGGCCCGGCCGCGCGCGGTGCGCTCCAGAATGCGGCGGCGCTCCAGCTTCGCCGCTACGCCAAGGATGGCGAAGATGATCTCGGCGAAGTCAGATGTGGTGTCGAGGAATGGCTCGGCCAATGACCGGATACCCGCCCCGGCGCGCTGCATGTCGCGTGCGATCGCCAGAAGGTCAGTCGTGTCGCGCGACAGGCGGTCAACGGCCGGGGTGATGACAACATCGCCGGGGCCGAGGGCCTTCATCAGCCTGGCAAGCCACGGCCGGTCGGCCGCGGTGCCGGTGATCGTCTCGCGGAACACCTTTTCGCACCCGGCCGCCGTCAGTTGGCGCACCTGTCCGGTTTCGTCCTGCGCGGCAGTTGAGACGCGGACATATCAGTAAATCATGACCGACTTCTGCATCAGAAATCTGCATCAAGAAAGCCCAATTTTTTCAATGATCTGATTTCGACGCAGATATCTTGATTTTGACTGCCAAGGTCAGCTATCGGGTGGAGAGTAGGCCCTCTTCCCCAGGCGTCGAATGGCGATGATGCGCCGTTGGCGGTCGTCGTGGTCAGCACGAGGTGCGACGATTCGGCAGACCAGCTGCGCGCGGCGCTGGATTGCTAACCAGCGTGCGTCTCCGTAATTTTGCGAGCGATTATCAGTTGCATCGGTTGCCTTCCGATGTTGCGAGCCGTCGCCATTGTTGGCGTGCTTTGGGGGGCGATACCGGCTTTTGCGCAGACGCCGAGCGCATCGATCATGCTGCGCGACCACCAGTTCGTACCGGCACAGGTATCGATCCCGGCCGGCGTCAAGGTCGAGCTGAAGGTCATCAACGAGCAGCAGACCCCGGCGGAGTTCGAGAGCAGCTCGCTGCATCGCGAGCAGGCCGTTACGCCGGGCAGCCCGGCATCCAAGTCGTTTTTTACGTGCCGACGCTCGCTATCGTCAGCGGCCTGATGCGCTTCTTCGGCAACGCGCAGGCACAGCCGGCCCCAAAGCGCAACTCCGAAGCAGCCGCTGACAAAAGAAGAGTGGGAGGACCCGTCATGGTATTCGGCCTTATGACGCGAATGCGTCGCGTTTGCACAGCGGCCCTGGCGGCGACAACGCTCGGCTTTGCGACGGCGAGGGCAAATGCCGACGATCTGAAAATCCGCAGCCCGATCATTGATTTCCACGAGCTCGAGTTCGAAAACAATTTCGTGATCGGCAGCAGCAAGACGACCGTGCATGAACTCGAATACGGATTCACGCAATGGCTGAAGCTGGGCGTTGAGGCGGAGACTGCTGCCGATCCCGGCCAGGGCTTTCATTATGATGCGACGGCGGTGGAGGGCTTCCTCCAATTGACGCCGCAGGGCAAGTATTGGGCCGATCTCGGATTCTTTGCCGAATTCGAGAACCCGGTCCGCCGCGGCGACGCGCGCAACCTGACGATCGGACCGCTAATTCAGAAGCAGGTGCCGCTGTTCGGGCTCGACACACTGCACAGCATCAACCTGCTGTTCACGAAAGATCTCGGAGAAGGCAGTGTCGGCCCGCTGAGCATGCTGGTCGCCGCGCAGTCGCGCGCGCTGCTCAATCCGCATTTCGAGCTAGGCGTTGAGTATTACGGCAGCTTCACGCTCGGCGCGCACGGCCCCGAGCCGGAGCATCGCGCCGGCCCCGCCTTCGCCGGCTTTGTCGGGTTCCGCGAATTGGGGATCAACACGCCCGGCGGCATCCGCTACGACGCGGCCTATCTGCGCGGCCTCAACAGTGCGGCCGAGCCTAATGCGGTCCGGTTCCGCGTCGAGTTCGAATTCCCGTTGTGACCGGGCGTCGCTCTGAGGGATTGATGCAGCGCTACCGTGGGGCTAGTTACGTAGGAACGATACTACACGCGATTGTCCTCCGCCGGCAAACGTAGTATCTACGGCATCATCAAGACCCCGGATCGGGAGTGCCGATGCCTGTCTTGACAAGCCGCCAATTCGACCAAGACGTCGCACGCGCAAAGCGCGCAGCGGATCAAGGGCCCGTCATTATCACCGATCGCGGGCGCCCCGCTTATGTCCTGATGCGTCACGAAACCTATCGGCGCTTGATCGGCGGCGGACCCGGTATGCGCGCCCTCCTGGCGGATCCTGACAGTGAGACTCTGGAATTCGAGCCGCCGCGGCTGGGTGCTGAGCCTCTCAAGCTCAACGGCCTCGCGTGAATGTTCCTGCTCGACACGAACGTCGCCTCCGAGCTGCGCCGGCCAAGCCGCACCGATCCAAGAGTGGCGGCGTGGGCCGACAGCGTACCGCCCGCGGACATGTTGTTGTCGAGCACCACCGTACCGCCGTCGCCCGGCGCTGCGCCGCTCTCCACGTCTCCGATCCCCAACCGTACCGCGACCCCCTGATCGCCGCCACGGCGCTCGTTCCTAACCTCACGGTGGTCACGCGCAACACCGCCGACTTTCAGCGGATGGCCGCCCCAATGCTGGACCCTTGGGAATGACGAATAGTAACGCCTTCTCTGACGAGGGAGGCGCGGCATGCCGAGAGGCGGCAAACCCGAGGGCGCGCACACCCTCCTGGGCTTGTCGAAGGGCCGGCGCCGAGCGCATGCGGCGCCACCGCGCCGAAGGCATCCTCGTCGACGGTGCCGTGATCGCCGCCCTTGAGGCATTATGATCCCGCTTGCGTCGCTTGGCGGCGAAACGACACCGCGACCCCTCGCAGAGGACCGGATGAACGAACCCTTGCATTTCGACCTAGTGGCGATCGGCGGCGGCTTCGCCGGGCTGTGCGCGGCTGTTCGCGGCGCCGAATTGGGGCTGCGCACGGCCGTGCTCGAAGCCGGCCCCGACGAGGGCTATCCGTGCAATTCGCGCTGGGCCGGCGGCATCTTTCACGTCTCCTACCACGATGTGAAGCTGAGCCCGGAGGAGCTGCTGGCCGCAATCAACCGCCAGACCGGCGGGGAGGCGGATCAGGAACTGGCGGCGGCGATTGCCGCCGACGCGGGCCGCACGGTGGACTGGCTCGCGCGTCAGGGCGCCGTATTCACCCAGGCCAGCGCGATCGGCTGGCACCGCTTCACATTGGCGCCGCCGCGGGCGCCGGTGGCCGGGCAGGATTGGCAGGGGCGCGGCCCGGACCGGCTGCTCGGTGCATTGCGCCGGCGGCTCGAGGAGCGACAGGGCGGGCTGCTGCTCGGCACCAGGGCGGCCTCTCTGCGCCTGGAGCGCGGCCGGGTCGTCGGCGTCACGGCGCACCGGGACGGCGCGGCGCTGAACATCGGCGCCGGTGCGGTCGTCGTCGCCGATGGCGGGTTTCCCGGCAATGCCGAGCTGTTCCGCAGATATATTGGGCCGCGGCCCGACCGGGTGCTGATGCGCCATGCCGGCAGCGCGATCGGCGACGGCCTGAAGATGGCCGCCGAAGCGGGCGCTGCGCTGGTCGGGCTCGACCGGTTCTACGGCCATCTGTTGAGCCGCGACGCGATGGAGACCAAGAATTTGTGGCCCTATCCGCAGATCGATGCGGTTGCGACTGCGGCGATTGTGGTGGATCGGCGCGGGTATCGGATCCTTGATGAGGGGCTGGGCGGCATTTCGATTACCAATGACCTCGCCCGGCTCGACGATCCTTTATGCGCCACGGTGATCTGCGACGCTCCGATCTGGGAGACCGCGGGCAGGGCCGCGCAGATCCCGCCCAATCCGCAATTGCTTGCGGGCGGCGGCACAGTGCACCGGGCCGATACGATCGAGGCGCTGGCCGAGGCGGCGAGGCTGCCGCCGGTCAACCTGGCCGAGACCGTCGCCATCTACAACGATGCGGTCCGCTTCAACCGGCTGGTGACACTGTTGCCCGAGCGCTCCACTCGCAGCGGCGCGCCGCGGCGGATCGAGACGCCGCCCTTCTTCGCGATCCCGATTTGCGCCGGTATCACCAACACGATGGGCGGCATCGCGATCGACGGCCATGGCCGGGTGAAGCGGCCGGACGGCTCGGCGGTCGCCGGGCTATATGCCGCCGGCGGGACGACCGGCGGGCTCGAGGGCGGCGGTGCGCTGGGCTATGTCGGCGGGCTGATCAAGGCCTGCGTCTTCGGTCTGCGCGTCGCCGAACATGCCGCGGGCCGGCAGGATTGACGCGCCGACCGGCCTTCATCGGCCAGGCCGGATCAAGGCTGTCGGCGCCGAGCTGCCGGCGTTCGGCATCGGCCGCGTGTCGGCGCGCGAAGGCGACCGGCTCCCTTGACCTGTGTCGTTGCAACGCGACACTCTGCCGTAAACCCGCAGGGGCCGTCCTGAAACGATGGAGGGGGAAATGGAGAAAGCCTCGACTGCCGCAGGCACGCGCATCAACAGGCGCATCGTGCTGGGGGCCGGCGCGGCTCTCGCCGCGGCCGGGCCGGCGGTCCT
>DATFCQ010000181.1:0-6306 GCA_035252905.1 Allostellaceae bacterium | reverse complement strand
CATTCGGTAATGCGGTATCCAATCCGCGCATCAGAGCTTGATCACCGACGTCTTCAGACCTTGCCCCCACCCATGCGCGCGTCCATCCTGCCCGACCGCACCCTTCGCGGGGTGCGCAATGCGAACTGCATGCAAAAGGGTTGACATCGGACATCAGAGCCTCCGGGGAGGGCCGCCTGTCGCGGAGGCTGGGTTTAAGCTGTGATGTCCGCACTGGTGCAAGCTTCGGTGCTTGCACTGCTGCAAGGGCATCGCAATGGCGCGACATCAGCTGATCACCGGCCCCGAACGGCGCCGGGCGTGGAGCGCGGAGCAGAAGCGGGCGATTGTGGCGGCGGCCTTCCCAGGGTGCGATCGTCGCCGATGTCGCGCGCCGGGCGGAGGTTTGTTCGGGGCAGATTTATCGCTGGTGCCAAGAGCTGCGCGGCCTTGACAGCGGGTTTGCCGCGGTGGTGGTGGCTCCTGCACAGGAGCGCTGTGCGGAAAGCGCTGTGCTGCCCTGTGCGCCGGCGATCGAAGTGGACCTTCTCGGGGTGGCGCGCGTGCGCATCCCCGCGGCGATGCCGCCGGAATTGGCGGCGGCGGCAGTGCAGGCGCTGCGGCCATGATCCCGGTCCCCAGCCAGGTGCGGGTGTGGATCGCCACCGGTCACACCGACATGCGGCGCGGCATGAACAGCTTGGCGCTGCAGGTGCAAGAGAAGCTGCGGCGCGATCCGCATCTATGTGTCGGGCGAGAATATGTGGCGGTCCAGTTGCGCGGCGTGCCGTTCGGCGGCAATGCCGACCTTCGCCGCCACATAATATCTCGTCACTTCTCCATCGGGCTCAGGGCGTTCCTGGCATGCCCGCGATGGGGAGAGTGCAATATTGGAGCTGTATTTTAAGTATCCGGGGGTGCTCCGGCGCCTTCGCAGTGGGGCGCTCGGCGGCGAGATGGACCGCATTGCCGCGCATTTCTGTGAGGTCGGGTACAAGCGTGCTTCGGCCAAGGTCTATCTCAGTCGGCTGGCCAGGTTCAGCGTTTTCGCGGCTCGCCATGCCCGGACGGCAACGATCGATCAGAGTGTCATCGATCGGTTTGTGCATAGTCTGCCGACGACAACGCCCCGTATCGCCGCCCGAACGGCAATCGCGCACGCACGCCGGGTCGCGCCCGAGCGGTTTTCCGTCCCGTGTCGTGCGATTGCGGATCCCCATGAGCCATTTCTGACCAGCTATCTGGATCATCTGCGCGAGGTGCGGGGCTTGGAGGCCAAGACTTGCGAGGGGCTGCTTCTGGCCGCCCGCCGGATCCTCGTCTGGTATCATGACCAAGTTCCGGATCAGCCTCTTGCCGCGATGACGGGCGAGCATGTGCTCGCCCTCGTCGCTCATCTTCTGTCGCGATCGCGCAATGATCACACGCGGTCCGCGATCACCTCGCATATTCGCACATTTCTGCGGTTTCTGCGGTGGTCCGACCGTAACAGCCAGGATCTTGCGCGATTTGTTCCTCGGACCCCCTGCTGGTGGCTGGCGCACCTGCCGTCGCGGCTCCCCTGGGAAGATGTCAGACGCGTGATCGACGCGATCGACGTGGCGACACCGTCGGGCGTGCGTGACCGCGCTCTCCTGCTCCTGCTTGCCACTACAGGGTTGCGCAACAAGGAACTGCGATCGCTTGAACTGCAAGATATTCACTGGCGCGCTGCCGAAGTGCTCGTGCGCCGGACCAAGACGAGGCGCGACCGGGTCGTGCCGCTTTTGCAGGAAGCGGGCGACGCGCTCGCCGAGTACGTATTGCATACCAGGCCCAGGATCGAGAGTCAGCGGGTTTTCTTGTCTCATGTGCCGCCGGTGGGTCCGTTCCGGTCCAGTTCGCCGATATCGCGGATCGTGCGCTCGCGATTGGAGCGAGGCGGGATCGCGCTGTCCCGCGTTGCCGGTGCCCATCTGGTGCGCCACAGCCTGGCAACGCAGCTCGTCAGGCAACATCGTCCGATCAACGAGGTCGCGGATCTCTTGGGCCATCGCAGCATCTATACCACCGCCATCTATGTGAAGGTGGCGTTGCCGCAGCTCACCGATGTCGCTCTCCCGTTGCCGGGAGGCGCGTCATGAGCGCCTTCGCCAGGACATTGGCCGACAAGGTCGAAGGCTACATCACGCTGCGTCGCGCGCTCGGATACGCGTTCCGCAAGCAGGCCGCGATATTGCGGGCGTTGGTGCGCTATGTGGAGGCCGAGCAGCTTGCCGGCCCCCTCACGCGGGAGATGGTGCTCAACTTCCTCTTTTCACGGGAAGGGACGGCCAACGGTCGCGCCATCCATCATGGGATCCTCCGCCGCTTTTGCGAGTATCTCGCCATCTACGACGCGCGGACCGAGGCGCTCGATCCTCGTGCGCTCCCCAGATCCCGCGCCATTCCACCACCGCGCATCTTGAGCGATGCGGAACTCGGATTGCTCCTTTCGGCGTGCCGCTGCGTTTCGCCGCGCTATCCCCAGCGGGGATCGACGTTGACGATGCTGGTCGGATTGCTGGCGAGCACGGGACTGCGCTCCGGCGAAGCGCTCCGCCTCGATCGCGCCGATGTCGATCTCGCCAACGGCGTCCTGCACATCCGGAAGACCAAGTTCCGCAAGGATCGCCTGGTCCCGGTCCACATCACGACGCTGGCGGCCTTACGGGCTTACGCGCGGCATCGCGATAGGGCATTCCCGGTGCCGAAGGATGGCGCATTTTTTCTCAGCTCGCGCGGCAACCGGCTGTCGCCGACCGGGCTTTCCGTGGCGTTCGGTGCGGCCTGCAAACTGGCCGGGCTCGGCAGCGACAAGCCCCTGAGACCCCATGATCTGCGACACCGTTTCGCCGTTACACGTCTGGCCGCCTGGCATCGGGAGAAGGCCGACGTGCAAGCGCTGTTGCCCGTGTTGGCAACCTATCTCGGTCACGCCCATTACACCGACACGGCCTATTACGTGACGGGTACGGCGGAACTGCTGGGCATGGCGGCCGACCGCGCATTCGCCGATGGGGGCGTCTCATGAGCGCTCATCCCTCGCTCGCGACGCTGCTCGAGTCCTTCTTCCGCAACCGACTGACCCAGCAAAGGAATGCAAGCCCCGCGACGATCGCCAGCTACCGCGACGCCTTGCGCATGCTGATCCTCTTCGCCACCGAACGCACCGGGCGCAAGCCCTGTTCATTGGCTGTCGAGGATATCGACCGGGATCTCATTCTCGCTTTTCTGGGCGCGCTCGAGCAAAAGCGGAAGAACGCGATCCAGACACGCAATGCACGCCTGACGGCGATCCGGTCATTCTTTCACCATGTGGCCGCGAACGACCCTGCCGCGCTCGGCGTCGCACAGCGCATCCTTGCCATCCCGATGAAAAAAGCGAATACCGAGATCACGCATCATCTGTCGCGGAACGAACTTGACGTTCTGATCGACGCGCCGGACCAGCAAACGCCGCGCGGCCGCCGCGATCGAACGTTGCTGCTGTTCCTGGCACGCACTGGCGCACGCATTTCCGAGGCGCTCGGCGTCAATGCCTGCGATCTTCAATTGGATCGCCCGCGAGCGCAGGTTCTCCTGCGCGGCAGGGGCCGCAAGGAGCGTATCGTGCCGATCCCGGGCGACCTCGTCAAAGCGTTGAAGGCCTTGATGCGCGAGCGTGCGGTTGATCACCACGAGGCACGCCCGCTGTTTGTCGGCACGCAGGGGACACGTCTCACGCGTTTCGGCGCGACGCACATCGTTCGGCGGGCCGTCGCCGCGGCCACGGCGACCACGCCGGAGCTGGCGTGCAAATCGATCTCGCCTCATGTCCTTCGACACTCGCTCGCGATGACATTGTTGCAGTCCGGGGTGGATCTTCTCACCATCCAGGCCTGGTTGGGGCATTCGCAAGTCGCAACTACGCATCGCTACGCCGCCGCGGATGTCGAGATGATGCGCCGCGGACTGGACATGGCGGGTGTCTCGGGCAAGCGTCCAGCGCGTTTCCAACCCAAGGATACGCTGTTGCAGCTGCTCGAAAGCCTCTGAACATTATGTGGCGGCGAAGGTCGGCATTGCCGCCGAACGGCACGCCGCGCAACCGGACCGCCACATATTCTCGCCCGACACATAGATGCGGATCGCGCTTCAGTCCTTCCTGGACCTGCAGCGCCAGACTGTTCATGCCGCGCCGCATGTCGGTGTGGCCGGTGGCGATCCACACCCGCACCCCCGCGGGAACCGGGATCATCGCCGCAGCGCCCGCAGCACCGCCGCGGCCAAGTCCGGCGGCATCGACCCGGGAATGCGAACCCGCGCCGTGTCGCCAAACGCCACTTCGATCGCCGGCCGCACGGCCTCGGCGGGGACTGGCTCCGGCGCCGCCACGACAACTTGGGCGAAGCCCGGAGCGGTGGCGGTCAGAGCCCGCCGCCAGCGATAGATCTGGCCGGGGCACAAATCCGCCTGGCGCGCCACCGCGGCGACGCTCGCACCCGGGGCGAACGCCGCCGCCACGATCTCCCGCTTCTGATCTTGGCTCCAGCGGCGCCGCCGCGCGACGCCGGGAATCACCTGAACCTGAGCCATCGCACCGTCTCTTGCATCGATGCAAACACCGGTGTTTGCACCTGCGCGCGATTACGCCGGATTGCGCGGCTCAGCGGTAGGCGGCCCTCGGGGAGGGTTACGATCAATCCGGGCCTCGATCCCGCCGACCTGTTGCCGCCGCTGAAGCCGGATTGATCACCGACCCTCCGCCATACTTGGAGGGGTTGGTCGCGCCGGAACGTTCGCCAAAAGGCCGCTCACAAAGAAGGAGCGGCATGGGCGAGGAGAAGTGCCATGGAAGCGCGTGTGGTCCGTAAGGTGAGCTGGCGAATCGTTCCTTTCGTCGCGCTGTGCTATTTCGTCTGCTATCTCGACCGTGTCAATGTCGGGTTCGCGGCGCTGACGATGAACAATGATCTCGGTTTCACCGCGACCGTCTTCGGGTGGGGCGCGGGTATCTTCTTTTTTGGCTATTTCCTGTTCGAGGTGCCGAGCAACCTGGCGCTGGAGCGGTTTGGCGCGAGGCTGTGGATCGCCCGCATCATGCTGACCTGGGGGGCGCTGTCGGCCGGCATGGCGCTGGTCCGCAATGGGTGGAGCTTCCTGCTCGTGCGCTTCCTGCTGGGCGCCGCCGAGGCCGGCTTTTTCCCGGGGATCATCCTGTTCCTGACCTACTGGTTTCCGGCGGCCTACCGCGCCCGCATGGTCGGCCGCTTCATGGCCGCCATCCCGATCTCGACGATCATCGGCGCTCCGTTGTCCGGGCTGATCCTCGGCCTGGACGGGGCCTGGGGGCTCCGGGGCTGGCAGTGGCTGTTCATCTGCGAGGGAGTGCCGACGGTGTTGCTGGGCCTTGTCGTGATGTTTTATCTGACCGACGGTCCGGCGCAGGCCGACTGGCTCGATGCCGACGAACGGACTTGGCTGGCCGACCGTCTGCACCGCGAGCGGATGGTCCGCGAGGCGCACGCGAAACACAGTCTATGGCAGGCGTTGAAGCATCCGCGGGTGCTGCTCCTCGGCCTCGTCTATTTTGGCAATGCCGCCGCCAATTACGCCCTCGGTTTCTGGCTGCCAACGATCGTTAAGGGGTTCGGCGTCACCAACCTCCAGACCGGCCTGATCACCGCGGTCCCCTATGTCGTCGGTGCCGTCTCGATGGTGCTGTGGCCGCTGCTTTCGGACCGCATGCACGAGCGCAAATGGAACACCGCGCTGGCTTTTCTGGTGACTACTATCGGCCTCGCGTTGTCGACGTGGTTCCCGGACCCGGTACAAAAAATGGGCCTGCTGTGCGTCTGCGCGATCGGCATGTTTGCCGTTGCGCCGCTGTTCTGGACCCTGCCGACCGCGTTTCTGAGCGGCACGGCGGCGGCGGGCGGCATTGCCCTGATCAATTCGATCGGCAATCTTGCTGGCTTTGCCGCGCCCTATCTGATGGGTTACCTGAAGGACACCACCGGCAGCTTCAGCGCCGGGCTGCTGGCGGTCGCCGCGATGCCGTTTGTCTCCTTCGTCCTGGTCCTTGCTCTCGGCCACAATCCCGCACTCGAACACAGCACTGCGCCGGCCGGGAGAGCCTCGGTCGGATAGCTCGGATCACGGCCCGGCGTCCGAGGGGACGATCAGCGGCTCTGTTGCAAACCCTGCCGCGGTCTGGCGGGATGAGGTCCGGGCGGGAGGGTTGAGCCGTGTCAGACTTCAAAGGACGCCACTTCGAGGGCGCGATCGTGCTCTGGGGGGTGCGCTGGTACTGTCGCTACGGGGTGA
>DATFCQ010000180.1:0-2967 GCA_035252905.1 Allostellaceae bacterium | reverse complement strand
CGCGCGCCGCGGCGAGGCGGACGCCGCCGCCCGGCGCGCGCTCGCCGGCTTTTATGCCGAGCATTTTCTCGCCCCGGTGCCGGGGCAACTGGCGGCCGTCCTCGGCGGGCGCACCATTCTCGATTACCCGCCCGACAGCCTGTGATGCGTTCCGCCGCACTGTCGAACCCGGCGGCACGCGCCGACAATGTGCGGCTCGGCATCATCTACATGGTCGCCTCGGTCTTTCTGTTCTCGATCCAGAATGCGGTCGGGAAATGGCTGGCGCAGAGCTATCCGATCCCGATGCTGGTGTTCTTCAGGAGCGCCGTCGCGATCCCGCCCGCGGCGCTGCTGGTGTGGCACGCGGGCGGCGGCGCGGCCTTTCACACGCGCCGGCCCGGCGCGCAGGTGTTGCGCGCGACGATCTGGGGCGGCTCCAATGTCGCCTCGTTCTTTGCCTATCATCTGCTGCCGCTTGCCGACGGCATCACCTACTCGTTCACCGCACCGCTGTTCCTGACCGCCCTGTCATGGCCGGTGTTGCGCGAGCCCGTCGGCAAGGAGCGCTGGATTGCGGTCCTGCTGGGCTTTGCCGGCGTCCTCGTGATGGCGCGGCCGTCGGGCGGCGGCGCCGCGACCGGCATTGCCTGCGCCATTGTGTCGGCGGTATGCAGCGCCGTCGGCTCGCTTTATGTCCGCGATCTGTGCCGCACCGAGACGAGCGCTGCGATCGTTTTCTATACGGCCGTCGTCATCGCCGCGCTGTCGGTGCCGTTCCTGCCGTTCTTCTGGCTGACCCCGAGCTGGGCCGGTCTCGCCGAATTGTGCGCGCTCGGACTGATGGGCGCCGTGTCGCAATATTGGACGACGCAGGCGCTCGCCTACGCTCCGGCGGCGGCGGTGTCGCCGTTCAACTACACGGCGCTGATCTGGGGCCTCATCATCGGCTTTATGGTGTGGGGCGAGGTGCCGAATGCGGCGATGCTGTCGGGCGCGGCGATCGTCACCGCCGCCGGTCTTTTTCTGGTGCGGCACGAGGCGTTCCGCCGCCGCGCCCCGCGCCCGGCTTCCTGATTATTTGGGCCGCCAATGCGACAGGTCATAGGCGAGTTCGGGGAATTGCGCTTCGCCGATCGGCTGCAGGACCTCGGCCATCGTCGAATCATAGCCGTGCCGCGCGCCGCTCTTGTACTCGCGCAATGACTTCAACAGGTAATCCTCGCGCTGGTCGGCAAGGCGCGGGGCGTTGTCCTGGCCGGAGAAGTCGGGGCGGTGACAGACGTTGCAATGGTTCGCGGCAATGAGGGCGCGCGCCCGGTCGATGCGGGCAGAGTCGGCGGGATCGTGGGGCGGCTTCGGCGGCGGCAGGCTCGCGAGAAAATCCGCCGCCTGCTGCAACTCGGCGTCACTCCAGCCTTTGATCATCGCATTCATCGGCGCGGCCGTGCGCAGCCCCTCGCGGAACAGGAAGAGCTGGATCAGCAGGTACTTCGACGGCTGGCCGCCGAGCGAGGGCACGCCGGCCGTGTGCGACTGGCCGTCGGCGCCGTGGCAGGCGAGACAGGGGACGAGCTTGGCCGGCGGCGCCGCGGCCCCGGCGTACGCCGGGGTTGTCGAAGGGCCGGCCGCGAGTGCTGCGATCAATACAAGTGCCCGCCCCCACTGCGCAGTTTGAAAATGCGAGCGAGACGCCCGCGGTCCGGGATGCGGCGCTTCCGTGGACCGCGGGCGTCTCGCCCGCCTCCTTCCCGGCTCAGCGCCGCGCATGGACGGGCGGCGCGCCATAGGTCACGCGGTAGACCGCGCCGTTCCAGTCGTCCGAGACCAGCATCGAGCCGTCCTTCATCCATTCGACGTCGACCGGCCGGCCGACATACTGGTTGTTCTGCAGAAAGCCGGTCATGAACGGCTTGACCGAGCGAACCGTGCCGTCGCGGTTGAGCGTCGCGACGACGATCTGGCCGCCGATCTTGTGGGTCTTGTTCCACGAGCCGTGCTCGGCAATGAAGATCGCATCGCGATAGGCGCGCGGGAACATGTGGCCGGTGTAAAAGCGCATGCCGAGCGGCGCCGCATGCGGCCCCAATTGCGCCACCGGCTTGGTGAATTGATTGCAGTTGTGGCCCCAGCCGTAGATCGGGTCCTCGATATTGCCCCCGTCGCAATAGGGGAAGCCGAAATTGTCCATGCCGGGATGGAGGAGCCGGTTCAATTTGTCATTGGGCTCGTCTTCCGACAGCCAGTCGCGCTGGTTCTCGGTAAAATAGAGCACCTTTGAAGTCGGGTCGAAATCCATGCCGACGACCTGGCGGATGCCGTGCGCGACGATTTTCATGTCGCTGCCGTCGAGAGCGATGCTGCGCAATTGGGCGTTGGTCGGCGGCGGCATGCAGATGTTGCAGGGCGCCCCGACATTGAAATAGAGCCGGTTGTCAGGGCCGACCGTGAGGAACTTCCAGCCGTGCGGTTCATAGCTCGGCAGGTCGCTGTAAATGGCCGTCGGCTTTGGCGGGTTGTCGAGCCGGTCCTCGATGTCGTCGATCTTTGAGATCCGGTTCAGTTCGGCGATGTAGAGCGTGCCGTTGTGGAGCGCGATGCCGTTCGGCCAGTGCAATCCGCTGAGCAGGGTCTTGACCTCGCGCTTGCCGTTCTTGTTGACGATCGCATAGATGCGGTCGAGGGTGCGGGTGCTGACAAAAACGGTCCCCTTGTCGCCGACCCGCAACGAGCGCGCCTGCGGCATGCCGCTGGCAAAAACCTCGATGCGAAAGCTGTTCGGCACCTTCAGCCTGGCGAGCGGCAGTTTGTCGGCGGGGGTCGGGATCGGCGGCGGCACCTGCGGCCGGAGATCGGCGGCGCCGGCGGTCTCCGGCATGGCTTGCGTCCAGGACGGCTGGCCCTGCGCGACGGGCGGTCCGAACGACGCGGGCTTGGAGGAGGCGGCCGCTTGTGCCTGGCCGGCCGGCGCCTGCTGCGCCGCGAGCG
>DATFCQ010000179.1:0-14643 GCA_035252905.1 Allostellaceae bacterium | reverse complement strand
GCTGCGGTACGCCGCGAAATCTGGGCGCATCACATTTTTTGCACGTCCCGCAGAGGCGGCGAAATCATCGAAAGACCCCGCGACATCTGGAACCGCATGGCGGACGCTCTCGCCTATGCCGCGTAATTCGATAAAGTCGAGCTCAGAGCCTGTTTGAGTCGCGCCATCCCTCCCTCCGTCATCCCGGCCCGCGGGTCCGCGCTTTGCGCGGCCCGAGGATAAACTCCGGCCGGGATCCACCGCTCCGCAAACTCCTGCTTTTGATCATCCCATTTCCCCGACCCGGCGAACCCGGCAGCAATCGTGCTGCGGAACCCTGGATCCCGGCCTGCGCCGGGATGACAATAGAGAACAGATAAGAATAGAGCACCGGACGAGGCCATGATGCGGATTCAAACAGGCTCTCAGACGATATGACTTCATAGCGGTTATTCTTGTACAAGCCCTAATCGACGACGCCCTTGTTGCTGAAATGAATGTGGGCGAATTGGGCGTGGGTGTTTTCGAGGTCAGGCAGCGGGATCCGTCCGGTCGTCCGGGTCGTGCCGCTGCCGGCTTCGGCGATGCGGAACTCGACGCCTTCGGGCATCTGGATACGCGCGCGGTGCTCGGCCCCGGTCACCGGATTGCGAATCGGCTCGCCGATCGTCTCGATAATGCCGGGCACCCGAATATGACCGCGCCGGGCTTCGACGTCGATGGCGACCTCGATCGGCAGGAAGAGCGGTTCCAGCTTGTTCGGGCACATCGCCGAAAAGACCCACCATATGGTGGCCATATCATCGGTCTCACCGCCGGTGAGGATCTTCAGCAGGGCATCGCGCTGGCTTTCATCGGCGCGCTCGTCGATGATCACCTGCATCGTGCCGTTGCCTTCATGGATGGCGCCAGGCCAGCTTGTTATCAGAGCGGCTCGCAGCCCATCAAGACGGATCGCACCGAAATACCCTTCGTCGATCTCGTAACCGACCACCGAGCGGCAATTGCCGTGGGTCGGCAAGGCGGTGAATTTGCAGGGGCATCCATAAGCACAATTGCAGTTGCCCAAATGCACCGCTTTGATGCGCCATTCAGTCGCCATAATCGCCTCCTGGTGAGTATGCGAAATCGCCTCGCTGATCATCCGACCGCCCGCTTATCATCAAGGCCAGTTCCCCACGCCCGCGCTGAGCGCTCTCTATTGACAAGGCGACCTTCGCCGAGACGCACGGTAACGGGCAAGATGCGCCGGAAGGGGGCCCTGAAAACGGGCTCGGCGCCCGCCGGCCCGAAGGTTGCGGCAGGCCCGGCGCGGTGCCGGAGGGTTATGTACCACAACGACCGGTCTCGGGCGTTCTGACAAGACCTCTAAGGCTCCTGCCGACCCACCCAGCCGGCGTATAACTTTCGCCAGCGGGTGCTGCTCATGGCGCGCGGTGAACGGTGAGGCACTCGAAGCGGTAACCAAAACGCACATGGCCGTCGCCGGTCAGATGAGGCGTCGCCAAATCGCGCATAGCGGCGCGAGCGCCGTCGGCGCCAAATCGTTCAATGACCCCTGCGGCGTGCGAAGACGACAGTGCCAAGCCGACAAACTGCTCAATCTCCAGCGTGATCGGGCGACGCAGCGTAAAATCCTCAAACCCGCCAAAGCCAGCGAGCTCCACCAACTCGGCGCGGAAATCCGGCGGTATATAGGCCCGGCGCGAGCCGCGCTCGCCGGTGAACTGCACGACGGCCGCGGCGAGCGGGCAGCTTTCTTCGTCGCGGACATATTGCACGATCGCCAGCACTCCGCCCGGCTGAAGCACGCGCCGCGCTTCGCTATAAAACGCAGACCGGTCGAACCAGTGCGCGGCGGTGGCGGCAACGACCGCATCAGCCGCGGCGTCGCGGCAGGGAACGGCCTCGGCGGCGCCGTCGACATACTCGATGCCCGTATCGGCCGGCGTGTCGGCAACCGCTTGGGCACGCGTCGCCGCGCCCGGCTCAACCGCAATCAGTCGTGTCTCCGCCGGCAGCGCATCGCGCAGCTGGCGGCTGAAGATGCCAGTGCCGGCGCCGATATCGAGGACGGTTCCGATTGCAGCCGGGACCCCGGCAATCAGGCCGGCGAGATGGCGGATCAATTGATCCGGGTAGCTTGGCCGGTATTGGGCGTAGCGAGCGGCACTTCCCTCATACCGTGCGCGGTGACGCACCATCGCCGCTCCCTATAGTCGAGGCAGATGCGGATTGGGGATCCGCCGGGGAGAACGGCAATGCCATTTGCGAAAGGCCGGCCGACGGCATCGCCGCCATCCACGACACCCCGAAGGCTCGAAATAGGATCCGGCGACGGGCGGGGGAGCGCGACCTCTCTCACCGGACGCCGGTTTGGACCGTGCTTCCTCCTATTATTCCGCCGCCACCGCCGCGAGCTGCAAATGATAGACGTCCGGCCATCCGCGCGTTTCCGGCGCGCTGAAATAGCCGCCGCGCATCCGGCCATAAACTTCTCCTCCCTCCGCACCCGGCGGCAGCGTGCCACTTTCGGAAAGCATCCTGGCGGCCTTGAGCAGCCGCCGCCGCGTAACCGCGATCATCAGGTCGCTGGCAGCGAGGTTCTCGAAACTATGGTCGGTGATCGGGCCCATGCTCTCGGTCACGGCCTGGTCCTGCTGGTGGACACCTTCGATCCCGGTGAAGGAGCGCGTCTTCTGCGCCTGGCGGTCGAGGAGGTAGTCGTTGCTGCTGTTCTGCACGCACCGATAGCGGCCAAGCCAGTCGGTCGTGTTCGGCAGCAGATGACCTATTTCGGGCTGTGCGCCAGGGCCGGTCTTGGGGCCGACCACCACGAACATCATGTGCGTATCATCCAGCGGCACCCAGCCGCGCACGATCCGGTAATGCTCGAACGGGATGTAAGGCGCCAGGGTCCAGCACGGGAACATGAAATGCGCAATGCGCCAATAGAGGGCGCCCTTATCAGCCGGGCGGTAGGCGCCGTACATGGTGCCGAGTTCGGTCTCCGCGACCTTGTATTCGGGATCGCGATGGATGGCGCCGAACCGCGCCACGCTCGTGGGCTCGAAATCCTCCGCGGTCTGCGAGCCGTAATGGAGGAAATTCAAGTGAGAGGTGTCGATGTCGCCTTCAAGACCCTGGAGCCAGTTGCAGTTCCTGAGGACAAAGCTGATGTTGGCCTCGTTTTCCGGAATATGCAGCGCGGCGATGTCGGGGAGCGGCGGCACCCTCGCGGCGTCGCCCATGTAGACATAGACGATGCCGTTGCGCTCGGCCGCGCGATAGGCCTTGGCGTGCATCTTCTCCTTGAACTGCTGGTGCGGCGGCAGGTTCGGCTGGTCGACGCAGTTGCCGAGATAGTCGTACTTCCAGCCGTGATAGACGCAGCGGATCCCGTCCTCCTCGTTGCGGCCGAAGAACAGCGACGCACAGCGATGCGGACAGCGGTGATCCATGATGCCGACGCGGCCCTGCGTGTCTCGGAACGCGATGAGTTGTTCGCCGAGGAGGAGAAAGCGCACGGGCGCGCCGTCGGCGACGAGTTCCGACGATTTGAGGGCCGGGAACCAATAATGCCGCAACACATTGCCCATCGGCGTACCTGGCCCGACGCGGGTCAGAATCTCGGACTCCTGCCGTGTTGTCATGGGGCATCTCCTGACATGAGTTCGCGCCGCTCGGTTCGACGCGCGTTATCGCAGATCGTGTTCTGCATCCTGCCGGGGCTCGGCTTCCTCTCGATCGGAAACCCCTGGAGCCATGCCCTGCGTATGATGGCTTGCCCATTCGCCACGCGGGCTGTCGACCCTTCGATGGGAGCGCTACAATGATAGTACGGTGACCTTTCCCTGGCGCCAATATGTCACGAGAGATGGCAGCTTCGATGTACGGTGCTGCGTGGCGGCCTCGTCTGAGTGGGCGCTGTGCACCGTTTCCGGTCATCAGGTGCGGACCGCTCCGGATGCGGTCGGGATCGGTCGCGTGTATAGGACTTTGATGAGCCGACGAACACTCGCAGCGGCGGCAGGAGTCGCGCTCGCGAGATAGCAAAGGAACAGCCCCGTGACGAGGGATGAGCT
Organism: Allostellaceae bacterium; assembly: GCA_035252905.1. Taxonomy (GTDB): domain Bacteria; phylum Pseudomonadota; class Alphaproteobacteria; order ATCC43930; family CGMCC-115725; genus AP-15. The sequence continues at coordinate 10,579 of DATFCQ010000179.1, read as the reverse complement.
GAACGCAGCTTCTCGATCAAGAGTTTGCGCTGTTGAGTTTGCGCAATTTCCGCGCGGCTGTTGCGCCGTGCGGTGCATCGGTGCTCCGGTATTTGACGTGCTCGATGAACGCGCGCAGCTTGGGCAAGACCTGCCGTCTGTCCGGGTAGTATAGAAAAACCCCCGGTGTTGTGACAGCAAAGGGCGCCAGGAGCGTTTGCAATCGGCCGTCAGCAGTTGGGGCTTTCGCGAGCGGGGCGGGTATCTGTGCAAGGCCTAGACCCTGGACCGCCGCTCCGAGGAGTGTGGGGTAGTCGTGCGCGATCAGCGGTCCCGACACGATTGCCTCGACAGCCTTGTTGCCGTTGACAAATTGCCAGGGGGCGATCGACCCGTCCGAGCGGCGCATGCGCAGACAGGCGTGGTCACGCAGATCGTCGATGCACTCCGGCCGCTTTCGCTCGCGTAGATAATCAGGGCTGCCAGCCACCACGAATGAGAACGGCGGGGTTAGCCGCACGGCCACCATATCGGGCGCAATGAACTGGCCAAGACGGATACCGGCGTCGAACCCTTCGGCGGCGAGGTCTACCAGCTCCGCGCTCGCGGCGATTTCCACCTCGATCTCGGGAAAGGCCCGGTGGAATGAGGCAATCACCGGCTCGAGGATCAGCGGGACAACCGCCCGGGGAACGGAGAGGCGCAAGAGCCCAGTGGGACGCTGCCCCAGGTCACGCGCGGCTTCGCCGGCGGCGACGAGCTCCTCGAAGGCGGGCTTTGCGCGCGAAAGAAACCGTTCGCCGGCTTCGGTCAGGCCGACACTGCGCGTGGTGCGGATGAAGAGCGCTGCGCCGACGCGCGCCTCAAGGGCGCGCACCGCCTGACTGATCGCCGATGGAGTCACCCCGAGCTCCGCCGCCGCTCTCCGAAAACTGCGGTGCTGGGCGACGCTCAAGAACGCCTCCACGCCGTCGAGCGCGCCCTGCCTGACCGTGAAGTTCTGCTTCATACCCCGCCAACATTATCGCGGATAGTCGCTCGCGGGAAGCCGTCGTATCTCTGCGACAACGACCCGAAGCCTTAGAGGAACGCTGTGACCGATGCCTTTGACGGTGTGCGCGACCACTATCGCACGACAGGCCTGACCGAGCGGCTGAAGACGGTGCTCACGGCCTTCGGGCCGGACGAACAGCGGCTCACGCCGAAGCAGTTGGCACCCCTCGACCAGTTTCACACCCGAGGGCTCGCTGCGACCGTTGAGCTTGCCGAGTTGGCTGGGATTACTGCCGACATGTCGATTCTGGACGTCGGATCGGGACTCGGCGGGCCGGCGCGCTTTCTCGCTGCGACCTATGGCTGCCAGGTTACGGGCATCGACCTCAGCGAGCCCTTCGTCGATGCCGCGTGCTATCTGACGGAACGGACGGGACAGAGCGAGCTTGTGTCGTTTGAGACCGCCAGTGCGCTGGGGCTTCCGTTCGACGACGGCCATTTCGACGTCGTGTTGCTGCAGCATGTGGCAATGAACATCGCCAACCGGGCGCGGCTCTATCGCGAGATCCGGCGCGTGCTGAAGTCAGAAGGCAGGTTTGCGATCTACGACGTCGTGTTGAACAGCGGCGACCCGCATTATCCCGTCCCCTGGGCACGAACGCCGGCGACGAGCTTTCTTCTGACCGCCGCCGCGACGCGCGCGGCGATCGAACCAGCCGGTTTCCGCACACTGGCATGGCAAAACGACTCCGAGGCCGCCAACGCCTGGTTCACCCAGCTGCGCGCGTCGGGGCCGCCGCCCTCGCCAAATCTCGGCGTGGTGATGGGGCCGGACTTCGTGCAGCTTTCCGCCAATCTGGGACGCAATCTCCTGGAAGACCGGCTCGGTATTCTCACTGCGGTGTTCGAGGCCGCGTCCACGAAGACCCGGATTCACAGGGAGAACCGCTGATGGCCGCCGCCGCTGTTCCCGCTGCCATCCTTCCGCCGCGTCTCGCTTGGCGCAGCCTGCTTTGGATCGTGCCGCTCACGCTGTTGTGGACGCTGTTGATCTACTGGCGGCCGATTATCCACGCCAGCGGCGTTCCGACCTCGGCCGTCAGGCTTATGACCTATGCGCTCATCGCGGTCGGCTTGTGGCTCGGCCTCGAACGCACCGACCTGACGCCGGGCCAACGGCGCACGACCTGGCTGGTGGTCGTGGTCCCGTTCACGCTTTGGATCGCTGTCGCCTGGAGCGCGGCCATTAATGGCATTTTTCTCACCGGTGCCTCACCCAACGCGGTCCCCTTCCTGCCGTTGGCGATCTTCCTGCCGGTGATTATCGGCGTGCCGCTCTTGCTGTTGCCTGAGCGGATGGGGGAGGTGCTCGATGCGATGCCGGCGACGTGGCTCGTTGCCCTTCAGCTTTACCGCATATTCGGCGGCATCTGGCTCGCTGCCGGGCTGCGCGGTCTGCTGCCGGGCGTGTGGGCGTTGCCGGCGGGAATTGGCGATGTGCTGACCGGCCTGTTCGCCGTGCCGGCGGCGATCGCGGTGGCGACCGGCACGGCTCAGGGACGGCGGGCGGCGATCATCTGGAACATTTTCGGCCTCGCCGATCTCGCCGTCGCGATCATTCTCGGCGCAATCACCTCGCCCGGCCCGTTCCAGTTGATCGTTCCGAATGTACCGAGCATCGGCGCCGGCGCTTATCCGAATGTGCTGACCCCTGCTTTCGTGGTGCCAAGCTCGATCCTGCTGCACGCGCTGTCGCTGCGCCAGCTGATCCGACGACGCGCCGGCTGATCGCCTTCCTATCCTTCGACTTGCACAAGGACAGCAGCAGGCGGATGGAGGGCTGATCCAATGCACGCTAGCGACCGCAACCGCGCTTGGATCGTGGTGGTGCTGCTCTTCATGTTCATGGTGATCAATTTCGCCGACAAAGCGGTGATCGGGATCGCCGCCGTCCCGATCATGCAGGAGCTGAAACTCGGTCCGCGTCAGTTCGGGTTGGTCGGTTCCGGTTTCTTCTTGCTGTTCGCGGTCTCCTCGGTCGCGACCGGCTTTCTTGTCAACCGGGTGCGGACGCGCGGGGTGTTGCTGGCGATCGGCTTCATCTGGGCGCTGACCCAGTTTCCGATGATCGGCTCGGTGGGGTTTGGAACTCTGGTGGCCTGTCGTATCGCGCTCGGGGCCGGCGAAGGCCCCGCAACACCGGTGGCGCTGCATTCCGCCTACAAGTGGTTCCCCAACGAACGGCGTACCCTTCCGACCGCCGTCATCGTGCAAGGCGGGGCGACCGGCGTCCTGGTGGCACTGCCGCTGCTCAACTGGGTCATCATGCGTTGGAGTTGGCATTGGGCCTTCGGCTCACTCGGCCTGGTCGGCCTCGTTTGGTGCGCATTGTGGCTCGTCTTCGGCCGCGAAGGGTCGTTGGCCAACGGGAGCGTAAAGGCAAAGGATGCGGCGCAATCATCCCTGCGGGTCGGCTAGGCTCAATTGCTGATGAGCCCCACGACCTTGGCATGCTGGGCGGCGGCGTTCGGGGCCAACCGGGCCCTGTCGCTGGCGCTCTCATGGCAAGGCGCTTACCTGATCAAGGGTCTTGGTCTTGCGCAAAGCTCGATCGGGTTCCTGGGAGCGCTGACCGCCGGCGGCAGCGCGGTCGCAATGCTTGCGACCGGCTGGTATTCGCAACGCCTGCTGTCGCGCGGCGTATCGAGCAGACTGGCGCGCGGCATCCTCGGCGGGTTGAGCGTCGTCCTGGGCGGCGCTGCGCTGGCGATGCTGCCGTACGTTCCGGGCACTCCCGTCAAGGTTGCCCTGGCGACGCTCGGGGTGGCGCTGCCTTCGGCGATCTACGTCATCAGCAATGCCGTCGTCGGTGAAATCACCCCGACGGCGCAATGCGGCGCGCTGCTCGCGATCGGCACCGCGATCACGAGCTCGGCCAGCCTGCTCGCACCCTATATCATGGGCAACGTCATTGAACGCGCCATGACGCCGCTCGACGGGTTCAACACCGGCTTCTTCATGTGCGGGGTCATTATGCTGGTGGGCGGCGCCATCGCCATGGCGCTCGTAAATCCCGAGCGCGAGGCAAAACGGCGGTCGCGGCGGCTGCAGCCGCTCACCGCGTCTGCTTGAGAGGACGACCATGGATTTAGGTTGAAAGACAACGTTCGCGACCGCTCTCGGCACGTCACCGGATCGGTGCGGCGAAGGTTCGTTTGCCACCCAACTGCGCGGTCCTGGATCGCACCCAAACAGGCCGCCAAACGCCTGCTCCGAAAGCTGTCGAAGAAGCAGCGGCGCCCACCGCGCGTCCTGATTACGGACAAGTTGGCCAGTTACGGCACAGCCGGAGGCGAGGTGATGCCTTCCGTCGAGCATCGAAAGCACAAGGGCTTGAATAACCGGGCCGAGATTTCGCACCAGCCGACCCGCCGCCGCGAGCGGCAGAGGAAGCGGTTCAAATCAGCCGGCCAGGCGCAGCGTTTCCTCTCCACTCACGACCAGATCGACAACCTCTTTCATCTTCTGCACCAGATGGGCCTCGGCAAGCGAGCCCAGCCACATCGCTGCTTCGCTTATACGCGCCGGTGTCCACGTCGGATGATCCCTTGGGGCACGCCGCCTTGCAGCGGCCGCAGTCCTGCTGCGGCCGCTGCATTCCGACCACCTCACATCGTATGCAGGCCGACGCGGTTGCCTTCGGTGTCGATGATATGGGCGAAGGCGCCCATGCCCTCCGGCAGCGCGACCTTCGGCACGGCAATCCGGCCGCCGAGCCTCGGTACGCGCTCGAGCATCGCGTCGAGGCGGCCGTTGCCGTTGAGATAGACGACCGGTCCCTCACCCGGGCGGAAATGCGGCCCCTTGACGATCGCTCCCGAGACGCCGGGCCCTTCGGAGGGAAAGATGGCCAACGCCGCTCCGGCGATCGTCTCCCGCCGCAGGCGGGTGGCGAAGAGGTCCTCATAGAAGGCGACGGCGCGCTCGAGATCGCTGGCCGGAATCTCGAACCATACAGCGATATTGGTCGGATTTGCTTCAGACATGGCCTGTTCTCCTTTTAGGCTTGCACACGAAGCTTTGCATGGGCCTGCTGACAGTTTCCGTCAGCAGCATGGCGACAGGGCCACGGCAGCTCGGGGAGGCCGAGGCCGGCGCGCCATTCCTTGAGCAGGACGCGACGGCGGCGCGGGTAGCGCGCGCCCAGCTCGTCGAGCGCAGCGATACGGTCGGTTCGGAAATGACGGAAGCCCTGACGCAGCTCGCACCAGGCGGCGAGGATGCGCACCCGTTCAAAGAAGGCGAGGGCGATCGGCCAGACAATCCGCTCGGAGGCGATCCCCGAGGCGTTGGCGTAGCCGATATGGATCTTGTGCTCGGCACGGATGGCGCGCCGAAGCTTGGCGAGGTCGATCCGCTCGCCGGGCTCAGTCTCGAAAGACGCGGCCATCAGACCCGAGGCATCCGCCTCCTCACGCAGCTCGGACGGCAAGATGGCGGTGATCTTGGCAAGAGCATCGCCAGCCGCCCTGGCGAGCGCCGGATCGCCACGGCGCCCGACCCAGCGCATGCCAAGCACCAGCGCCTCGATTTCCTCCCCGCTGAACATCAGCGGCGGCAGCAGAAAACCGGGTTGCAATACGTAGCCGATGCCGGCCTCACCGGCGATCGGCACACCCTGCGCCGCAAGCGCAGCGATGTCGCGGTAGAGCGTGCGCAGCGAGACCTGAAGCTCGGCGGCGAGCACGCGGCCGGCGACTGGCCGCCGATGGCGGCGCAGCGCCTGAAGCAGGCTGAGGAGGCGCGCGGAGCGAGACATGAGACCGCTTCGGAGGCTCACGAGCGGCAGAGGCCGGACATCGCCGGGACCGGCCGCAAAGCGATCGAGGAGCGTGGGAAGTCGATCACGGCACTCTCCCGGCGGCATTTTGTTTCCTATTTGTTCTATCACAGATCCGCATCTCTCGCTATGACCATTCGGTTTCCGGGCGCCGAGGAACAAGCCCTCAAATCTTGATCCGCTCGACCTTATCGAGGGTGATCTTGTCGCCGGTGCGGTCGTAGAGCTTGGTTGTGCGCGGGCTCTCGTGCGCCGCTATGGCCTGCGCGTTTTCGAGCGTGCCGTCGACTGCGAGATAGGCGGTGATGTCGGTAGCCCGGAAGGTGTGGCAGCCGAGTCGGCCCGTGAGCCCGGCCTCAGCCGTGCGGCGGCGGATCATGCGATAGAGGGGGCCTTTGCCGCCTTCCCGGATGCCGGCTGCGGTCAGACAGGCGTCGAGATCCAACGCAGCCCCCGCGGGCCAAGCCCGCGGGCTAAAGGCTCACCGCCTTGACAAAATGCGCGTGCGAGGAGCGCACCGGATCGCGATAGGTCCCCTTCGCCACGATCCGCTTGTCGCGGCGACGCTCGATCGTGTCATTGATGCCCAGCAGCACCGGACCGCTTGGGACAAAGGCTTCCAGCAACAGGGCAAGCAGGTGAGGCGAGGCCAGCCGCGGCTTCCAGACCGCGCGGTTGAGCACCCGATGATAATTGACAAACCGGCGCTCGTGCACGAGCCCGACAATGCATAGGATAGTGCTCACCGTGCACTGGCTGGGTGCAAGGAGCGCTCCGATCGGCAGAACCCGGCGTGCTGCCAACTGCGGTGACGAAGCAGCGGGGCAAACCATAGAATGAGCGCGGCGAAGCGGGCCGGCAGGCGCAGCATGGCGGTGTCTCCTGGCGGGGACACGCCAGTCTACTCGGTCGCCCGCTCCGCCGCCCCACTCTCCTGTTCCGCGAAAATTGGCCAAAGTCGAGCTTAGAACCACGCTTGAAGGCAAAGATGGTCGGCAAGGCGATTTCATCGTCGTCCTGCGTGTCCTCCACTGTCATCGTCGACGGGAACAACCGAGCACCGGCAATTCCGTTGGCTAGAGCCGCATGACCGGCGGCAGTGATCGCCGCAGAGAGCGCGATGCCGATGCGTATTCTCACAAGAAGACTCTCGCAGGTCGAGCCTTAACGGACCATGGCAAGGCTTCGGACGAAATTCTCATACGCCGCCGCCGCACGGCTGACCGGCGTGGGCCTCAGCCCGAACCAAGTGTGCACTAAACCCTGCTGATCCCGGGTTTTCGCAGCCCAGCGTTTTCGCGGGGTTTTCGGGTCTACCCGGGATGTGCACCAGTCTATAGGATAGCGTCCGCAGGGACGCGGCAGAGGCGGCAACGTGCACCGCCGCCGGTCCTCCCGGTGCTGCTGTTCATGTTGCCCGCTCGCGCTCGACCCTTCGGCGCAGCAGCCCCGCTAACCGCCGTTGTGTGAGGATTCCGCCCGAATTCTTGCCACAGCCCCTATAGTATCGTGGCGACGACTGATCGGGAATATCGTCAAGGCGAAGGAGAACTGCGATGGCGAGGAGTTTCCAATTTGACGTTGATGCCGTCGTCGAGAAGCTCAACCGCATTCTGCAGATGGAACTGTCTGCAGTCATCTACTACACGCACTACTCCTTTATGATCTATGGTCACGCGCGGATTCCGATCACCTCGTGGTTACGCGATAACGCGACGGAATCGCTAGCCCACGCTCAAGAGGCGGGTCAAATGATCATGCGTTTACATAGGAGACCGGCTCTTGGCATCGCGGCGTTGCCGACCACTCAGCACAACACAATCGACGAGATCCTGGCCGAATCAATACAAAGGGAGGAAGCTGGCGTGGAACTATATCGGGAATTACTCTCCCTTGTGAAAGACAAGTCCGTCGTTCTTGAGGAATATGCGATGCGCTTGGTCTCGAAGGAGGCCGTACATTTGCGAGAGATGGAGCTTATGTCGATGCAGCGCGCACCCGAGTAAGCCAGAAGGCACCGTCAAGTTGAGCAAGGCTTGGCGGGCCGGGTCTGGTCCGGTAAGCAACCGGAATGAGCTCGCCAGCCGCCAAGTCGCTCTTTGCCGGGTACCGCTTCCCGGCCGAGGTCATCAGCCGCGCCCTCTGGCTCTACTTCCGCTTTCCCCTGAGCCTGCGCAGGGTCGAGGAGATGCCGGCGGCGCGCGGCATCCTCGTCAGCCACGAGACCCTCCGGCAATGGGCGCTCAAGTCCGGCCAGGAGTTTGCCAACCGGATCGGGCGCAGACTGCCCTGTACCGGAGACAAGCGGCACCTGGATGAGGTCGCCATCAAGATCGCCAGGGTGCAGCACTGGCTGTGGCGGGCGGTCGATCAAGCCGGGAGGGTCCTCGACGTGCTGGTGCAGCGCCGGCGTGACAAGCACGCAGCCAAGCGCCTGTTACGGAAGTCGCTGAAGTGGCAATGCCGGTCGCCGCGCGTCATAATCGCCGACAATCTGGCCAGCTATAGCGCGGCCAAGCGAGAGCTGATTCCCGCTGTCGAGCACCGCCGGCACAAGGGACTGAACAACCGGGCGGAGAACTCACACCAACCACCGACACGACGACGCGAACGGCAGATGAAGCGCTTCAAGTCGGCGCGGCAGGCACAGCGGTTCCTCCCCGCCTACGATCAGATCAGCAACCTCTTCCCTCTCCGCCGCGACCACATCCCCGCCCGCGCGTATCGAACCGCAAGGGCGCGTGCGTTCGAGAGGCGGCACCAAGTTAAATACCTGAACAACATCGTGGAGCAAGCCATCGGCGCGTGAAACGGCTGACCCGCCCTGGGCTCGGCTTCGGTGGGTTCTGGACGGCACGCCGCACGCTGGTCGACTTCGAAGCGATGGCGACGATATCAGATCTCAGGCCATCTTTATCGCCGGGCTGTTCCAAGCGGCGGAGTGCGGCACGTGATGCGTAGCGACGAGCGTCGGCCCGTCTGCCGGCTCGGTGAGATTCCGCAGGAGCCACGTCCGCGAGAGCCTATGCTCCGCCAAGGCATCGACGGGGGAGAAAAAGCCTGAGCCCTTGCTGCGGCGGATCAGGCGATGGTCGTAAATTTCCCATTCGGCCGCGGTCATCGCCGCCGCGGAATCGCCGGCGACGGCGTAATCCGTCCACAGCGTCGCCCCGAGAATCCGCAGCGGCGCGCCGCCTCGTGCGATTGATGCCTCGCCCCTGTCGAGCACCCTCACCGTCCGATCGCCCGCAGCGAGCAATGCGGCGCGATCCTCTCGAAAGCAGCCGCGATAATATTCGTGGTTTCCGGGCACCAGGACGACACCGCACCCGAGAAAGTCGGCTGCTTCGCGCGCGTAAGAGAGCGGCGACACATTCCGTGTCGAGTGGACCCGACCGATATCATCCGCGAGTATCAGCAGATCCGCTGCCCCGACGAACGTCGACAATTCGGGGCCAAAGCCAAGCGGCAGGGTATCGCTCCACGGCGCGGCTGACTGGCTTTCCCGGATTTCGATAGGCACGTCGCTGAAATAGACGATTCGCATAGCGGTCATTCGGCTCAAATCCTGCGCCAGATAATTTTTAAAATGAGAGCCATGCGGCGCGACGACTTCCCGCCAATGTGTGATAATTTGCCGCTCCAACGCGCCCGTCACCGTCGGTCGGTTGAACCGGCGCTGGAGCTACTGTGGGAGGCATCGACGCCAGATGAACGCCATCAAAGACTCCATCAAGTCAGGTAGAACCGTCGTCGGGACGACCGCGGGACCGAACGTCGACGTGTCGATCCTGGCCGACGCCGGGTACGACTTCCTGCTGTTCGATACCCAGCACTCCCCCTGGGAGATCAAGCAGCTGCAGCCGTCGATCCAGGCGATGCGCGGTAAGCAGGCGGCGCCGCTGGTGCGCGTCGCCGCGAACCAGGCCTATCAGATCTGCTTCGCGCTTGACGCCGGGGCACGCGGCATCGTTGTGCCGATGGTCAGCACCCGCGCGGAGGCGGAGGCCGCCGTGCGCGCCTGCCGCTATCATCCGCTTGGCAACCGCAGCAACGCCGGGGTACGCGGCGAGTGGGGCGAGTTCAAGAATTACCGCGATTACCTCGATACCGTGAACAACGGGCTCGTTATCGTGCCGATGATCGAGACCAACCAGTCGCTGGAGAATCTCGATGACATCGCCTCGGTCCCGGGCGTCGATGTCCTGCTGATCGGCCCGTCCGACCTTTCGATCGAGCTGGGGGTGCCGCTCGACTACTCCTGCGACACCTATCAGCGAGCGCTCGATAAAATCGCAGCCGCCGCCGCAAAGCGCGGCATCGCCGCTGGGATGTATTTCATCCCGCCCGAGATGGACCCGAACTTCTTCGTCCAGAAGGGGTTTAAGTTTTTCACCATGCCGTGGGGCCCCTGGGCGAAGGCCGGGATCCAGAACGGCCTGGCCGGGATCAAGCGCTAACAATGGTCGACGCGGACGGTCCGGCGAACGGCCAGATCGCCCAGCGTGCGCCGCTGCGGGGAGATCGGCATAGCCGCCCGACGCGCCAGATAGTTCTCAAAGACCTACGCCAGATAATTTTCAAAATGACACCCGATTCGGCTATCCGGTTATCTCGTCATATACATGATAACAGAGAGCGTTTTTGGCTTGGCGGCGCGGCGCACAGGCGTGGCTGTAGACGCGAGATGATGGGGGCCGCGCCGGTAAGCCAAAAACGCGTTGGACTAAACCGGCACGCCGAGACGGCTATGGGAGTTGTTCGCGC
>DATFCQ010000178.1:0-3590 GCA_035252905.1 Allostellaceae bacterium | reverse complement strand
GGCGGCGCCGGCGGGCGAGGCCGCCGCACCGGCGCTCGCCGGCCGCGGATGGACCCTCGGCGAGGCGCTGCGGACGCCGCATTTCTGGCTCTTATCCGCGGTCTATCTGTTTACCGGGCTCGGCAGCTTCATAGTCTCATTGCACCAGCTCGCCTTTGCCGTCGGCCTCGGGTTCGACCGGCTCTATGCCGCCGAGGTGCTCGGCACCGGGGCCTTCCTGTCGACCTTCGGCATCATTCTGACCGGCGCGTTGTCGGATACTCTCGGCCGCGAAGTGTCGGCGGTCCTCGCCTATGGCGTGTCGATCGCCGGCGTCGTCTGCGCCTTGTTCATCTCGGGCCCGCAGCAGACCTGGCTGCTATGGCTGCACGCCTGTCTGTTTGGCCTGACCTGGGGGGCGCGCGGCCCGGCGATCACGGCCAAGACCGCCGATCTGTTCCCCGGGCCCCGGCTCGGCACGATCCTCGGGGTCATCACCCTCGGCAGCGGATTGGGCGCCGCCGGCGGCTCGTGGGCGGCGGGGTTCATCTTTGACCTCTCGGGCAGCTACCGCGTCGCCTTCCTGTTGTCGATCGCCTTCTATGCCTGCGGCGTCGCGGCGTTCTGGGCGCTGCGCCGCCCACCGGTGCGCCGCGTCCGGCGAGCGGAGGCGGGGGGCTGACGACATCCGGATCTTCCCGATTATACGGCGACCATGCTCCGCCGCGCGGCGATGAGGCGTCCGATTCCGGCGAGATCGGTCTTGCCCGACCCGAGCAGCGGCACTCTGTCGACGGTCATCACCTCGGCCGGGACCATCAGATCGGACGCGCCCCTTGTTCTGGCATAGCTCTGGAAGGCGGCGCGCGTCGCCCCTGTTTTCTCGGTGACGAGCACGAGCCGTTCGCCCCGGCGCGGATCGGGTTCCGCGACGACCGCCGATGGCGCGTCCGGCCACAATTCGGAGGCCAGGGTCTCGACCGCAGCGAGCGACAGCATCTCGCCGCCGATCTTGGCGAAGCGCCTGGCGCGGCCCTTGATCGTGACAAAGCCGTCGCGGTCGATCGCCACGATGTCGCCGGTATCGTGCCAACCCGCTTCGGGGCGGATCAGCACACCGGGCTGCTCGGGCCGCAGATAGCCGAGCATGACGTTGGGGCCGCGCACGTAAAGCCGCCCCCCGGTCTCGATGCCCTCGACCGGATCGAGCCGCGCGTCGATGCCGGGCAGAAGCCGCCCGACCGTCCCGAAGCGGTTGAACATCGGCGTGTTGAGGGCGAGCGCGGGTGCGGTTTCGGTGACGCCGTAGCCTTCGAGGATGCGCAGGCCGAATTTTTCGGCCCATAGGCGCCGCGTCGCCTCCTTGACCGGCTCGGCGCCGGCGAGCACGTAGCGCACCGAGCGGAAATCATAGGGATGAGCCGCGCGCGCATAGCCCGCCAGAAAGGTGTCGGTGCCGAACAGGATCGTCGCGTTGGTGCCATAGACGAGTTCGGGAACGATGCGATAGTGCAATGGCGAGGGATAAAGAAACACCGGGATACCCGAGACAAGCGGCAATACCAGCCCGACGGTGAGCCCGAAGGCGTGGAATACCGGAAGGGCGTTGAACACCTTGTCGGTGCGGCCAAAGTCGATGCGCGCCGCCGCCTGGGCGGCATTGGCCAGCATGTTGCGGTGCGAGAGCGCGACCCCCTTCGGCAGGCCTTCCGAGCCGGAGGTGAACAGGATCGCCGCCGGCGCGTCCGGATTGCCGGGTACGAGAGCGCGGCGATGGCCGATCAGCGCGCGCATCTTGTCGGCGACGGAGACCGTCTCGCGCAGATCCTCGAGATAGACGAAGCGAACCGTCCCGGCCAATGAGGCCACCAGTTTGTCGAGCCTCGCCTTGTCGACAAAGCCGCGCGAAGTGACGATCGTCCGCACCGCGGCGGCGCTGCAGCCGGCCAGGATGTTGGCCGCGCCCGCGGTGAAATTGATCATTGCCGGAACGCGCCCGGCCGAGACGATGCCGATGAGGGCGGCGGCCGCACCGTTGGCGTTCGGCAGCATGACGCCGATCGCCTCGCCGGCCGCGGCATAGGGCATTATTTTGCCGCCGAGGACGCAGGCGCCGACGAGAAGCTTGCGATAGCTGAGCGTGCCGATGACCGGATCTTCGACCGCAATGCGGCGCCAGCCTTGCACCTGTGCCGCCGCGACGACGGCTTCGAGGATCGTGCGATCGGTCGGCGTCGTCCGGAAGATCAGATCGGACATGATCTGATAGAGCATCGCGCCCGCCGCCTGGCGGCGGGCCTTGCCCTTCAGCGCCTCGGCGACGGCGAGCCGCACCGGCTCCAATACGGTCACGGTGACCTTGGGGAACCAGCGGCGGCGCACCTGGGCGCGGCTGAGACGCGAGAAGATCGTGGCTTCGAGACCTTCGATGCGCACCGGCACGACCATCGCACCCGACTTTTCGGCGATCAGCGCCGCGCCGTCATAGACCTTCATCAAGCGGCCGGTGACGGTGATGCGCCCCTCCGGGAAGATGACCAGAGTCTCGCCATTTCTGACCATATGAATCAGCGCCCGCGTCGCCAGTGGCCGCGCCGGATCGAGCGGCATCGGGCGGGTCAATTTCAACAGGGGCCTGACCCACCAGCGCCGGGCCATCCCGTGATCGACCGCGAAGACCGGCTCCTTATCAAGGATCGCCAATGCCACGGCGCCGTCGAGAAAGCTCACATGGTTGAGCGCGACGATGGCGTTCGCGCCCGCCTTGTCGAGGTTTTCGATCCCCCTGACCTCGAGCCGGTAAAAGGCGCGCAGCAGGATCGACAGGAAATCCTGGAAGGCGCTGGTCGGCATCGTCTTGCCGATCCACACGGTGGCGGCAAGGCCGAGACCGGCAATACCGAGAGATAGGGCCGGCACGCCGACCCCGGCCTGCTGCAACAGCGCGACGACGAGCGCGCCGCCGACCATAAAGGCGGCATTGAGCACGTTGACCGCGGCAATAATGCGGGCGCGCCGGGCGGGTGCGGCCCAGGCCTGGATCGCGGCAAAGGACGGCACGATCATCAGGCCGCCGGCTATGGCGAGGAGGCCGAGATCGATCGCCGCATGCCAGGCGACCGGCCGGGCAAAATAGGCCGCCGGCGCCAGCAGCGTCGTTCCCGGCGTCCGCAGGGAAAGCAGCGATAGCCCGAGATCGAGCGACAAAAGGCCGATCGCCAGTGCCCCGATCGCGGTCGGCAACAGCACGATGCGCCCGGCCGACAGCCAGGAGGCGAGGCCGGAACCGATGGCAATGGCCACCGCGAAGACCGCGAGATGGATCGTCACGACACTCTCGGCGCCGCCGAGCGTGTGCATGACGAGCGGCGGCAACAGCGACAGGACGACCGCGCCGATCATCCAGAAGAGGCTGGTGATGACGGCGCAGCGCCACAGCCGGGTCTCTAACCACAATTCGCCGAGCAGCCTAGCCGGGATAATTCACGAGACCGGAAGAGGGAGTGGCGGGAGCGGAACGAGCCGCAAGGGTCTGGTATGATTTGGTTGCTGAGGCCGGATCATCCGGAGCCAAACGGAGTTCGCCCCCGCCATGGCGCACGATACGAAAA
>DATFCQ010000177.1:0-16598 GCA_035252905.1 Allostellaceae bacterium | reverse complement strand
CGGAGCCAAAGTCCCCAACCAGCGCGCGGTCAGCAGGCGTCCACATGGCGGTCTCCAAGCAGGAAACCACCTGCAACGCCGCCCAATTGGCCAGGATCAGCTCGTAAAACCAGCCCCATTACCTCTTTGCAAACGGGCTCTGAGGGGGACGTGAGTAGTTACCCCGATCCGCTTACCGATCAACAAAAAATCTCCCTGAATAATGGAGAAACAGCTATTTATGTTTTTGGAGAGACGATCTATTACGATGCATTCAACGTCCTCCGGTGTACCATGTTTAAGTATTATGTGGGAGGAAATATGGGGTTCAATGGCGCTTCTATGGCAAATGCTCCCGAGGGACAAGAGGCTGAAGGATTGCCGTCTTGCAAAATCCCTTGCTAAAAGGACCGTCCCATTGTTTCTGCTTCCACCAGTTCCTCACTATCATTTTTGACGCGCACACGGTGCATCACTCCTTTCTGTGGTGGTTGCAGGCGGTGGCGATCACGCGTCGATCCCGCATGCGAGATTCTCGATTCGGCAGAATGGGCAGCGAGGCGGGGGCGCTCAGAACATGCCGGCCGCGTGCAGCGTCCAGCACAGCATGAAGAACAGCACCGGCGACCCGCCAAGTTGCATCGGCTCACGCGGGGAGTATCGTTATCCGCAACTACCCGATGACATCCGCCCCTTGTCAGCCTATCTTTTGAGGGCAACCCGGGGAAGGGTTGTGGCCTTCCCCGGGCGCCCTAGCCCTTAGAGCCGGATCTCAATCTTGATCCGGATCCGGCCCCACTGTAGGGCTAGGAGGAAGTGGATCTTCATCCGTTCTTCCTCCGTTTGCCGGCGGGACCATCCCCGCCGGCAAACGGAGAGTATCCCAAAAGAGGGCGCAGCCTCACGTCAAGCGCGGAGAGGCGTCGGAAGCGCTGAAACAGTTTGCATTGTTCCTGACATGCTGGCGCAAACTTCGCCGATTATGCTTGGCGAGCGTATGTAACCACCCAGACTGAGCCCCGCCCTCGCCGGCGGGGTTCTTTTTGCCCCCGCTGCCGGTAACGATCGAGCAACCCCGCCTGCCATAGCGTGCGCGCGCCTGATCCGGCGCGCCCGCGCGGGAGTTGCGTCGGTGATGCGACAAGCTTCGAGGATGGCGTCGGGATGAAGCGAGACGACGAGATCGCCACGATTGAGCGCTGGATCGACGAGTATGGCGTGCGTCACGATCGGCCGGCCTATGCCGCGCCTACTGCACAAGGCGCGCTCAACCGCGCCGAGGAAGCCGCGCGCATCGCGGCGGTGCGGATTGAGCCTTCAAGGCGATGGGAGGACTTACGAGCGCTCTGGGATGAACAGAGGTTGCGGCGACGGGCGGCGGTTGCGGCGAAGCGGCGGGAGGAGGTATGAGGCCGGACAAAGGGCACAGCTCTAACGCATCCCGTTTTCTGTGAGCTGCCGGCGGGGACGGAACCTCCTCAGAATGGGCTCATTTCACGGGGCGTCCGATCGATTGATCCATGAAGAAATCAATCCTCGCTCCTGATGTGGAAAAAGACTTGCAGCTGCTCGGCGTGGAAGGTGTGCGCGATTTACTTCGGGCTTCAACGGATGGATTTTCAGGAACGAGCGCATTGGCTTCTATTCAGCTTCCGAATTCCAAGGACACGCGCGGCAATTTGCTTTCATGGATTCAGTGGCAAGAAGCTGTTAAGGCGTGCCGGGAGAATTGGCGGTTCTGGTGGACTCTGGCCTTTGCTGCAATCGCGGCTGTTGCTGCCGTGATCGCCGTTATCGAGGGATGGCCGCACAGTTGAGAGCGTCTCGCGCTGAAAATATCGAAATAACTTTTGGAAAATCTGCAAGGCTTCATTGCGCGGACTGCCCGCGTGGGGCATTCCCCCGGAGCCCTTGCCCGCTCTCGCCGGCAGGCGCTTTTGTGCGGAATGATCAACAGCCGCTGCCGTTGGCCTTGTGGACAGAGACAGTCCCTACCCGCCCCCAAGAGGGTAGAGACCACAGAGCCCCGCCTCCCCCTGGCGGGGCTCTTTTCGTGTCCGGTACTCGGCGTCCGTTAACTCGATATGGTGCCGGGACGGGGCGAGAGTCTAGCCTTCCTGCCCAGCGATTCTGCTAGACATCGCACTTCAGTCCGCATCCCTCTTGCCAACAGCGATCCTGTAAGTTATTGGAAAAATTGGCGACCCCGGCAGGATTCGAACCTGCGACCACCCGCTTAGAAGGCGGGTGCTCTATCCGGCTGAGCTACGGGGTCCCGGCTCCGCCGCGCCTTATCGCATCCTGCGGGCGCGGTCGGCAATCCCGGCGCAGCGGGCGGTTCAGCCGCGCACCCGGTCGTAACGAAAATTGTCGGCGTAGCTCTTCGGCTTCGGCGTGCGTTCGTGCGGCTCGATCAGGGTGTAATCGAGGCCCTGCGCGGCGGCGAAGGCCACCGCTTCCTGCAGGCTGTCGAAGTGCAGGCGGACTTCGTTGAGGGTGTCCTCGGCACTTGCCCATCCCATCAGCGGGTCGGGCTCGCGCCGGCTCGCCGGCTCGAATTCGAGGATCCATTTGCGGGTCTGCCGCCGCCCGGCCTGCATCGCCGTCTTGGCCGGTCTGTAGATGCGCGCCAGCGCCATGCCTCTCCCCGTCCCTCTTCCCGGAGCTGCCTGTCGAGCCCCCGGCCGAATGGTCGGGGCGAGAGGATTCGAACCTCCGACATCCTGCTCCCAAAGCAGGCGCTCTACCAGGCTGAGCCACGCCCCGATCCAGGCTTCCTGCGGGTTTTAAGCCGATTCCGCGGCTCCGGCAAGGGGCGAGGCCGCGTAGAGGGAACCCGGCGTGTCTCTGGTTTTCTCTGAGAACGATCGCCATGGCGACACTATTGGCGAGCGGCCGGACCGCAGCCGCTCGCCGTAAGTTTTGACTTGGCCGCTGCTAGGCCGCGCGGCTCACCTCCGGCTCGGCGCGAGCGGACATGCCGGCCGCCAATTGGTCGGCGGTTTCGATGGTGATGCCGTCCTCCTTCATTTCCATCAGCCGGCGCAGCATCTCGCGGCCGCGCGACAGGCGCGAGCGCACCGTGCCGATCGGGATGTCGAGGATCGTGGCCACGTCTTCATAGCGCATGCCTTCGAGGCCGACGAGCAGGATGACCTGACGCTGCTCCTCGGGCAATGCGGCGATCGCCCGTTCGAGATCGCGCAATTGCAATGAGGCGGCGGCATTGGAGGGGACCGTCAGAACCGGCGCCACATCCTCGACCGCGACGCTGATGCCCTCGCGCACCGCCCGCCGGACGTCGTTGACGTGCTGATTGTGCAGAATGGTAAAGAGCCAGGCGCGGAGATCGGTGCCGACCTGCCAGAGATGTTTTTTGGCGACCGCGCGGACGAGGCAGCTCTGAACCAGGTCGTCAGCACGCGAGGCGTCGCGCGTCAGCGCGCGCGCATAGCGCCGCAGCCGCGGAATTTCCGCTTCGAGCAGGTGAGCAAAATCGCTCATCAAGACCACCGTTCCTGAATTCCGGCCCCTTGCACGGGGAGCCGCTCGACGGCGCCTATATAGCGCGGCGCTGTAACCCCAGCATGACCGGGGCCGGGCCGGGCGGTAATATCTTGTGATTTTTTGTAAGCTCGGAAAATCGTCTCCGACACCGGGCGCCCGATTGTGAACAGGGTGATAACGAGCCGCGATTGACCGCCTGCCGCACCCGCCCTATGGTGCCGCCGCCGTGTCGAGCCCGTAGCTCAGCCGGTAGAGCAACTGACTTTTAATCAGTAGGTCTCGGGTTCGAATCCCGACGGGCTCATCAAGGAAATCACACGCCATAGGCGGGACCCGCTGCGCCTGTTTCATCGCGACAGGCGTTGCCGCGACCGCCTCTTTCTGGGCGCGGCGGCGAGCAGTTCTTCGAGTCGGGCGACCTGCCGGTGCGGCATGGATGGGACACAGTCGCCCGCGCCGGCGTTGTCCTGGTGCCATTGCGACGAGAGATCCCGATGAGAATTGCAATTGCGGCTTCTATGGCGCTGATGATGTTTTCGGGTTTGGCCACCGCGGCCCATGCCCAGCCGCGCGGCTCGTATCTGCGGAGCTGCACCGATGTCCGGATGCGGGGCGATGCGCTTATGGCTGTGTGCCGCGGACGCCGCGGCCGGATGGAAAGGACGGTGCTCCCGGACGTGCGCCGCTGCGTCGGCGATATCGGAAATCAGGATGGCAGGCTGGTGTGCAACCAGGGACCAGGCCCCGGCCCGGAACCGCGCCGGCCCCGTCGCCCATACCTGCCATGATCTATAGGTCCCGCGTCGTCGAGAGCCTTCGGTCTGGAGGCACGGCTCCGCCGGGACCATCGGCATTATCAAGCGGGCTACCCTCCCCCTTCGCCTGGCGTGTGGCGCGGAGCATGCGATCTTTGCCGATGGATGTCGTTAGCGCGACCGACTGACGGCAACCAAGGAATCGGTATACCGGCTTCTCTCTCAACGCAGCGTGGTCTTGCCAGGGTGATTCGAGCAAGCCGTCTACTCGGCCTCGCCGACCGAATTGGCCCCTGTTACAGTCCGCCGAGCAACGGATCGACATCGCCGCCTGGGAGGCTGATGAGGAATTTGCGGTCTATTCCGTTGGCTCAAAGCCAAAGCGTTTGCTCCGATGCCCGGCGGTTCCTCCTCAGCCATTCCTCATCCCCGATCATTCCTACCTGTTCAAGGTGGCGCAGGGTTGGCAGGCTCAGCAGTTCTGGCCGGAGGTGATCGCACATTGGATCGCTGCGATCATCCAGCCGTGCAGGGTCTCCCGTAAGGCCGAGCAGCCGTTACCGATGCGGAGTGACCCGCCGGCCTATGCCTTCATCGCCAGGATGTCGGGCGTCAGGAGGGTGATGTCGGTGCCGCCATGCCCGTCAGGGCTGAGCGCGAAATCGGCGCTGGTGAAGGTGCCAAAGAGATGCAGGTCGGCGACGGCAGCGCCGCTGTCAGTGACGGTCAGCCTATGGCCGGCAAAATTGACCGCATCCGCGGCCTGGTCGACCAGATCGATCGTGTCGCCCGCGCGCAGCCCGGTGATCGCACCCTTGAAGCTCAGCGGGCGATCGAGCTGCATCGTGCCGGTGCCGCTGGTGAAAGCGACATGTTCATGCGCGCCCACTACGCCGGTGAATGTCGCCGTGCCTTCGGCGGCGATGCGGATCGCGCCCTTGTCGCCGGCGTCGCTGATGATGCTGCCTAGGGCCAGCGTGTCGCCCTTGACCACGAGGGTGCCGTCATTATCGACGGCGAGCGCGGCCCCCGGCCCGGACAGGTTCCACAGCGCGCCGGGATCGACCGCGAGATTGTAGAAACCGCTGAACCCTGTCCCGAGTCCGGCGAGCCGGCCGCGCGACCCCGCCAGTTCGAGCGTGTCGTAGCTGCCGACGGCCTCGACCTTGCCGGCAAAGACCGCTTCCGGCTGGACGACGAGATCGTTGTAGCCGCCAGCCAGAGACACCGCCGTCCCGCTGGTGCCGGCGATGAAGCCGGCATTGACCAATGTGCTGTTGTCGCCGCCGAGAGTGACGCCGACGCCAGAGGACCCGGCAGCCGAGATCGCGCCGTCATTGACGAGCGTGCCGGCCCTCCCCAGGA
Organism: Allostellaceae bacterium; assembly: GCA_035252905.1. Classification (GTDB taxonomy): domain Bacteria; phylum Pseudomonadota; class Alphaproteobacteria; order ATCC43930; family CGMCC-115725; genus AP-15. Next base: position 10,992 of record DATFCQ010000177.1, on the reverse strand, counting down.
TCGCCGCGCCGTATTCGTATCCGGTAATGATACCGGAATTCGTCATCATCCCGTCCGGACCGAGATAGACGCCGGTGCCATAGGATCCGGTGCTTTTGATCCTGCCGAAATTGACGATCGTGCTGCCGCCGTAGCCGAGGACGCCGAAATAGGAACCCGAGATCAGCGCAAGGGGCGAGCCGCTCGCGCCATTGTCAATCGTTCCGCCGTCCGCGAGCGCGACCCCGACCGATCCCGGGCCTGTTTTCAAATTGCCGGCCTTGATCGTGCCGAGATTCGTCAATGTGCCCGAGGCGTAAAATGCGACCGCATTGTGGGCGCCCCGATACCCTTCAAAATTTCCCGAAGCGACGCCGATAACGCCGAGATTGGTGACGGTGCCGCCGCCATCCAGGTTGACGGAGCCTTTGATCAAGCCGGAATTGGCCACCGTTCCGGCACCGCCCGAAATGGAGATGCCGTCCTCCGAGCCTATGAGGTTGTTTGTCACGCTGCCGCCGGCACCCAAGAAGACACCGCCGATGCTTCCTGAGTTGACGATCGTGCCGCCGTTCGCAATGCTGACGGATCCTGTTCTGCCGCCGCTGTCGTTCGTCACGCTGCCGCCGGCATTCAGGACGACGGCGCCTTGAATGTTACCCGAATTAATGACTGTCCCCGCGCCGCCGCTGATCGAAAGCGCGGGAAGGACGTGGCCGAAACTGTCAGGGAGAGGGCCGCTGATATCGCCGCCGCTCGCATTCTCGACGCTGCCGCCGGCGGTCAGTATGACGCTGCCGTCGATGGTGCCTGAATTGGCGACTGTCCCCGCGCCATTTGCAATGAAAACTCTGCCTATCGTGCCGCTGCTGTCGTTTGTCACGCTGCCGCCGGCGTTCAGGCTGACGGCAGAGGCGATGGAGCCCGAGTTGACGACCGTGCCGGCGCCGCCGTTGATCAGGATGCCGGCCGGGTCGCCTTCAATCAGCCCGGCATTGGCGATCGTGCCGCCGGCGGCGAGGGCGATGCCGATTCCTGCCTCGCCATCGATCGTGCCGAAATTATTGATGCTCCACGCCGCGACGGGTTGGCCGTAGAGCGCGGTGCCGTTGTTGGTGACCAGCCCCGCGGCGGCGATCGTCGCCGGGTTCTGCGTCGCCGGGTTGCCGAGGACGATCCCGTTTGCATAGGTGCCGCTGTAGAAGACATCGTCGCCGCTCATCCCGTTCCCTTTGTACCGACGCAGCCGAACCGGCACTTGCCGGATTGCCGGCGGTTTTGAGGCAAGAATCGGTCTGTTGGCCGGCTTGGGCAACATCAAATTGGTCATATCTTATGTAAACCCCAACCCGTTGATTGGGTTAGTTCAAGGAAAACCCATAAAAGTCTTGACTTTCGCAATAGGGAAAGCAGTGCTGGACAATCCCTCGCCGGTAAGCCAGCCCGATTTTGCCTGGGCGCGCGAGGTGGACTGAACAAACCTGCCTATCAGGCTCGATCAGGGCGGCCGCATCTCGCGCAAGGCCGGATATCTGCGCCTCGATCAGTCCGAGCCGGCGGAGATCCCGTCGCCGCTCCTCAGGGTGTGCACATGTCTCTAAAATGAAAGAAATTTCAGCAGTTTATCCGTCGTCCCCGCGCAAGCGGGGACGACGATGTAGGAGGGCAACGGAGTTTTCACACAGCCTGTTTCGCGGGAATGACGGCAAAAGGCATGGAGATATGTGCATCCCCTAGTCGCCGTTCCGGGGAGAGCTGCGCGGCTCGGGGATCGCTTCGAGGATCGCGCGGGCCGGCGGCGACAGCGGCGCGCGCGGCATACCGTTCTTCGCCGTCTTGCCCGGAATGGTCCAAACGTCTTCAAGATCGAACTTGCACCATTCGGCATTGACGACTTCGCCTGTGCGCTGGGCCGTCGCCCATTGCGATTGTGTTCCGAGGAATCGTGTGGAGTGCCGGGATGCGTGCGGCTCCGTATCACGGGGTTGCTCCCCGACGCCTTCGGGTCGGCTGATGCCTTCGGTCCGGTTTACGACGATACCGGACCGCGGCTGTTCTACTGTTACTCGCTTGCGCATACGGTTCGGTCCTCCTGATGGAGCTGACAAAAAAGGTCAAGACCGCCCTCGACGAAACCCGCATTCTGATCCTTGGGGCGGAGATCCTGCTCGGGTTCCAGCTTCGCGGCGCGTTCAGCGATGCCTTCGAGCAGCTGCCGGCGCAGGCGCGTTACCTCGACGGCCTGGCCTTGGGGTTGATGGTCATCGCGGTCGGTCTGTTGATCACCCCCGGTCCTTATCATCGGATCGTCGAAGGCGGCGAGGACACCGGCGCATTCCACGCGGTCGTGACGGGCATCGCCGATCTGGCGCTGTTTCCTTTTGCGCTGGCCTTCGGGCTCGATGTTTTCCTCTCGACCGAACCGGTTTTCGGCAGCGTCGGAGCGATCGCCGCAGGCGGTCTTACGGCTCTGGTCGCGCTGTCTTTCTGGTACGGGATGCCGCGGGCGAGACGACGGACAGCCGGGCAACGCGAGCGTGCCATGACGGAAACGCAACGGGACGAGCGGTCAGCCACGCCGCTCCACGTCAAGATCGAACAGATGCTGACCGAGGCTCGGGTCATCCTGCCGGGCGCGCAGGCGCTGTTCGGCTTTCAGCTCGCGATCGTGCTGACGCACTCCTTTGAAGCGCTCTCGCCTCCATCCCGGATCGTGCATGCGATCAGTCTCGGTCTCGTCGCCCTCGCGATCATGCTGCTGATGGCGCCTGCCGCCTACCACCGGATCGTGTTTGCCGGAGAGGACGCGGAAGAGATGCACCGGGTCGGCAGCGTACTGATCACCGCCGCGACCGTGCCGCTCGCGCTCGGGCTGGCGGGCGACGTTCACGTCGTCATCGGCAAGATTGCCGGCCCCGTCGTCGGGGCGGCGTCCGGCGGCGCCGGTTTTGCTCTGTTGGCAGCCCTTTGGTATTGCTATCCCCTCGCCGCAGCGATGCGCAATCGCCGCAAAGGGGCCGCGGAATACCAGGGGCGAAAGCCCCCGAACTGTCCGGGCGAGACGCGGGACGCTGCGCCGGGCGGGCTATCGAGGGCGGACGATGTTCCGCACGGCTGACCCCTCGCTGCGCCGGTCGACCGATGGGGCCGATCATCCGCCGTTGCGGCAGCCGCCGATCATGGCGAGCAGCGCCAATGTCAATACGCCTTGCGGGTCAGCCAACGCCTCCAGGATCGTGAAATGGTCGGCGCCGTCGACCGGCAGCAGGTGCCCGGCGAGACCGCGTTCGGTCCATGCCTGGGCGTAGGCGATCGACTGGCGGCACAGCTCGGGCAGCTCCCGGGTGCCGTAGGCAACGACAAGCTCGCCGGCCATCGGCGGGATATGCAGGAGCGGGCTGTTGCGCTCCGCTTCCTGCGCGTCGAGCCCGAGCTTTTCGTTCAAATAGCTGAGCCGGATCGGTTCGAGATCGTAAAGCCCGCTGATCGCGAGGCCGCCGCGCACTGCGGGCAGCGTCATCGCCATCGCGGTCAAATGGCCGCCGGCGGAATGCCCGGAGACGTAGAGCCGTCCCGGATCGGCGCCGTAATCGCCGAGATGCTCGGCGAGCCATCCGATCGAGCGCCGCAACTCGGCGACGATGCGGTCCATGCGCGCCGTCGGCGCCAGCGTATATTCGACCACGGCGAGGTTGATCCCATGCGGCTGCGTGCCTTCGGCCAGGAAGGCATAGTTTTCCTTGTCGTTCGTCTGCCAATAACCGCCATGGATAAAGACCAGCGTCGGCGCCTTGGGGTCGGCAGCCAGCAACAGGTCGAGCCGCTCGCGGGGGCTGTCGCCATAGGCGAGGTCGAGATGCCCCTGGCACTGGCTGCGCAGCCGTGCGCTGCGCGCCGCCCAATCCGCAACGATCGCATCACACTCCGGCACCGCGGCGGAGTTGTTGTAGGCGGCATCGAGCTGGGCGCGGGTCATTCCGCGATAAGGCATTGAGACCTCCGGGTTTTGCGCCGCGCCATGTGCGGACTCGACGCCGGCGCGAGCAGTCCGCGCCGTATCCTGCGGATCCGCCGCTGAGCATGAAAACCCTGAGGATCGCATTCGGTGCCGGCAAAAAATCTGGTAAGCATCGCGCAGACCCGGCCCCGGCGCGACCGCGCCCGGCGCCGCCCAAATCACAGCAGCGTCCGGCGCAGCAGGGCCGGGTGCACCAGGCCAAGTCGCGCAGCCGAGGACAGGCAGGGAGGACGCGATGAATCGACGCAAATTCCTCAAATCGACGCTGCTCGGCGGCGCCGTCCTGGCGGCGCCGAGCCTGGTGCGGGCCGAGAAGGCGACGACAATCACCTTTGTGCCGCATGCCGACCTCGCCTCGCTCGATCCGGTGTGGACGACCGCCGACATCACCCGAAATTTCTCGCTGGCCGTCTATGACACGCTCTACGGCTACGACGCCGAATTCAAGGTCCAGCCGCAGATGGTCGAGGGCCACACCGTCGGCGAGGACGGCAAGGAATGGGTCCTGACCTTGCGCGACGGGCTCAAATTTCACGACGGCACGCCGGTCCTGGCGCGCGACTGCATCGCCTCGATCCGGCGCGAAGCCAAGCGCTATCCGATGGGGGGCGCATTGATGGCGCGCACCGACGAGGTCTCGGCGCCGTCCGACAAGGCGATCCGCTTCCGCCTGAAGCAGCCGTTCGCGCTGCTGCCCGACGCATTGGCCGAGCCTTATTGCGCGATCATGCCGGAGCGGCTGGCAAAGACCGATCCGTTCGAGCAGGTCAAGGAAGCGGTGGGGTCCGGCCCGTTCAAATACCTGGCCGCGGAGCGCGTGCCCGGGCAGCGCGTCGCCTTCGCCAAAAACCCCGACTATGTGCCGCGCAACAGCGGCGCGCCGAGCTTCACCGCCGGCCCGAAGATCGTCTACATCGACCGGGTGGTATGGAATTCCGTGCCCGACCCGAGCACCGCCTCGGCCGCACTGGCGCAGGGCGAGGTCGACTGGTGGGAGAACCCGCAGCTCGACCTGGTTCCGCCGCTACGGCAGAACAAGACTCTGGTCGTCACCGTCAAGGACCGCACCGGCGAGATCGGCTGTCTGCGCTTCAACCACCTGTTCCCGCCGTTCGACAAGGCCGCCGTGCGCCGCGTCGTCGCCGACGCTTTCGACCAGAAGGAGGTCATGACCGCGGTGGCCGGCGCCGACCCGAAGCTGATCAGGACCGATGTCGGCCTGTTCGTGCCCGGGACGCCGATGGCGAGCGATGTCGGCGTCGCGGCGACGCGCGGGCCGAAGGACTATGCGAAGCTGAAGCAGGATCTGGCGGCGGCCGGCTACAAGGGCGAAAAGGTCGTGGTGCTCGCCGCCTCGACAATCCCGGCGATCTTTGCCGAGGCGCAGGTCGCCCAGGACGTCCTGCAGAAGATCGGCATGAACGTCGATTTCCTCGCGCTCGACTGGGGCAGCGTCGTCTCCCGCCGCGCCAGCCGCAAGCCGCCCGACAAGGGCGGCTGGAACATCTTCTTCACCTATCTCGGCGGGTTCGGCAACATCTCCCCCGGTCCCGACATCGCGATCCGCGCCAGCGGCGCCGATTCCTGGTTCGGCTGGCCCACCGACCCGGAGATGGAGACATTGCGCGAGGCGTGGTTCAATGCGCCCAACCTCGCGACACAGCAGAAGATCTGCCGCGACATGCAGGCGCATTTCTGGCAGAACCCGTCCTATGTACCGCTCGGCATGTATTTCCAGCCGACCGCCTTTCACGCCTATCTGCACGACGTGCGCGACGGCTGGCCGCAATTCTACGGGGTCAAGCGGGTGTGATCTCCTCCCCCTCCGCCCTTCCTGACAGGGGTAGGTATCGGGTTATGCGGCGCGTAGAAAGACTGTCATTCCGGGGCGCGGGCGTAGCCCGCGAGCCCGGAACCCATGCACACGGGCCTTTGCCTGTCCCGGCAAAGCCGGTGTTCATGGCTTCCGGGCCCGGCGCGGAGCCTGTCCTCGGGCCGCGCACAGCGCGGACCCGGGGGCGCCGTCCCGGAATGACGAGTTTTACTATAAGATCAGACGAATAACCATTTCCCACTCGGCCATACCTACCCTTGTCAGCTCCGCCCTTCGGGGCGGAGGGGGCCGTGGTGAGCCGGGAGACTCCCGCGCCCGCAAGCAGCCCGCCTCACCCTCCCGGCCGCTGACGCGGCGGGCCCCCTCCCTCTTTAATGATCGCAAGTCGGCAGGCTGTGACGTCGAGCACGGGAGGTCTATGGATAATCAGGCCGCGCCGGCGTCGGCGCAGGTCGTGAAGCGGCGCGCTGACGCCGACCGCTCTCGGGGCCGGCCCTCCGCGGTTCCGGGCGCATTGACACCCCGGAGACGGAGGGTGTTCAATTCCCCGATGAATGCTCATGGAGCTGGGGGGGTTCCATCGTGAGGTTCGTCCGCCATGCCCTCCTGTCGGCGATTGCCGCCGCCCTGCTTCTCGGCCCGCGCGCCAGCGCAGTGCCGGCAGCCCGCCCGGACCAGTTTCGCATGCGGTTCGAGATTTACGGGCTGGGCGGCTTGCACCTGCTGACCAATCGGACCCGCGTCGAGACCTCGGCCGCGCATTACGCGATCGCGATGGACCTCGCAACGCGCGGTCTTGCCGGCTTTTTCGTCAACCTCCAGAGCCACTCCGAGGTGCGCGGCAGGCTCGTCGGGGATATCGCGCTTCCCGAAGAATACAGCGGCGAGGTTCGCCGCAACGGCACCGACCAGCGGACCCGCGTCGATTACGGCGCCGACGGCAGGATCTTGAACCATTGGAGCTCGTCCCCGAACGTGCGGGCGACCCTGGTTTCGGCCGAGGAGACGCGCGGCACCGTTGACCAATTGACGGCCTATTTTCTTGTCGAACGCGAACTGGCGCACCGCAATAGCTGCGCCAGCGTCATTCCCGTCTTTGACGGCGTCCACCGCTACGACCTGCGCTTTGTCGACGCTCCGCCGCAGGCGATGCCCTCCGACATCGCCCGCCAATTCTCCGGGCCGGCGCGGGTTTGCGAGATGAGCCGCAAGGACATCGGCGGCTCGACGGATCACAGCGACGGGGCCTATTCGGGCAAGATCTGGTATGCCCGGCTGGGCCGGGACGGCCGCATGGTCCCGGTGCGGATGGAATTCGACACCGAGCTCGGTCCGGTCAAGGGCTATCTGGCCGAACTGCACGGACGCAACATCGACTTTCGCCGGCAGCAATAAGGGTCCGGCCGCTGCGCTATTCGGCGGCTCGCGCCGCCGTCTCCGGATCGACCGCGTCGATCCTGCCGTCCTCGTCGGCCCAGCGCGGGAAGTAGAGATGGACGGCGGTGCCGATCCCTTCCGCGCTCTCGACCCGGGCCGAACCGCCGAGCGCCCGCATCAGCCGCAGGGCCGCGGCAACCGGCGGCCGTACCGTCGCCCGGGCGTCGAAAATATGGTCGAGCGCCGCGTCGGAGAGGCCCGGCCCGCTGTCCCGGACCGTGACCCGCACATAAGGCCCGGGCGCGATCTCCATCTCGGACGCCGCGGCCGCGTCGACGCTCGCGTGCCGTGTGCCGATAATCAGTTCGCCGCCCTTCGGCATGTCGTCGGCCGCCGCCTTGGCGAGAGCGAGGACGGCCGCCTCCGCCGCCTCGGGATCGGCGCGGCACAGCCAGAGTTCGGGCAACAGGGACAGGCGGAAATCGACCCCGCGCGGCAGATCGCGGCGGAGCGTGCGCTCGAGCGTGGTCAGGGCCGCGTTGAGATCGCTCGCCCTCGGGTTGACCGCCTCCTCGTCACTGGCAAGGCGGCGAATAATCGCCCGCAGGTGATCGAGACCGTCGAGGGCGGTCGCGCAAAACCGCCCGATCTGCGGCGGCGCCAGGCTGTGGCGGCGAATCTGTTCGAGCGCTCCCCCGACGCGGTCGGCAATGGCGCGCAATTCCGCGGCGAGGGAGGCGACCTCCTCGGCGATCATGCGCTGGCGCCGCCGGGCGGCGCGCCGCCGCCGATATCCCAGGAGCCCGGCGCCGAGGAGCACGCACAGGAGCGCCGCCCCGGCGATCTCAGCCCAGGTGCGGCGGTCGAGATCGCGCCGCGCCGCCGCCTGCGGGTCGTAAAGAAAGTCGCCGAGGTCGACCGGCCGCGTGATCGCCTCGGCGCCGGCCATCGCGGCGGCGATATGGCGCCAGCGCTCCGGGTTCGAATGGCCGATCGGGACGCCGGGATAGCGGGCCAGTTTGCCCGCCAGTTCGGCCTGGTAATGGATAAACCCGGAGGGGTCGGAGACCGGCATCCGCTGCGGCAATTCGGTGAGAAGCCGGGTCGCCATCTCCTGCGGGTGCAACAGGGCGTATTCCCAGCCCTTCAGACTGGCGGCGCGAAAATGCGCCACCGTCTCGGGTTCGGCGGCGGCGAAACGCTGCAACGTGAACAGGCTGTCGCCGTAGAATTCGGGGCGATAGGCGGCGGGATCAAAGGATTTGAGGGCGAGCCCGCGCTCATGCGCCTGCCACGGCACCTGCCAGGCGGACCCGATCACCGCATCGACGGTGCCCTTCTGCAAGGCGGCGACGGCGCCGCCGGGCTCGATCGGCACCGAATGCAATGTGCCGGGGTCGATCCCCTCGGCCTTCAAGGCCGTGCGCAATTCGATGTCGAGGATCGTGCTGGCCGGCAGCCGGCCGATCTTCACATTCGGGCGCAATAAGGCGCCGGGCGAAGAGAAGGGGGTGTCGGCGCGGGAATAGACCATCGCCCCGCTCGATTGAAAAATCGGCGCGAGCAACAGGAGCGGCAGGCCCTGGGCGTCGCGGATCAGCAGCCGGGCCGAGCCGGTGCCGAAACGGGCGCGGCCCTCGGTCACCTCGCGCACCGGGTCGATCGGCGTCTGCCCCGGCGATGCGCCCGGCTTGATCGTCACGTCGAGCCCGGCCGCGCGGTAATAGCCTTGCCACAAAGCCGCGTAATAGCCGGCGAATTCGAACTGCGCCGGGCCGTCGAGCTGCAGGACGATCTTTTCCGCGGCGGCGGCGCCCGGCAATGCCGCAGCGGCGACGGCGAGCGCGAGCGCCGCAATCCAGGAAATCCGTCTCGACATGGAGCCCTCCCCGATCCGAGCGGCGGCCCGGACCGGTGCATCGGGATTCACCCCCCACAGTGTCCCCGCATCGGCGCGACAAGGACAATCACGCCTGCCTCGCTCGGCGGTAGAAGGATAGGCGGCTCCTCACCAGCGCTCAAGCAGCCAAATAGTTGAACAATTGCTCGCCTTTTCAGCCTTCGTCAGCGAGAAAGGGCGCGACCTGTGCGAGGAAAGCGGCCGGCGCCTCGGCATGGACCCAATGCCCGGCCCCGGCAATCCGGACGAGGCGCGCCGCCGGAAACAGCCGCAGGATGGCGGGCTCGTGCTCGGCTCGGACATAGGGCGAGCGGGCGCCTGTCACAAACAGCGCCGGCCCGTCATAGACCCGGCCCGGAGGAAAGGACGGAAAGTCCGAGATCAGCGTCATCGCTCCGGCGATCGCGGCGAGATTGAGGCGCCACCGCGCCCGCCCCTCCTCGATCACGAGGTTCTGCAGCAGAAAGGCCCGTTCGGCCGGATCGGGAATCGCCGCGGCGAGGCGCCGGTCGGCCTCGCTGCGCCGCCCGATCCCGGCGAGGTCGAGAGCCTGCATCGCCCGGACGTGGCCCTGGAGCGTCGGCGGGTAGGGAACCGGGGCGATGTCGGCGACGACGAGCCGCGCCACCCTCTCGGGCCAGGCGAGCGCCGCCGCCATCGCTATCTTGCCGCCCATGCTGTGGCCGAGGAGGGCGGCGCGCGCAATCCCGCGCGCGGCGAGCGCGGCGCGCACGTCCTCGGCCATGTCGGGATAGGACATCTCCGCCGCCCAGGGCGAGGCGCCGTGGTTGCGCAGGTCGACCCATAAGACCCGGTGCCGCGCCGCGAGCTGCCGGCCGATCGCGGTCCAGTTGCGGCCCGAGCCGAACAGCCCGTGCAGGATCGCCACCGCCGGCCCCGCGCCCAGCTCGGCGACGGCGAGGGCGACGGTCATCGGCGCTGCGTTCAGCCGCGTCCCGCCGCCTTGCGGCCGAGTTCGAGCGCGGCGAAGGACATGACCGGGGCCGGCATCAGATAGCGGAAGCCCTTGTCGACGAGCGCGGCGACGTTGCGGGCGTCGACATGGGGATGGCCGCAGGCGACGCCGTGCTCCTTGCAGATCGCCAATACCTCGTCGATCGCTGCAGCCACGGTCGGATGCTCGTATTGCCGGGGCACGCCGAGATCCTGCGACAGATCGCCTTCGCCGATGATGACGACGCCGATCCCCGGCACCTCCTTCAGGATCTTCGGCAGGTTTTTGACCGCCCGCACCTCCTCGCACATGATCGCGACGAGGATCTCGCCCTTGGGATTGAGCGGCCATACGTCGGCGCGCGCGTAATAGTCCTGCTGGCTCAGCCCCCAATAGCGCGCGGCTGCGGCCGGGGCGTCGCCGCGCTGGCCCGGAGGCTCGTAATAAGCCGCGCTCCTGGGCCGCGGATAGCGGCAGGCGGCGACCGCGCTGCGCGCCTCCTCGACCGTGCTGACATGCGGCCAGACGATGCCGTAGACCCCCTGGTCGAGCACCTGCTTGGCGACCCATTGGCTCATCTCGCCGCCATTGGGCGGGATGCGCACAAACGGCGTCACCGGCGGCGCCACTGTGCCGCCGGTGACGATCTGGCGGCGGTCGAGCATGTATTGCAGACAGTCGCGCAGCGCGCGGACGTCGTAGGGGCGGTGCTCCATCTCGAAGACAATGCCGTCATAGGGCGCGGCATTGATCGCCTGCGCCGTGCCGATCTCGGCGGCCGCAAAAGTCACAAAAGCGGGCTTGTTGTCCTCCAAGGCCCGGATCACGCCGTTGAGGCGGGGAATGTCGGCCATCGTCTCTCTCCCTGCGCCAGCCCTGCGCGACCCCTGAGCTTGTCAAAGGGTCGACAAGCTCAGGGGTCGCGCAGG
>DATFCQ010000176.1:0-9283 GCA_035252905.1 Allostellaceae bacterium | reverse complement strand
CGAAAGTCTCCGACGCGCGGATCGCAAGCGGCGAAGCCCGTCCGCTCGACGGCATTCCGCTCGCGATCAAGGACATGTTCTGCACCAAAGGCGTGCGCACCACCGCCTGCTCGCACATCCTCGGCAATTTCGTGCCGACCTACGAGTCGACTGTAAGCGCTAACCTCTGGCGCGACGGCGCGGTGCTGCTCGGCAAGACCAACAATGACGAGTTCGCGATGGGTTCGTCGAACGAGACCTCGCATTTCGGTCCGGTGGCCTCGCCGTGGCGGCGCAAGGGCGCCAACACGCCGCTGACGCCGGGCGGCTCCTCGGGCGGCTCGGCTGCCGCCGTGGCGGCGCAGCTCTGTCTCGGCGCGACCGGCACCGACACCGGCGGCTCGATCCGCCAGCCGGCGAGCTTTTGCGGCATCGTCGGGCTGAAGCCGACTTACGGGCGATGCTCGCGCTGGGGCGTCGTCGCCTATGCCTCCTCGCTCGACCATCCGGGGCCGCTCGCCCGCACCGTGCGCGACGCCGCAATCATGCTTGGGACGATGGCCGGCCACGATCCCCGCGATTCGACCTCGGCGCCGGTGCCGGTGCCGGATTTCGAAGCGGCGCTCGCCGGCGACATCCGCGGCCTCAGGATCGGCATCCCGCGCGAATACCGCCTCCCCTCGATGTCGGCCGAGATCGAGGCGCTGTGGCGGCGCGGGATCGAATGGCTCGCCACGGCCGGCGCCGAGCCGGTCGAGATCTCGTTGCCGATGACCCGGCACGCCCTGCCGGCCTATTACATCATCGCTCCGGCCGAAGCCTCCGCGAACCTGGCGCGCTATGACGGGGTGCGCTTTGGGCTCAGGGTCCCGGGCAGGAGCCTCGACGAGATGTACGAACTGACCCGCGCCGTCGGGTTTGGCGCCGAGGTGCGCCGGCGCGTGTTGATCGGCACCTATGTCCTGTCGGCCGGCTATTACGACGCCTATTACCTGAAGGCGCAGCGGGTACGCACCTTGGTTGCGCGCGACTTTGCCCGGGCGTTCGAGCAGGTCGACGCCCTGTTGACGCCGACCGCGCCCTCTGCCGCCTTCGCCGTCGGCGAGAACAGCGATCCGATCGAGATGTATCAGAACGACGTCTTTACCGTGCCGGCCAATCTTGCCGGGCTGCCGGCAATCTCGGTGCCGGCCGGGCTGTCGGCGGACGGGCTGCCCCTGGGCCTGCAGGTCATCGCCCGCGCCTTTGACGAGACGACCGCCTTGCGCGTCGCCGAAATCGTCGAGCGCGCCGCCGATTTCCGCCATCGCCCGAATTTTGTCGCGGGGAGCGGCCAATGATCGAAGGGCGCAATGGCGCGTGGGAGACCGTCATCGGGCTCGAAAGCCACGCTCAAGTCATCGCCAGGGCCAAATTGTTCTCGGGCGCGGCGACCGATTTCGGGGCGCCGCCGAACAGCCAAGTCTCGCCGGTCGACGCCGGCTTTCCCGGCATGCTGCCGGTCATCAACCGTTTCTGCGTCGAGCAGGCGGTGCGGAGCGGGCTCGGGCTCGAAGCCGAGATCAATTTGCGGAGCGTCTTCGACCGCAAGAACTATTTCTATCCCGACCTGCCGGCCGGCTATCAGATCTCGCAATACCAGCAGCCGATCGTCGGGCGCGGCCGGGTGTTGATCGACCTGCCGGACGGAGCGACGCGCGAGATCGGCATCACCCGGCTCCATCTCGAACAGGATGCCGGCAAGAGCCTGCACGACCAGCACCCAAGCCTCACTTACGTCGACCTGAACCGCGCCGGCGTGGCGCTGATGGAGATCGTCTCCGAGCCCGATCTCAGAAGCGCCGAGGAGGCCGGGATCTATCTGCGCAAACTGCGCGCGATCCTGCGCTATCTCGGCACCTGCGACGGCAATATGGAAGAGGGCTCATTGCGCATCGACTGCAACGTCTCGGTGCGCCGCCCCGGCGCGCCGCTCGGCACGCGCTGCGAGATCAAGAACCTGAATTCGATCCGCTATGTCATGCAGGCGATCGAGTACGAGGCGCGGCGCCAGATCGACGTGATCGAAGACGGCGGCCGAGTGGCACAGGAGACGCGGCTCTTTGACCCCGCGAGCGGCGTGACGCGCGCGATGCGCAGTAAGGAAGAGGCGCACGACTACCGCTATTTCCCCGACCCCGACCTGTTGCCGCTGATCCTCGATCCCGCCTGGGTCGAGGAGATCCGCGCCCGTCTGCCCGAACTGCCGGACGCCAAGAGGGCCCGCTTCGTCAGCGAGTACGGGCTCTCCGCCTATGATGCCGGGGTGCTCGCGGCCGAGCGGGCGAGCGCCGATTTCTTCGAGGCCGCCGCCGCCGGGCGCGACCCCAAGGCGGCGGCCAACTGGATCACGAGCGAATTGTTCGGCGCGCTCAACCGCAAGGGGCTCGGCATCGACGAGAGCCCGGTTTCGGCGGCGCAGTTGGGGCGGCTCCTCGACCTTGTCGCCGACGGCACGATTTCCGGCCGCATCGCCAAGGAGGTCTTTGCCGAGATGGTCGAGACCGGCACCGACCCGCAGGCGATCGTCGAGCGAAAGGAGCTGCGGCAGGTCAGCGACGAAGGCGCGATCGCGGCCGCGGTCGACGCGGTATTGGCGCGCGAGGCCGACAAGGTCAGGGAGTACCGTGCCGGCCGCGACAAGCTCTACGGCTTCTTTGTCGGCCAGATCATGCGCGCCACCCAGGGCAAGGCCAACCCGACTCTGGTCAACGAGATCCTGAAGCGGAAACTGGCGGGGTAGGGCGGGCACCCTCAGAGCCTGTTTGAGCCCTCATCATGGCCGAGACCTCGGTGCTTTTGCCCGCTTCTCCCTTTCTTATCCCGGCGAAAGCCGGGATCCATTGCTCTACTGCCCGGAATTCTCAAGCAGCGGCAATGCCGTATCAGCCATCACCTGCTCGTGCCGCGCAAGCATGGACCCCGGCTTTCGCCGGGGTGGGTGAATCGGAATGGTCATAGAGTTCCTTCACACGCTTGAAGAGGACTCAAACAGCTCTCAGAAGCCGTTGGCCACGTCGGTGAAGATCCCGGTCAACGCGCTGCCGATCGCGATATAGACGGAGGTGGCGGCGATCGCGATCAGGGAGGCGATGAAGGCGTATTCGATCGCGGTGACCCCGGATTGATCCGCGGCCGCGGCGCGCCACACATGCAACGAGAGCATCGTCTGCCTCCATCGCCGGCAGATGGCTCTGTTACGCCGATACCGGTTGCGAAATCGTAAATGGGGCGGTGGACCGGGGGCGAGGGGCGGCCGCGCCTCTCGCCCCCGTTCGCGGGTCTCAGTCGCGACGGTACGGGTAGCAGCGCGACCGTTCGAGAGGAAGACCGACATGATGGGCGAGAGCGCGGATCGCCTCGCCATGCTCGACATAGGGATCGCTGTTCGCCACGCCGACGATGATCGGCCGAAAGCTCCGATCGTCGCGCCCGCCGGGCGGCAGCATCGCGGTCACCAACGGGTTTCCTTCGTCGTCCCGCAGGGTCAGGAACAGCGGCATCTCGCGCTGGATATGCGCCTTCAGGCCGATCTCCTGCTCGAAATAGACCTTGGAGACCGGCTGAAAGCTCTGCGCCGCCTTTTCGTGCTCCTTGCGGAAAAACTTCTCGACGGCGTGGCGCATCGCGTCCGATTCGCTGGCGGCCTCGGCTTCGGTCTCGATCCGGAACCAGGTCTTCCCGCCCGGGGCATCGCATACGTATTTCATGCATCCTCCGAGATGTGGGATCGCCAACCCGATCGGCGCTCGGCCGCAGGCAATCCGGATGCCGCGCCGATCACCGGATTTCTATTTTGCGCGGCAACGGGGCGGCTGTGAAGGGCGTCGCGCGAAACCCTCATGCGCGCCGCGGCGGCAGCCGCCGGGACGCCGGCTCTTCCTCGACGCGCGTCTCGGTCCATTCGCGCCACAGCGAAACGAACGCCGCCATGATCGCCGGCCCGACGAACAATCCCAACAGGCCGAGCGTTTCGAGCCCCCCGAGGATGCCGAGCAGGACCAGCAGAAACGGCAGGCGGGCGGCGCCGCCGATCAGGACCGGACGGACAAAATGATCGGCGATGAAGGTCACCAGGAAACCGCTGACGAGAACGATCACGGCGGCGGCGATCTGCGCCTGCGCCAGCAGATAGAGCGCCGCTGCGCCAAAGACCACCGGGGCGCCGAACGGGATCACGGCGAGAATGCCGGTCAGGGCGGCGATCGGAACCGGGTGGGGCAGGCCGACAAAGGCATAGACGACGCCCAGGATGACCCCCTCGCCAAGTCCGACCAGGACGAGGCCGTTGATGGTTCCGTGCACCGCCGCGATCATCTGATGACCGATGTGCTCGCCGCGCGGACCCAGGGCCTTGTGGCTCACGGTCAGCAATTGGCGATTGAGCGCGGTGCCGTCGCGAAACAGGAAGAACAGGGTCAGCAAGGTGAAGGCGAACAGGACGACGCGATGGATCACCTCGCCGCCGTACTGACGCGCCGATGCAGCCAGGAAAGCATTGATGCGACCCAATAATTCCGAAGCGCTGGCGGGGTCGGAGAGATTGGCGCGCCACCACCCGGAGAGCGGATGGCCGACGAGCGGCAGACCTGAAATCCACGCCGGCACGGCAATGCCGGTGTGCCGCGCCTCGTTGACCAGTCCGACGACGAGATGCGCCGAGCGCGCCAGTTCAAAGGCGGCCAGGACCACCGGGACGACAAAGACGAGCCCGACCAACACGGTCAGCGCGAGCGGCAAGGCCACCTCCTGGCCGCGTCCCGCGGCGGCGCCGACGAGACGTCGGTAGAGCGGCCACAGCGCGATCGCAAAGATGCCGGCCCAGACCAGGGCGGCGAGAAAGGCGTGCAGCACCCAGGCCCCGGCCACTATGACCGAGGCGGCCAATATTGCGCGGCCAATGCGCTGCCCGCGCAATGCGGGCATCGGCGTCGGCCGCGCGGACGCCGGCAACAACTCGCTGGTCATCAAGGACACTCCGTTGCAGAACTTGTGCCGGTCGCCCCGCGGCGATAGGCTCGGCAATCACGGAGAGAGGAGGTCGGTCGATGGGATATACCCTGGCAGAATTTTCGGCCGCGTGCCACCGCATCCTCGCGGATAATCCCGGGGTCGAGGGCCGCAAGCAGGTCTGCGCGCTCGTGCGGGAGGTCCTCAAGGACGAGGCGTTTGTCGCCGAGCATTTGGGTGACGAGGTGCCGGAGCGGAAGATCCTGTATGAAGATTCCGAACTCGGCTTCTGCATTCTCGGCCACGTCCATCACGGCGCCAAGGAGAGCAAGCCGCACGACCACGGCCTGACCTGGGCGATCTACGGCCAGGCGCGCGGCGAGACGGTGATGAGCGACTGGGCGCTCATTGAACCGGCGAGCGAAGAAAAACCCGGCAAGGTCCGCCTCGTTCGCCAATATACGCTGACCCCGGGGATCGCCTATCTCTACAATGAGGGCGATCTGCATTCGCCGCGCCGCGACGGACCGACCAAATTGATCCGCATCGAGGGGCAGAACGTCGAGAGGATCCATCGCCTCGCCTATGAGGCGGTCGAAGCCGTCCCGGCCTGAGGCCCCGCGCCCCTCACCCTCCTCCCCGGATCGAGTCCGGGGAGGAGGGTGAGGGGCTTTTCACCCGCCCGGCGCCCCTTCGGTGTTGACGTAGACCGCGTAGATCGACTGGCTCGCGGCCATGAACAGCCGGTTGCGCCGGCGCCCGCCAAAGCACAGATTGGCGCAGCGCTCGGGCAGGGCGATATGGCCGATCATCGCGCCGTCGGGGGCAAAGATCGCGACCCCGTTCAGATCCGCGCTCATCCCCCAGCCGCACCACAAATTGCCGTCGACATCGCAGCGAAATCCGTCCGGCGTGCCCTCGCCGACGTCGCCGAAGGGGCGGCCGTTGGCGAGCCTCCTGCCGTCTTCGACGACCTCGAAGACGCGGATGCGGCGCGGCCGCGCGCGCGACTCGACAACATAGAGAAGCCGCTCGTCGGGTGAAAAACACAGCCCGTTCGGCCCGTCGATGTCGCCGGCAACGACGCTCGCTTCGCCGGTCCTGCCGTCGACGCGGTAGACGTTGGTCGGCAGCTCGGGCTCCGCCCGCTCGCCCTCGTAATTGCCGAGGATCCCGAACGGCGGATCGGTGAACCAGATCGAATCGTCCGATTTGACGACGACGTCGTTGGGCGAGTTGAGCCTTTTGCCGTCGAAGCGGTCGAGGATCACGGTGATCCGCCCGTCATACTCGGTACGGACGACCCGGCGCCCCTCGTGCTCGCAGGTGACAAGGCGCCCCTGCCGGTCGCGGGTATTGCCGTTGGCGTGACGCGAGGGCATGCGGAAGGCGGCGAGCGCCCCTGAAGCCTCATCCCAGCGCAGGATGCGGTCGTTCGGGATGTCGCTGCACAGTAGAAAGCGGCCGTCGCCGAACCATACCGGGCCCTCGGCCCAGCGCAACTTGGTCGCCAGCCGCTCGATCGCGGCGTTGAACGGCGGTCTTATCTTGTCGAAACGCGGGTCGAGCGTCCTGACCGCCGGGTCCGGATAGCACGACGCCGGCTCCCATCCGCTTGCGGGCATCGCCTCCTCCCGTCAGTCTTCGCCGGACCCGAGCCCCTCACCCTCCCGCTTCGCGGGTCCCTCCCTCTCCCCGCAATGCGGGGAGAGGGCCGGGGTGAGGGGCAAGGCGCGCTAGATTAGATCGCCTTGTCCTTGCGCAGTTCCTCGATCTCTTCGCGGCTGAGGCCGAGGAGTCCGCCATAGACCTCCTCGGTATGCGCGCCCAACAGCGGAGCGGCCGTGATCGGCACCTTCGAACCCGACATCTTGACCGGCCAGCCCGGCATTTTGAAGTCGCCGCGCACCGGATGCTTGACCGTGACAAAGACCTCGCGCCGATTAAGCTCGGGATCGTTCGACAGTTCCATCGTGTCCATGACCGCACCGGCGGGGATGCCGTTGTCGCCGAGCCGCTTCATGACCTCGAGCTTGTCGTGGCTCTTGGTCCATTCGGCGATCATCTCGTCGACTGCGTGGCGGTTCTTGAAGCGCTCCTGCGGGCTGTCAAAGCGCGGGTCGCCGATCAGGTCCTCGCGCCCCATGATTTTCAAAAGCCGTTCCCAATGCTGGGGATTGGCCCGCGAGGTGTAGATATAGCAATAATCGTTCGGCCCGCCGCCCTTGCACGGATAGATCTCGGACGGCGAGTTGGTGCCCATGATGCTCTGGTTGCCCATGCGCGGCGCGGCATGGCCCCACAGATATTGGGCGGCGTAGGAGATGCGGCCGTAATTGATGACGCATTCCTGCATCGCCACCCGGATGCGCTGGCCTTCGCCGGTGAATTGCCGCTGATAGAGCGCGGCGAGGACGCCGATCGCGGCGTGCAATCCGGTGCCGGTGTCGCCGATCGTCAGGCCGGGCTTGATCGGCCTTCCGTCGGGCTCGCCGGTGATCGACATCGCCCCGCCGGTCGCCTGGGCGATCATGTCAAAGGCGAGGTAGTTCTTGTACGGCCCGTCATCGCCAAAGCCCTTGACCTGGACATAGATGATCTTCGGGTTGATCTTCTTGACCTCGTCATAGCCGAAGCCGAGCCGCTCGATGACGCCGGGCGCGAAATTCTCGACAAAGACATCGCCCTTCTCGATCAGCCGGCGCACCACGGCGCGCCCCTTGTCGTGCTTCAGATTGGCGGTCACGCTGCGCTTGTTCGAATTGAGCAGCATGAAATAGTGCGAATCGACGCCTTTCTGGTCGGTCGAGGCGCCGCGGCCCTGCTCGCCCTTGGTCGGCTCCTCGATCTTGATCACCTCGGCGCCGAGCCAGGCCAATGTCTGCGTGCAGGAGGTGCCGGCCTCGAACTGGGTAAAATCGATGACGCGCACACCGTTGAGCGCGCCGCGCTGCACCGTATTCGCGGCTCCGGCCAAGGCCTCGGGCGTCAAATCGTCTGGCATTTCTATCCCTCCTGGGTGTCGTGATCATCGCCGCGCGGGCCGTCTCGTCCGCATGTATGCCGGCGCTTCCGCGATAGGCTGCGGCGTCAGGTTCGAGGGCGCACTCTTAGCCTTCTTGGCCGCGCCGTCAACGCGTTTCGCGCCGAATCTCACCCTCACCAGCCGCCATCGACGCCGATCGCCTGGCCGGTGACAAAACCGGCCTGATCCGAAGCAAGAAAGGCGATCATCGCCGCAACCTCCTCGGGGGTGCCGAAGCGCCCGACGGGGATGGCCTTGGCGCGCTCGGCAAAACCGCGCTCGACGTCGTCGCCGTATTCGCGCCGGTTGGTGCTGATTGCGCGCGAAGTGCGGATCGGTCCCGGACAGACGGCGTTGACGGTGATCCCGAAAGGCGCGAGATCGAGCGCCAGCGATCTTGTGAAGCCGATGATGGCGGCCTTCGAGGCAGCGTAGGTCGCGCGCCGCCGGCCGGGGCGGAAGGCGGCCTTTGACGAGACGTTGATGATGCGGCCCCACCCCGCTTTGCGCATCGCCGGGACGGCGGCGCGCGTCAACAGAAAGGTGCCGCGCGCGTTGACGCCCATGACCTGGTCCCAGGCTTCGACCGTCACCTCCTCGATCTCGTTACGGTCGGCGGCCTGCGGGGCGCCGGCATTGTTGACGAGGATGTCGAGCCGGCCCCAGCGGTCGAGCACCTCGGCCACCATGCGCCCGGCGTCGGCGGCGACGCTGACGTCGCCGAGCGTTGCCGAAGCGGCGCCGCCGGCGGCGGCGATCTCCGCCGCGAGACTGTCGATCCCGCCCCAGGACGGATCGAGATCGCCGGGCTGGTTGTGCGCATTGGCGACCCCCTGGGCCGCGACGTCGGAGACGACGACCGCCATCCCGGCGCGGGCGAGCGCCCGCGCGGTCGCATTGCCGATGCCGATCGGCTTGCCGCAACCGGTGATCAACGCGACGCGCGCCGCATGTGCCATGAACCCCTCCCGAGCGATCGGCCGCAACCGGCAAGGCGCATTAGCGCGGGGAAATGGCCGCTGCGTCAAGAGCGGCAGGCGGGCAATCGGGATGGAACAAGACGGCTGGTTGCACGTTGTTGGTTCGGGATGTCGCAGCCCGCGAATTGCCTGAGGATTGCCCGCTCATTCTGCTATTCTCCAAATTGTCGTTATCGCTGTGGAGGAGCTCGATGGATAGCCGCCTGACTCGTCGCTCGCTGGGCCTTGCCGCCATAGCCGCTCTGACCGGGCTTGCCGCTTGCGCCCGGCCGGAGGCGCCGCCGCCCGCGGACACGTCAGAACTCCAGTC
>DATFCQ010000175.1:0-25873 GCA_035252905.1 Allostellaceae bacterium | reverse complement strand
GGCCGGAGGCGGCGGCGCCCGCACTGCCGCCTCCGCCTGCGCGGGCGCCGGAGCGGCGGCGGGGGCATCCTCGCCATTGCCGGCGATCAGGGCGATCGGGGTGTTGACCGCGACGTGGTCGGTCCCCTCGGGGATCACGATCTTGGCGAGCACGCCCTCGTCGACCGCTTCCACTTCCATCGTCGCCTTGTCGGTCTCGATTTCGGCGAGCACGTCGCCCGGACGGACGGGTTCGCCCTCGCTCTTGAGCCAGCGGGCGATCTTTCCCTCGGTCATTGTCGGCGACAGCGCCGGCATCAGCACTTCGGTCGTCATTGTTTGTCGGCTTCTCCCGCGCGCCCCCAGCTCGGGTCAGGCCCCGGGTCAGGCGTCGACCAGTACATCCGTCCACAGCTCGGCCGGGTCGGGCTCCGGGCTGTCCTGCGCGAACTGCGCCGCGGCGGCGACCTGGTCGCGCACCGCCCGTTCGATCTCCTTCACTTCGCCCTCGGCGACCCCGCCCTCGATCAGTAGCCGGCGCACCTGGTCGATCGGATCGTGCTCGCTGCGCATCCGGTTGACCTCCTCGCGGGTGCGGTACTTGGCCGGGTCCGACATCGAATGGCCGCGATAGCGATAGGTCAGCATTTCGAGGATGATCGGCCCCTCCCCGCTGCGCGCATGCTCGGCGGCCGACAGCCCCGCCTCATGCACGGCGAGCACGTTCATGCCGTCGACCTGCTCGCCGGGAATGCCGAAGGCCGAGCCGCGGTGAAACAGATCGGTGCGCGCCGAGGCGCGGTCGACCGCGGTGCCCATGCCGTAGCGGTTGTTTTCGATGACGTAGACGACCGGCAGTTTCCACAGGGCTGCCATGTTGAAGCTCTCGGCGACCTGCCCCTGGTTGATCGCCCCGTCGCCGAGATAGGTCACCGAAATCCGCCCGTTCTCGCGGTAGCGGTGGGCGAAACCGAGCCCGGTGCCGATCGGCACCTGGGCGCCGACGATGCCGTGGCCGCCGAAGAAATTCTTTTCGCGGCTGAACATGTGCATCGAACCGCCCTTGCCGCGCGAATAGCCGCCGCGCCGCCCGGTCAGTTCCGCCATGACCCCCTTGGGGTCCATGCCGGCGGCCAGCATATGCCCGTGGTCGCGATAGGAGGTGATAATCGTGTCGCCGTCCATGAGCGCCGCCTGCATGCCGACGACGACTGCCTCCTGCCCGATATAGAGATGGCAGAAGCCGCCGATCAGCCCCATGCCGTACATCTGCCCCGCCCGCTCCTCGAACCGGCGGATCAGCAGCATGTCGCGATAATAGCGCAGCAATTCCCCGGTCGGGATCGTCAGGTCGGCGAACTTGACCGCCTTTGGCTTGCGGGTGACTGCCATGCGTTCCCTCCGGGCGGCCGCCAATGCCGGGTCGGACCTGTTTCGGGAAACATGCTGGCAAATCCGCCGATTTGCAACTGCGACCAAGTTAAACAAAGCCGGCGGAATGCGCTGCGCA
Organism: Allostellaceae bacterium; assembly: GCA_035252905.1. Taxonomy (GTDB): domain Bacteria; phylum Pseudomonadota; class Alphaproteobacteria; order ATCC43930; family CGMCC-115725; genus AP-15. The sequence goes on along the minus strand of DATFCQ010000175.1, from coordinate 24,384 downwards.
TTCCGCCATCCTCGTCAGCGGCGCTGCGGCGGCTGCAGGATGACGACCTCGTTCGGGGCGACGAGGTTCAGGACCGCCCGGACGCGCTCGTCGAGGAGGTCGGGGTCGAGGTGATTGGGGCGCAGATCGGCGACCTTCAGGTCGAGTGCGGCGCGCTCGGCGCGCACCCGGTCGAGATTGGCCTGTTCGATTTGCAGCTCATGCGAGAGCCGCATCCACGCCTTAAAGCCGCGATCGCCCTCGACCAGGTTGTAGGCGAAATATCCGGTCAGGGCGATCCCCAGCAGGGGACCGGCGATATGGCGCCCATGGCGGCGCAATTCGCGCATGACGATCATTGCGCGAGCGGATCACGCGCCGCCCTGTTCGTCAACCTGCGGGCGCGAAACGCGCCAATGCCGCGCGCCCCGGAAAACGCGCCGCGTCCCCCAGTTCCTCCTCGATGCGAATCAGCTGGTTGTATTTGGCGAGCCGGTCGGAGCGCGACAGCGAGCCCGTCTTGATCTGGCCGCAATTGGCGGCGACCGCGAGATCGGCGATCGTCGTGTCCTCGGTCTCGCCCGAGCGGTGCGAGACGACGCGGCCGTAACCGGCGGCGAGCGCCGTATCGATCGTATCGAGGGTCTCCGACAACGTGCCGATCTGGTTGAGCTTGACGAGGACTGCATTGGCGACGCCGCGCGCGATGCCCTCTTGAAGCCGCGCCCGGTTGGTGACGAACAGATCGTCGCCGACGAGCTGGATGCGCCCGCCGAGCGCGCGCGTCAATTCCGCCCACCCCTGCCAGTCCTCCTCGGCCATGCCGTCCTCGATCGAGGCGATCGGATAGCGCGCGACGAGGTCGGCGTAATAGGCGACGAGCCCCCCGGCGTCGAGCGTCTTGCCCTCGCCGGCGAGGCGATAGGCGCCGTCGCGGTAGAACTCGCTGGCCGCCGGGTCGAGCGCCAACACGACGTCCTCGCCCGGGCGGTAGCCGGCCGTCTCGATCGCACGCATGACAAAGCCGAGCGCGGCGTCGGCGGAGGCAAGGTTCGGGGCGAAGCCGCCCTCGTCGCCGACATTGGTGTTGAGGCCGGCATCGGCGAGCTTCCGGCGCAGCGCGTGAAAGATCTCGGCGCCGCAACGCACCGCCTCGGCGAGCGAGGCGGCACCCAACGGCATCACCATGAATTCCTGGATGTCGATCGGGTTGTCGGCGTGCACGCCGCCATTGACGATGTTCATCATCGGCACCGGCAAGGTGCGCGCGCGGATGCCGCCGATATAGCGGTAGAGCGGCACGCCCTGCGCTCGCGCCGCCGCCTTGGCGCAGGCAAGGCTCGCGCCGAGGATCGCATTGGCGCCGAGCCGCGCCTTGTTGGGAGTGCCGTCGAGTTCGCACAGGGCGCGGTCGATCGCCGCCTGATCCTCGGCGTCGCGGCCGCCGAGCGCGGCGGCGATCTCGCCGTTGACCGCGGCGACCGCACCCAGGACGCCCCTGCCGCCATAGCGCGTCCCGCCGTCGCGGCGCTCGATCGCCTCAAGCGCCCCGGTCGAGGCGCCCGAGGGCACCGCGGCGCGGCCGATGGTCCCGCTCGCCAGAATGACGTCGACCTCGATGGTCGGGTTGCCGCGGCTGTCGAGGATCTCGCGGGCGTGGATACTTGCGATTGCGGTCATGCGCGCTCCCTATCGTGCCGGACCTCGGTTGATTTCACCGATGAGCCGACGAGGCAGTGAGAATAGAAAAAACAGCGCGCCGAAGGCGCGCAACATTCTTCTTCCCTTTTCTCACTGTCTCACTGTCTCACTGGTGATTTGATGAGACCGGCCGCGCCTTGGCGAGGCGGTCGAAGGCGATCAGGGTTTCGAGCAGCGCCGGCAATGCCTTCAGCGGCAGCATGGTCTGGCCTTCGCAGGGAGCGCGATCGGGGTCCTGATGGGTCTCGATGAACATCGCGGCGACGCCGACCGCCGACGCGGCGCGGGCGAGCACCGGCGCGTATTCGCGCTGTCCACCCGAACGGTCGCCGAGACCGCCCGGCTGCGCGACGGCGTGCGTCGCGTCGAACACGACCGGATAGCCGGTCTCTGCCATGATCGGCAACGCGCGCATGTCGACGACCAGGGTGTTGTAGCCGAAGCTCGCGCCGCGCTCGCATAAGAGGATGCGGTCGTTGCCGGTCGAAGCGACCTTCGCGGCGGCGTATTGGATGTCCCACGGCGCGAGGAACTGGCCCTTCTTGATGTTGACCGCCCGGCCGGTCGCCCCGGCAGCGAGCAAGAGATCGGTCTGGCGGCACAGAAAGGCCGGGATCTGCAGGATGTCCGCGACCTCGGCGACCGGGGCGCATTGCGCAGGCTCGTGGATATCGGTCAATACCGGCAGGCCGGTCCTTTCGCGGATTTCGGCGAGGATCGGCAACCCGGCCCTGAGCCCGACGCCGCGCGCGCCGGCGATCGAGGAGCGGTTCGCCTTGTCGAACGAGGTCTTGTAGATCAGAGGGATCTCGTATGCGCCGGCGATCTCGGCCAGGGCCGCGCTCATTTCCAGCGCATGCGCGCGCGATTCGAGCGTATTCGGCCCGATGACGAAGGCGAGCGGCAGATCGTTGCCGACCGTGAGAGTGCCGATCGTCACATGATGCGGCTGCATGATCCCCTCCCCCAATGTGAAACGGTTTCGGCGGAATGCGCTTCGCTTTTCCGCCCTACGCTTACGGGAATATCGTAGGGCGGAAAACCCCGGCGAAAGCCGGGGGCATTCCGCCATTTTCACACCAGCCGCGACTGGTCGAGCGCGGCGCGGACAAAGGAGGTGAAGAGCGGGTGCGGCTCGAACGGCCGCGACTTCAGCTCGGGGTGGAACTGCACGCCCAAAAACCACGGGTGATCGGGAACCTCGACAATCTCGGGGAGGAGGCCGTCGGGCGACATGCCGGAAAACAAGAGCCCCGAGTGTTCGAGCCGCTTCTTGTAGCCGATGTTGACCTCGTAGCGATGGCGGTGGCGCTCGCTGATCTGCAATTTCTGATAGATCTCCGCGACCCGGCTGTGCGGTTTCAGCACCGCATCATAGGCGCCCAATCGCATCGTGCCGCCGAGATCGCCGTAGGCGTTGCGGCGCTCGATCGTGTTGCCGCGCGTCCATTCGGTCATCAACCCGACGACCGGGTGCTCGCAGGCGCCGAACTCGGTCGAGCCCGCCCCCTTGAGCCCGGCGAGATGACGGGCCGCCTCGATGATCGCCATGTGCATGCCGAAGCAGATGCCGAAATACGGCACCCGGCGCTCGCGGGCAAAGCGCGCCGCCTCGATCATGCCCTCGGTGCCGCGCTCGCCGAAACCGCCCGGAACCAGGATGCCATGCACCCCTTCGAGCTGGCGCACGGCCTCGGCCTCGGTCTCGAACACCTCGGCATCGATCCAGTCGAGATCGACCCGCACATTGTTGGCGATGCCGCCATGCGTCATCGCCTCGACCAGCGATTTGTAGCTGTCGGGGAGATGCGTGTATTTGCCGACGATCGCGATCGTCACTTCCCCTTCGGGTTTGGCGATGCGCTCGACGATCTCCCGCCACTGCCCGAGGTCGGGCTCGGGCGCGGCGAGCCCGAAATGACGGCACACTTCGCGGTCGAACCCTTCGGCGTGATAGGCCAAGGGCACGGCGTAGATCGTCTCGACGTCGATCGCCGGGATGACCCGGCTCTCGTGCAGATTGCAGAACAGCGCGATCTTGCGGCGCGCCGCCGGCGCGATCGGCCGGTCGCAGCGGCACAGGAGGATGTCGGGCTGGATGCCGACCGCGAGCAATTCCTTGGCCGAGTGCTGGGTCGGCTTGGTCTTCAACTCGCCGGCCGAGGCGATCCACGGCACCAGGGTCAGATGCACGTAAAGCACGCGCTCGCGCCCCAACTCGTTGCCGAGCTGGCGGATTGCTTCGAGAAACGGCAGGCTCTCGATGTCGCCGACGGTGCCGCCGATCTCGCACAACACGAAATCCTCGTCGTCGAGGTCGGCGGTGATGAACTCCTTGATCGCGTCGGTGACGTGCGGAATGACCTGGACCGTGGCGCCGAGATATTCGCCGCGACGCTCGCGGCCGATCACGGTCGAATAGATGCGCCCGGTGGTGACGCTGTCGCTCTTGCGCGCGGCGACGCCGACATAGCGCTCGTAATGACCGAGGTCGAGATCGGTCTCGGCGCCGTCGTCGGTGACGAACACCTCGCCGTGCTGATAGGGGCTCATCGTCCCCGGATCGACGTTGAGGTAGGGGTCGAGCTTGCGCAACCTGACCTTGAGGCCGCGCGCCTGCAACAGCGCGCCCAAGGCCGCCGCCGCCAGACCCTTGCCGAGAGAGGAGACCACGCCGCCGGTGATGAAGATGAACCGCGTCATGGACCCCCAGTCTACAGCAGCGCTGCCCGTCCTCCCACCGCGATTGTCGAATGGCTAATGCGCGAGCGGCACGCTCGGCCCGACCGGGGTGGCCGACCCCGCCGGCGGCGCCGTGCCGCCGAGAATCGAGTGCTGCGCCCGATGTCCGCCGGTGCTCATCATGACCAATGAGATGCTGGTCACGACAAAGAGCGCGAACAGAATCGCCGTCGCCTTGGTCAACAGGTTCGAGGTCGAGCGCCCGGTCATAAAGCCCGACATGCCGCCCCCGCCGCCGAGGCTGCCGAGCGCGCCGCCCTCGCTCTTCTGCATCAGGACGACCCCGACGATGGCGATGGCGAGCAGGATGTGAATGGCGAGCACCAGGAGGATCATGGGCCGAGCAAGCAAGGGGGAAAGGGATGCGCGTCGGGCCGGCCCGACCGCCTTACCCTTCAGATAATCTCATCCGCAGCAGGCGGCAATGGCCCAGAACTGGCCGGCGTCCAGGCTGGCGCCGCCGACCAGCGCCCCGTCGACTTCGGGGAGGGCGAGAATCTCGGCGGCGTTGCCGGGGTTGACCGAGCCGCCGTAGAGGATCGGCGCGGCCGCGGGGAGGCGGGTGCGGATGTCGGCGTGCATCCGGGCGATGTCGCCCGTGGTCGGCGTCAACCCGGTGCCGATCGCCCAGACCGGCTCATAGGCGACGACCAGGGGGTGCGAAGCGGCGTCCTGCGGCAACGAACCGGCGAGCTGGGCGGCGACGACCGTGGCGGCGGCGCCGGCTTCGCGCTGTTCGCGCGTCTCGCCGACGCACAGGATCGCGGTCAATCCGGCGCGCCAGGCGGCGGCGACCTTGTCGCGCACCAGCGCGTCGCTTTCGCCGTGGTCGCGGCGCCGCTCCGAATGCCCGAGGATGACGTAAGTGCAGCCGAGATCGGCCAGCATCTCGGCGCTGACGTCGCCGGTATGGGCGCCTTTTGCCGCAGGATGGCAGTCCTGGCCACCGAGGGCGATGGGGCTCCCGGCGAGGACGCCGCCGATCTCCGCTATCAGCGTTGCCGGCGGGCAGACGACGAGAGTGCAGCGCGGCCGCTGTGCCGCGGCCCGTCGCGCCAGATCGTGCGCCAGACCCGCGCCGTCGGCACGCAACCCGTTCATCTTCCAATTGCCGACGACGAGTTTGTTGCGCTCCGCCATCCGCTTTCCCCCGGGCCGGGTGTTGCCGGTCAGGGGCTCCCTCTCTATGATCCGCGGCCAAGATCACACCGGCTCGCCGCCGGGTCAACCGAGGCCAAAGCGTTCCATGCTGCAGGCGATCCGCTCGCGCGCCGCATCCTTCTTTGTCAAAGCCCTGTTCGCGGTGCTGATCCTGACCTTTGTGGTCTGGGGCATCGGCGACGTGTTCCGCTCGCGCTCGACAGAGACCGTCGTCGCGAGCGTCGGCAACCAGGAGATCACCGCCCAGGAATTGCAGAATGCGCTGCAGCCGGCGCTCGAACGGCTCAGCGCCCAGCTCGGCCAGCCCTTCGATCTGAAGCAGGCCAAGAAGTTCGGCATCGTCGATACGGTTCTCCGGCAGCTCGTCGATCGCGATCTCGCCAACCGGGAGACCGAGCGCCTGCGCCTCGACGTTTCCGACGACGTGATCCGCGGCGCGATTTACGGCGACCCCCGCTTTCGCACCGCGAACGGCAATTTCAACCGGGCCTTGTTCAATCAGGCACTGGCCCAGAACAATCTGACCGAGGCGCAATTCGTCGAATTGCTGCGCCGCGACATCCCGCGCGCCGATCTCTATCGCGCGGTCACCGCGGGGGCGGCGGCGCCGGAGCCCCTCCTCAATCTGATCTACCGCTTTCAGAACGAAAAGCGGGTTGCCACGATCCTCGCCCTGCCGACCGCCAAAGCCGCTGGTGTCGGAGAGCCGAGCGCGGCCGCGCTCGAACAGTTCTACAAGGCGCATCCGGACGACTTCCGCGCCCCCGAATATCGCAGCTTTACCGTGGCGAGCCTCGTCCCCGACGACATCGCCAAGACCATCACAATCCCCGACGACAAGCTCCGCGAAGCGTATCAGGAGAGCCAGGACGAGTTCGTCATCCCCGCGCGCCGCCAGGTGGAGCAGATCCTCGCCCCCTCCGAGGCCAAGGCCAAGGCGGCGGAAGCTGCCCTCACCGCCGGCAAACCCTTCAAGGAGGTGGCGACGACGATCGCCGGGCAGGACCCCGCAACGATCGATCTCGGTCTGGTCAAATTCCAGGACCTGCCGAAGCCGCTCGCCGACGCCGCCTTCTCTCTGCCGGTCGGCAAGCCGAGCCAGCCGATCAAGAGCCCGCTCGGCTGGCACATCCTGATGGTCACCAAGATCGCGCCGCCGACAACGGAAAGCTTCGCGGAGGCCAAGCCCAAGCTCGCCGCCGAAATGGCGAAGAGCGCGGCCGCCGACCGGATCGCCAAGATCGGCGACCATGTCGACGACGCATTGGCCGGGGGCGCCGCTCTCGCCGCGACCGCGAAGAAATTCGGGCTGAAGACGAGCGAGAGCACCGCGGACGAGCACGGCATGGCGCCCGCCGGCAAGCCGGTGTCGTTGCCGATTGCGCCGAACCGGGTGTTGAAGATCGCCTTCTCGACCGATGCCGGCCAGACCAGCCGGGTCTACCACACCGACGACGGCGGCATCTTTGTCGTCCGCACCGACAAGGTCACGCCGCCGCATGTGCGCCCGCTCGCCGATGTCAAGAAAGAGGCGATCGCCGCTTGGCAGACCGAACAGCGGCAGAAGAAGATCGACGACGAGACGGCGGCGCTGATGCAGGCGGTCAAGAACGGAACCCCGCTCGAGCAAGCGGCGGCGCAGAAGGGCCTGACCGCGACGACCTCGCCGCCGCTGTTGCGCCAGGCCGAGCGCGATCCCGGCGTGCCCCCCGCCCTTGTCGCCAAACTGTTCACCGTGAAGCCCGGCGCCGCGGTCACGATCAAGGATGCAAGCGGCGCCTATGTCGCCCAGCTCGACAAGATCGAGGCCCCGGAAGCGCCAAAGCCGGCCGATCTGACCGCCCTGAAAGACCAGGCGGATACGGAATTGCAGGCCGATCTGGCGGCGGAATTCACCGCCTCGCTGCGCCGGCAATACCCGGTCACGATCTACCGCGACACGCTCAACAAGCTGTTCTAGCCCTTCATCCCGACCCCCTCCCCGGCCTTGCGGCGCCCAAGGTTGCGCGCTACTTGTCCGGGTAGCGCGCAACCTTTGTATGGAGACTGTCACGCCCCGGTCTGCCCGCGCTGAAGACGGTCTTGACAAATTCCGGCGATACCGTGCGACCCGACGAGCGCGCGGCATGAAGCTGTTGCGGATCTGGGTGCCCGATCCGCATGCGCCCGGCTTTCGCGAGGAAGCGCATCGGCAGGCACTGCTGCTGCGGGACGCTCCGGAGGAACGCGAGGCGCTCGATTTCATCGAGGCGGCGGCGGATCTGGGTGATGCGGAGCAATGAGACGGGGCGATCTCGTCACGGTTGCCCTGACGGTTGCCCTGAGCGGTGACTATGGCAAGCCGCGGCCGGCGCTGGTGATCCAATCCGATTTTTTGCCGGAGACGGACAGCGTGCTCGTTTGCCTGCTGACGACAATGCTGCGGCCCGCGCCGCTGTACCGGCTATCGCTGCCGGCAGGAGAAGGGACCGGTCTGCGCGAGCCGTCACAGGTGATGGTGGACAAGATCATAGCGGTTCGACGGGACCGCTGCGGCGCTCCGATCGGCAGGGTCGATGACGCAGCGTTGTTGGCGCTGGGCCGGCTGCTCGCATTTGTCGTCGGCATCGCAGACTGAGGGCATTGGAAAAGGGATCGCCCGCGCCCCGGGAGGACGGCTTCGCTGTGCTGAACGCATCGAGAAGGATGGGTGAATTTGACAGCGGCCGGCAGGGGAGAGGGTGAAAGGGAGAGGGAGGGCGAGGGGCAGAGCAGAGGGTGACGGGCCATGCCCCCTGCGATCATCGCGGGCCGGCGCAGGTCCAGACGCGGACCGGGGCGCTGCGACCGCGCAGGATCTGCTCGCCCCGATCGTACAGTCCGGCGAGGAATTCCGCCGCATCCGGCGGCGGGGCCGCGTGGATGGCGGCAACGACCGCCTCGGCGGCGACGAGCGGGGTGTCGAGGCTGCGCGTCAGCCCCTGCAATCGGCTCGCGGTGTTGACCGTGTCGCCGATGACCGTGAAGGACAGGCCGTGCTGGCTGCCGACATCGCCGATGACCGCCGGCCCGTAATTGAGCCCGATGCCGATCGCCAGCAGCATCTCGCCCCATTCCTTGCGTTCGCCGTTCCAACAGTCGAGGGCGGCGAGCATGCGCTTTGCGCAGCGCAAGGCGTTGGCGGCGTCGTCCGGGCTCGCGTTCGGCAGGCCGAACACCGCAAAGATCTCGTCCCCGATATATTTCTCGACGGTGCCGCCGCAGGCGAAGATCTCCGCCGTCATGCGGTCGTGAAACTGGCGCAGCATCGTCACCACGGCCTCAGGCGCCATCCCCTCGGCCATGCGGGTGAAGCCGACGATGTCGACAAACAGCACCGCGACATTCTGCCTTCGCACCGCGCCCAGGGGCTCGTCGCGCTCGGCCAGGATCTCGACGATGTTCGGCGAGAAATAGCGCGACAGGTTGACCCGGGCGCGCTCGGCCGCGGCGCGCCGGCGCTCGAGCTCGCGCACCCGCGCGATGTCGTCGAGCGTCTTGTTGATCGTGATTTCGAGATCGTTCAGATCGACCGGCTTGGTGACAAAGTCGAAGGCGCCGCGGTTCATCGCGGTGCGGATGTTGGTCATGTCGCCATAGGCCGAGACGATGATCGCCCGCACCGGGGAGTGCCGCCGCCGCAATTCGGCGAGCAATGTCAGCCCGTCCATGACCGGCATGTTGATGTCGAGCAACAAGAGTTCGATGTCGGGCTCCGCGGCAAGGGCGTCCAATGCCTCCTCGCCGTGATGGGCAAAGCGGAACGCAAACTCGTTGGTGCGGATCTGGCGGCGGAAGCGCTGCCGGAGCAGCAGTTCGAAATCGGCCTCGTCGTCGACGGCGAGGATTTTGGCCGGGCCGGTCACGCGAGCCGGCTCATGCCGCGCCGGAGGGGAGCTGCTGCAATTGCCGTTTCAGCAGGTCGAAATCGACCGGTTTGGTGAGGAATTCGGCGGCGCCGTATTCGCCGGCGCGGCGGCGGCGCTCGTCGTCGCCATAGGCGGTCACCATCATGACCGGCAGGTCGGGCCGCATCCTTTTGACTTCGCGCAACAAGGCGAGGCCGTCCATGCCGGGCATGTTGATGTCGGATAGGATCACGATCAATTGCGGCTCGATCTCGTGGGCGAGCATTTGCAGCGCCTCCTCGCCCGAGGCCGCGAAATGCAGCACATAGGCGCCCTGCCGCGCCTCGCGACGAAAGCGCTGGCGAAACAACTCGGCGACATCGGGCTCGTCGTCGACGATCAGGATGCTGACGGTCATGGCTCTCTGCGTTCTCCCTATCGGGTCATTCCGGGGCGCCGCATCGCGGCGAACCCGGAATCCATATTCCAGAGGCCGGTGCTCATAGATTCCGGGTCTCGCCCCTTGGGCGATCCCGGAATGACTGCATTGATTGTCCGGCCGTTGCAGTTCGGCGCGGCAGGTGCACCGTGAATTCGGTGAACGCACCGACCTCGCTCTCCACCGAAATCCTGCCGCCGTGCTGCGTTGTCACAATGTCGTAGCTGATCGACAGCCCGAGCCCGGTGCCCTCCCCGGTCGGCTTGGTCGTGAAGAACGGCTGGAACAGCCGCTCGCGGTGCTCGGGCGCGATGCCGGTGCCGTTGTCGCGCACCGTGACCTCGACCGCACCGCCGAGATCGCGCGTTGTCACCTTGAGCGCCGGCCGGAACCCGTCGCCCTCTTCGCGCACCCGCTTGTGAGCGGCATAAAAGCCGTTGCCGATCAGGTTCAGAAACACCCGCGTCACGTCCTGCGGCACCAATTCGACGGGCGCGAGACTGCGGTCGAACTCGCGCTCCATCGCGATGTTGAAATTCTGATCCTGGGCGCGGGCGCCGTGATAGGCGAGGTTCAGCGCTTCGTCGACCAAGGCGTTGAGATCGACCTGCTGGCGCTCACCGCTGGTGCCGCGCGAATGCGCCAGCATGCTCTTGACGATGCCGTCGGCGCGGCGGCCGTGCTCGGCGATCCTGTCGAGATTGCCGGTCAGCATCGCGAAGGTCTCGTCGATTTCGGCGCGCGCATCGTCGCTGAGCGCCTCGATTCCCGGCGCCGCCGTGTCCCTCAACTCGTTCAATAACTCGATCGAGAGGCCGGCGAAGTTGTTGACGAAATTCAGGGGATTCTTGATCTCGTGGGCGATGCCAGCGGTCAGTTGGCCCAGCGCCGCCATCTTCTGCTGCACGACCAATTGCTGCTGTGTCGCTCTGAGTTCGGCGAGCGCCTTCTCGGCGGCATCGCGCGCCGCGCGGATCTCGGCCTCGGCGCGCTTCCTCTCGGTGACGTCGCTATACATCAACACAAAGCCGCCGCCCGGCACGGCATTGCGGCGCACCTCGACGATGCGGCCGTCGGGCCTCATGCGCTCGAAACGCAATTCCGCGCCGGTGTCTTCGATAGCGCGGCGCAGCTCCGCCGCGAGATCGGAGGAACCATACTCGCCGCGCTCGGCGAGATAGCGGAAATACGCGGCAAAGCTCGGCCGCGCGGCGAGGACGGCGTCGGGCAGATCGAGCATCTGCTGGAAATTGCGGTTCCACGCGGCGAGCCGCAATTCCGCATCGAACATTGCGACGCCGTCGCCCATATTGTCGAAGGTGACGCGCAATTCGGCCTGGCGCCGGCGGATCTCGTCGAGGAGGTGCGCATTGTCGATGGCGATGACCGCCTGCGCCGCGAAACTCTGCAATAGCGCGATTTCCTTGTCCGCGAAGGGCCGGACCTCCTGCCGATTGCAGGAGATCATGCCGAGCAGCGCGCCGTCCCTGCGCAATGGCAAAAGCAGATTGGTCCGCACGCCGCCGCGCCCGGCAACGGCGCGGGCGATCGGATCGTCGATCTGCCGCAGATCGGGATTGTGAACCAGGCGGGCGCCGGCGAGCAGTGCCGCGAAGACCGAGGTCTGCGAAACGCTGATCCCCCGGCGCAGCCGCTCCGCCAATTCTTCTGGGTAGCCGTGCACCGCGGCCGCGCGGAAAGTCTCGCCGTCGAACAGAAACAGGGTGCCGCGCGTCGCGCCGCACAATGTGTGCGCCTTGTCCAGGATCGCGTCGAACACCGGCTGCAGCTCGCCGGGCGAGGCGTTGATGACCTGCAAGACCTCGGCGGTCGCGGTCTGCTGTTCGAGCGCCTCCGACAATTCGGCGGTGCGGTCCGCCACCTTCTGTTCGAGGTCGGCATAGGAGGCTTGCAGCCGGCCTGCCATGTCGTTGAACCGGTCGGCGAGGCTCTCCAATTCGTCGCCGCTGCGGATCGCAATGCGGCGGTCGAGCTCCCCGGCGCCGATGCGCGCCGCCCCGGCCTCGATCGCGCGGATCGGCCCGGTCATCCGCCGCGCCAGATAGAGCCCGGCGAGCGCCGCCCCGAAGAGAGCCAGGACCAGCCAGAAGGCGCTGCGCATCGCCGAGCGATAGAGCGGGGCAAAGGCCTCCCGCAGCGGCACCTCGACAAAGACCGCCCAGCCGAGCGGCTTGATCCTGGCATGCGCGCTCAATACGCGCTGCCCGTCATAATTCTCCATCACGGTCGCGGCAGCGGCCCGGGCCCGGGAGGACGGAGCGAGCGCCGCGGCGACCTGCGGCAGATGCGACAGATCGGTGTCGCGCAGCACCAGGCTGATGTCGGGGGCGGCGATCAATTTGCCCTGGCGATCGACGACATAGGCGTAGCCGCCCTCGCCGATCCTCGATCCGGTGATGACGTCCCAGATCAATTTCAGATTGATCGCGGCGATTGTGACGCCGGCGTTGCCCCCGGCCTCTGCCATCGCCAATGTCATATAGGGCTCGGATGCCTTGCGGAAATAGACTGGGCCGAACCACACGCCGTGCGCCCGCGCCCCGGTGAAGGCCGGTGCGTGCGAGAAATCCTTGCCGCTGCCGACCACGTCCATCGCGAGGCGCGAGACCTTGAGCTGTTCCTTGCCCGAGCCGTCGAGCTCGGAGAGTTCGGTGATCGCCGGCACCTGACGCAGCAGCCGGATGAAATCGAAGCGGCGCTGATCGAGTGGCGCGGCGCCCCACAACGGTAGAGTCGTCCAGCCGATCTGATGCTCGATCTCGGTAACGAATTTGCCGATCCGCTGCGCCGCTTCGTGCGCCTTCTCCTGCTGCAGGCTCAGCAGCGCCGCCTTGCTTTCCCGGTAGCTGAACCAGAATTCGACCCCGGCATTGACGATCAGAGCGACCGCGACAAGCCCGACGAGGGCCAGGACGTATTTGCGGAACAGTCCGCGGCGCGGGCGCAAGACCGGGTCGGCCGCGGCGCCGGACGGGGCAAGCCGGGGCGACGCCGCTTGCGGCAGGAGTTCCTCGACACCGCTCATCGGATCATCGCGTCATTCCGCGGCCGGAAGGATTGCACGACTATACTCCTGCGCAGCGTGCTCGTCCGTGATCTCGTTCACTGACCCCGTCGGCTCATGCCGGAGCACCGCGGCAAGAGTGACGGGCCGCCTCATTGGATGACCTCGTCGGCCTGCGCCAACAACAGCCGCGGGACCGTCAGGCCGAGTGCCTTGGCGGCCTTCAGGTTGACCGCCAGAGAAAAGCGCGTCGGCTGCTCGATCGGGATGTCGGCCGGCTTCGTGCCGCGCAGGATTTCGGCCGCCATGCGCGACAGCTGGTCCCCGTAAATGCGAACGATGCTCGGGCCGTAGCCGATCAAGCCGCCCTCGCGCGCGTTTTCCGGCCATTGATAAATCGCGGGCAAACGAAGCGCCGCGGTGCGCTCGAAAATGACCTTGCGATTGCCGAACAAGAGGGCCGAGCCGAGCACGTTCAGCCCGGCCGCACCGGCGGTCTTTGCCGCCTCGATCGCCGGCGCGATCTCCGGGTAGGCCCCGGCCGTACGGATCACAAGTTCGACGTCGCGGGCGCGCGCCTCGCCCTGCAGTGCCGTGAAATGGCGCGCGTTCGCGGTATCGGCGCCGGCCAGAGCGGCGATGCGGCGCGCACCCGGCAGCAATTCGAGCAGGATCTCGAACCGCTTCCCGTCGAGCTCCGGCGAGAGAATGCTGACCCCGGTTATATTGCCGCCGGGATGCGCGATCGAGGCGGCGAGCCCCTCCCCGACCATGTCATCGGTGTTGACGAGCAGCGCGATCGTCTTTGTCGCCTGCTGCGCCGCCCGGCCGGCCTCGGGGCCGCCGCACAGGATCAGGTCGGGCTTGGACTGGACCAGCTCCTGTGCGGCTTTCCCGAACTGCCCCGGGCGCCGCCCATAGCCTTTTGTCTCACGTTCCAGATTCTTTCCCTCGACAAAGCCGAGCTTGCCCAGCGCTGCGAAAAAGGCGCGCTGGGGCGGGCCGGCTTGCGGCGACGGCCCGAGATAGGCAATGCGGTAGACGCGCCCCGACTCTTGCGCGCGCGCCGCACGGGGTGCGGCGAAGAAGCCAAGGAGCGCTCCGACAAGCTCGCGCCGCCTCATTCAATGACCTCGTCGGCCTGCGCGAGCACCATTGCCGGCACCCTTAGCCCGATCGCCTTCGCAGTCTTCAAATTGACCGCGAAGCGGAACCGCGTCGGCTCTTCGAGCGGCAGGTCGGCCGGGTTTGCGCCCTTGAGAATGCGATCGGCGAGGCCGGCGGCGCGATCGTACAGATCGGCCATGTCGGGGCCGTACGACATCAGCCCGCCGTCGCGCACCAGAAAGTCGAATTCGTAGATCGCCGGCAGCCGGTGCGCGGCGGCGAAGTCGAAGACCCTCTTGTGGTTGAGTATGGTCAGTGCATCGGTCACCATCAGGATGGCGTCCGGCGGATCGTGCGTCATCGCCGCAAAGGCCGCCGCAAAATCGTCGGGCTCGCGCACGCCGAGCGGCTCGACCGTGATGTGCAATTCCCCCGCCGCCCTGTCGGCCGCCCGGTAGCGCAAAGTCATGCCGAGATCGTCGGCATTCCACAGCATCGCCACCTTGCGCACTTTCGGCACGGTCTCGGTCAGTAGCTGCAATCGCTTCGCCGACAATTCACTGGCGATCTCGGACATGCCGGTGACATGGCCGCCGGGATGCGCGAGGCTCTGCACCAGCCCGGTCGCGACCGGGTCGCCGGCATTGGTCACCACCACCGGGATCGTCGCGTGCTGTTTTGCCGCGAGCGCCGCCGGGTAGCCGGAGGTCACGATCAGCTGTGCGCCGCTCGCCGCGAGTTCCTCCACCAATGACAGCAGGCGTTCGGGATGACCGAGCGCGGCTCGCCGCTCGAACACCAGATCGCGGCCGAGCGTATAACCGCGCCTGGCAAAGCCGGCGCCGAGCCCCTTGACCATCGGGCTGGCGTCGCCGAGCGGCGACCCCGAACCGAGCAGCCCGGCGCGGTGGACCGCGCCGCTCGTCTGCGCGAACGCCGCGACGGGCCCGGCAGCGGCTGCGCCGCCGAGAACAGCAATAAAATCGCGCCGCCTCATCGGATGACCTCGATCGGGATGCTGACGGTCATCTTGTCTCCCAGAAATCAACCATTTACCGCAAAGGACGCGAAGCGCTTTCAATTCATTGCGTCCTCTGCGCATCCTTGGCGTCCTCTGCGGTAAAATGTTGTTTTCATCGGCGCGGCAGGCGCACGGTGAATTCGGTGAATTCCCCGACCTGACTATCGACGGTGATCGTGCCGCCGTGCTGTGTTGTGACGATGTCGTGGCTGATCGACAGCCCGAGGCCCGTGCCTTCGCCGGTCGGCTTGGTCGTGAAAAACGGCTGGAACAATCGGTCGCGGTGCTCCGGCGCGATGCCGGCGCCGTTGTCGCGGATGCGGATCTCGACCGCGTCGCCGAGATCGCGCGTCGTCACCGCGAGCACCGGCCGGAACCCGTCGCCCGCTTCGCGCGCGCGCTTGTGGGCGGCATAGAAGCCGTTGCCGATCAGATTGAGAAAGACGCGAGTCAGGTCCTGCGGCACCAGTTCGACCGGCGCCATGCCGGCGGCGAAATCGCGCTCCATCGCGATGTTGAAATTCTGGTCCTGGGCGCGGGCGCCGTGATAGGCGAGGTTCAAGGTCTCCTCGACCAGGGCGTTGAGATCGATAGTCTGCCAGTCGCCGCTGCCGCCGCGCGAATGCGCCAGCATGCTCTTGACGATGCCGTCGGCGCGCCGGCCGTGCTCGGCGATCTTGTCGAGATTGCCGGTCAGCATCGCGATCGTCTCGTCGATCTCGGCGCGGGTGTCGTCGTCGAGCGCTCCCAGGGCCGGAGCCGCCGTCTCCTTCAATTCGTCGAGCAATTCGACCGACAGCCCGGCGAAGTTGTTGACGAAATTGAGCGGGTTCTTGATCTCATGGGCGATCCCGGCGGTCAGTTGCCCCAAGGCCGCCATCTTCTGCTGCACGACCAGTTGCTGCTGCGTCGCGCGCAATTCGGCGAGCGCCTTCTCGGCCGCGTCGCGCGCGGCGCGGATCTGCTCTTCCGCCCGTTTCCTCTCGGTGACGTCTCCGTACATCAGCACAAAGCCGCCGCCCGGCACGGCATTGCGGCGCACCTCGACGACGCGGCCGTCGGGCCTCATGCGCTCGAAACGCAATTCCGCGCCGGTGTCTTCGATAGCGCGGCGCAGCTCCGCTTCGAGATCGGCCGAGCCGTATTCGCCGCGCTCGGCGAGATAGCGGAAATATTCGGCAAAGCGCGGCCGCGCGGCGAGGACGGCGTCGGGCAGATCGAGCATCTGCTGGAAATTGCGGTTCCACGCGGCGAGGCGCAATTCGGCGTCGAACATCGCGACGCCGTCGCCCATGTTGTCGAAGGTGACGCGCAATTCGGCCTGGCGCCGGCGGATCTCGTCCAAGAGCCGGGCATTGTCGATCGCGATGACGGCCTGCGCCGCGAAGCTTTCGAGCAGCCCGATTTCCTTGTCGGTGAACGGCCGCACCTCCTCGCGATTGCACGAGATGTAGCCGATCAGCTTGCCGTCCTTGCGCAGCGGCAGCAGCAGATTGGTCCGCACGCCGCCCCGCTCGGCGACGTCACGGGCGCGCGGATGGTCGATCTGTCTCAGATCGGGGTTGTGGACCAGGCGAGCGCCGGCGAGGAGCGGCCCCGCGAGGCCACTTGGGGTCATATCGACCGGTTGCCGCAGTCGCTCGGCAAGAGCTGCCGGATAGCCGTGCACGGCGGCGGCGCGAGTGGTCTGGCCGTCAGACAGAAACAGGGTTCCGCGGGTCGCGCCGCACAGGCTGTGCGCCTTCTCCAGGATCACCTCGAACACCGGCTGCAGCTCGCCCGGCGAGGCGTTGATGACCTCCAACAGCTCCGCCATCGCCTGCTGCTGCTCCAGCGCTTCGCGCAGTTCGGTGAGGAGGCGCGTGTTCTCGATCGCGATGACCGCCTGGTCGGCGAAGGTGCGCACCAATTCGATCTGCCGCTCGGTGAACGGCTCGACCCGCGAACGGGCAAGACCGAACGCGCCGACCGGCTCGCCCTCGCGCAACAGCGGCACGGCGAGGATAGTGCGGATGTAGCCGGCCGCTGCCGCTTGGCGCCCCGCGTGCTCGGTATCGGCGCCGATATCGGCGATCTGCACGACACGGCGCTCGCCGAGCGCGCGCCCGACCGCGGTGCTGCGCCCGGGACGGTACGACTGCGCGCGCACCATCCCCTCCATTTCCGGCGACATTGCGGTCACCGCCGCGGTCCGGAAATCCTCGCCCTCCGGCAGCGCGATATGCCCGGCGTCGGCGCCGCACAGCCGCACCGCGGTCTCGGTGAGCATACTCAGCACCGGCTGCAGGTCGAAGGTCGAGCGGCTGATGACCTTTAAGACGTCGCTGGTCGCTGTCTGGTATTCGAGCGACTCTTCGAGGTCGCGGGTGCGCTCGCGCAGTTCGGTGAGGAGGCGCGCGTTCTCGATCGCGATGACCGCCTGGTCGGCAAAGGTGCGAACCAGTTCGACCTGCCGGTCGGTGTACGGCTCGACCCGCAGCCGGGCCAGCGTGATCACGCCGATCGTCTCGCCGTCGCGCAGCAGCGGCGCCGCCATCGTCGAGCCGATGCGGTCGAGTTCGGATTCGCGGAGCTGATAATCGGGCTCCTGCTGAACGTCGAGGATGCGAACCACTTCGCCGGTCAGCAGCGCCCGTCCGGTGGTCGACTTCCGGTCGGGACCGAGCGTTATTCTGCCGATTGCGGCGCCGAAGGCCGGCGTCGGCGCGTGTTGCGCGACCAGCCGGACAACCTCTCCCTCGCGGCGGAAGACGAAGACCGTGTCCGAACGCGTCAGGGTTGCGGCGCTTTGCGCCAACGTTTCGAGCACACCCTGAAGATCGAAGGTCGAGCGGCTGATGATCTTCAGGACGTCGCTGGTCGCGGTCTGGTATTCGAGCGCTTCCTCGAGGTCGCGAGTGCGCGCGCGCAATTCGTCGAGCAGCCGCGCGTTCTCGATCGCGATGACCGCCTGCGCCGCGAAACTCTGCAACAAGGCGATCTGCTTTTCAGAAAAAGGTTTTACCTCCATGCGGTGCATCGTGAAATGGCCGACGACCTCACCCTCTTTGAGCAATGGGACGAACAGGACAGTGCGGATCCCAGCTTCGACTGCGCCGACTTCATGGGGGGCGCCGAGCCGGTAGGATTCGTCCTCGCGCAGATCGTGAACGTGCACGACCGATCGGGTCGCCATCATCTGCGCCGGCAGCGAATTGGGAACCAGCGGCAGGAGCGTATCGAGGGGCAGCCGCTTGTTGAAGCGCTCCGGTACGCCATGGCTCGCCAATCGCACGAATGCGCCGTCTTCAAAGCGGAACAAGTGCCCGGTTTGCGCTTCGCAGAGCCGTGCCGCCTTTTCGAGCATCGCGTCGAATACCGGCGCGAGATCGCCGGGCAAGGCATTGATGACCTGCAAGACCTCGGCCATCGCCGCTTGCTGCGCCAGCGCCTCGTCGCGTTCGGCCGTGCGCGCCTGCAATTCGGCGGCGAGTTCGTCGAGCCGATGCCGGAGCGTGGCGACGGTTCGCGACGGATCGGCAAGTGCGGCGGCGCGCATCTGACCCCCTCGGGCATGGGTTCTGTCGATTCCCGCTATTCTAATCTAAACCCCATCCGACGGGAAAACCGACATTTTCCCTGACGGGAGCGGGGCGATCCTCGGTCCGGGAGCGGCGCGCGCGACGGATATGGCTGCTTCAGGCGGTAAAGGTGAAGCTGCTGCCGGTCCCGCACAGAACCAGTTTCTCCGGCATTTCCTGCAGGGCCAGATCGACAAAGTTCTGGCCGCTGCAATGCATCGGCATGACGTGTTCGAGATCGAACGTTTTCAGCTCGGCCATGACCTTGCGCAGATAGTCATCGGGCGCGGGCGCGAGGTGGAAGCCGCCGACCAGCGCGTAGATCTTGTCGACCCCGCTGACCTGCTGGGCGCGCTTCAATGTATTGACGATGCCGGCATGCCCGCACGAGCTGATCACGACTAGACCGCGGTCGCCCAGGCGGAAGCAGGTGGCGTGCTCGTGCCAATGCTGGTCCGGCTCCGGCTTTCCGGCCAGTTCGTCTGCGGTGAAATGGTGGTTGTGATAGGCACGGGCGTCGCAGCCGAGGCCGTTCTTGACGCCGATCTCGACCCAGGTGTTGGGCAATACGTGCTCGATGCTGGTGCGCGGGATGATGCCGGTGGTAAAGGCCTGACCGGCGATGACGATCGGCGCCTCGGACAGGACCGGCTCGACGTTGAGCGCCTTCAGCTTGCGGCGGTCGAGGGCATGGAAATCAATCAGGCTGCCGTCGGGACGGCGGTTGTAGCGATGGCAGAAATCGTCCTCGCCGCCGGTATAGAGGCGCAGATCCCTCTTCATCTCTGCCCGCCGCGCTTCAAGGAACCCGATCAGCCCGCCGTAATGGTCGAAATGCCCGTGGCTCAGGATCAGCGCGTCGACCGCGGCGGGGTCGATCTTCAATAATTCCAGATTGTTGATATAGACATCCGAGGTGAAGCCCCAATCGAGCAGATAGCGCCGCGTCTCGCTGCCTTTTGTCGATTCGATGTGCAGCGCGAGACCCCATTCGCTTTCCAATGTCTTGCCTTGCGACACGGCGGGAAACCCGGTGCGCGCGACAACGAGCCCGGGCCGCTGCAACGGCTTCAGAAAGATGTTGTGCTGGTTGTCGGTGATCTCGCGCACGACGACGCGATCGACGACCGGCGCATCGATCAGCCCCGCCGACGCCCGGCCGGACCGGCCGATGCCGACGGCCAGCAGTGAGCCCAGCGCCGCGGAACTCTGCAGGAACCGCCTACGGTTCAATCGCGCCATTGTGCCTCCCATCGATTGTCTGCCGACCGGCCGCAACGGTATCGCGCGGGTACGGCCGCCGCAATCGCCGGCTTGCGTTGAGGCCTTTTTCCCTCGCCGCCGCCCGCCCCAAAGACGCGCTCCGGATGGCATCGCCCGCGCGCTTGACGGTGCCGCACCGGACAAATACCGTGTTTTTCGCGATTGTCGGCAACTTGCTTCGATGGGGGTCGAAATGACGCGTCACATCGCCGTTGCCATCGCTACTGCCGCCCTGTTGCTGGCCGGGGGGATCCGGCCCGGATTTGCTTCTCAAGTGTGTCCGAGCGGTCATACGGCAAAGCCGCAATGCCTGCGCGCCATACAGAAGGTGCTCAGAACGAGTCAAAACCTTTCCGAGTGCTTTCAAGAACTGGACGATGAATACAATGGCTTGACCGGACATGGACCGGGCAGAAAAGAGCATTACCAGGAGATCGTGGATCGGTGTGATCGTCTGCTCAGTCGAGTTTACTCGCAGACTTATGGTCGTTACAGCCCTAATGCCGTAACGTCGGATGTTGCCGTGGGCTCGCCGGAAGCAGCCGTGCTCGATGCGAAGAATTTCTTCGACAAACAGAAACAGAAGAAGTGATCTGTCGCGACGGAGGCCGCGCTTTGGCCGTGGCTCGATCCCAAGCCAGAGGGATGACGTGCGTATCGGCGCCATGATCCGGCTCGGTCCCGGCAGCGAACCGCAGGGGCGGTTGCTCTACCGCATCACCGATTATGCCCGCCGCATCGAGGCCGCCGGGTTTCCTGGCATCTGGGTCGGGGATTCGCTGGGCCGCGGGCGGCCGACGCTCGATCCGCTGATGGGTTTGACCGCGGTGGCGGCGGCGACGCGGCGCGACGGATATGGCTGCTTCAGGCGGTAAAGGTGAAGCTGCTGCCGGTCCCGCACAGAACCAGCTTCTCCGGCATCTCCTGCAGGGCCAGATCGACAAAGTTCTGGCCGCTGCAATGCATCTGCATGATGTGTTCGAGATCGAATTTTTTCAGCTCGGCCATGACCTTGCGCAGATAGTCGTCGGGCGCGGGAGCGAGGTGGAAGCCGCCGACCAGCGCATGGATCTTGTCGACCCCGCTGACCGCGCCGATCGCTACGCAGGGGCGGCCCAGAGTTTCAGGGCGCAGTACCCGGCGAGGTTGTGAAAGTCTCTGTCGGTCGTCAGCATCGTCAGATCGTGACGAAGGCAGAGTTGCGCCAGCAATGCGTCGATCGTACCGATCTGAATGCCGCCGCGTCGGCATCTGTTGCGCAATTCGGCCGCGTCCACAGGGTCGCGCCGGTCGGGAACCAGCAGCGGCAACGCGGCAAATCGATCGAGGATTTACGCGCGGTTCCTCGGCCCGGAGAAGCCTTGCAGAAGTTCCTGCAGAACGAGGCCGGTAGTGATGAGTTCCTCGCCGGCCTTGATGGCACGGACCAGTTCGCGCACTTCATTCGCCAGGGCAGGTGCGTCGCGCCGGAAGGCCAGCGACCAGACGCTGGTATCGACAAAAAGGCTCAACCGCGCGAGCGTTCGGCCTTGTAGTCGAACTCTTCGTCCCATTCGAGCCGGCCTATCAGCTCGAGCAAGCGCTTCTGCTCCCGTCGTGCAATAAACTCCTGGAGTGCTTTGGTGACGGCCGCCTTTTTGGTGCGCTCGCCGCTGACCTGCAGAGCACGATCGAGCAGGTCGGGATCGATCGACAGGTTCGTTGCCATGTGCAAGCCTCCATACACGAAACTACACATAAGAGCAGCAGCGCGCAACATTGCATCCGCTTACATTCGGCCGCCGCCCAGCCATTCCGAAGAAGCTTTTGCCGCCGCGGCGGCCTTGCCGCATTCTCGCGCCGTTGCTCGATCCGAAGCGAGGGGGACAATATGCGCGTCAGCGCGATGATCCGGCTCAGTCCCGGTAGCGAACCGCACGGGCGGCTGCTCCACCGCATCACCGATTACGCCCGCCATATCGAGGCCGCCGGGTTCCCCGGCATCTGGGTCGGGGATTCATTGGGCCGCGGCCGGCCGACGCTCGATCCATTGATGGGTTTGACCGCGGTGGCGGCGGCGACCGAGCGGGTCGAACTCGGCATTGCGGTCCTGCAGGTGTCGTTACGCCACCCGATCGAACTGGCCCATCGCGTGCAGTCGCTCCATGCCCTGTCGGCGGGCCGGCTGCGCCTCGGCGTCGGCAGCGGTTCGACGCGGGCCGATTTCGAACTGCTCGGCGCCGATTACGAGCATCGCTTCCGCACGCTGCGCCAGTCGCTCGCGACAATGCGCAGCGCCTGGCGCGGCGAGACGGTCAATGGCGGGACCTTGTCGCCGTGGCCGGGCTATGAGGGCGGGCCGCCGATCCTGATCGGCGCCTGGCGCAGCCCGCGCTGGATCGCCTATGCGGCGCAGGAATGCCAGGGCTGGACCCCGTCCGGCCGCTACAGCAGTTGGGAGGATCTCGAAGCCGGCATGCGCCTCTATCGCGAGGCCGGCGGCACCAACGCCGTCCTCGCCAATGTCGCGGTCGATCTCGGCAACCGCGCCGAATCTGCGAACCTCGCCGCGGTCTCGCACGTCACCCTGATCGGCTCCCCCGACGAGGCGCGGCAGCGCTTGCGCCGGATCGCACAGATCGGGTTCGACGAGGTCCTGATCGTCTCCCACGGCGGCGTGTTCGAGGATCTCGAACGGGCGCGCGATCTTCTCTGAGCTGGAGGCGCGCAATGGAAGACAAAACGATTGCCATCATCGGCGCCGGGATCGGCGGCGTCTATCTCGCCGCTGAATTGGGCCTCATGGGCTGCCGGCTGCGATTGCACGACATCGACGACAGCCGATTGGCCGACATCCGCGCCCGTGGCGGCATCGAGGTTGAAGGCGAGACGGCAGGATTTGCCGCGATCGAGCGGGCCACCCCCGACCTCGCCGCCGCCATCGACGACGCCGGCGTTATCGTCGTCGTGACCGGCGGCACGTTCCAGGAGGATGTCGCGCGTTCCCTGGCCCCGCTGCTGCGCGACGGCCAGATGATCCTGCTGATCCAGGGCAATACCGGCGGCTCATTGGTCGTGCGCAGGACGCTCGCTTCCTGCGGCTGCCGCGCCGCCGTCGAAATCGCCGAGATGGACAATTACCCCTATTCGTGCCGGCGCCTCGGGCCGGCCCGGATCCGCCCGATCGTCAAGAAGCGCTGGCTGCAGATTGCTGCCTTTCCGGGCAATCGTATCGCGCAGGTGTTCCCGCGCCTCAAGCCGCTGTTCCCGCAGGCGGTCGCCGCCCCCGACGTGATCCATACCGGCTTCACCAACGCCAATGCGATATTGCATGTGGCGAATTGCGTCGCCAATGCCGGCCGGATCGACCGCGGCGAAAACTACAAATTCTACGCCGAGGGCGTGACCCCAGCGGTCGCCCGCCTCTACGAGGCCATCGACGCCGAACGGGTCGGGGTCGCCGCGGCTTTCGGCGCCACTGTCCCGACCCTGCCGGACTGGTTCGAGCGGGTCTACGGCGTGCGCGGCGCCACCCTGGTCGAGACCTGCCGGCTGTTGACGACCAATACGGACGGCCCCTACCAGGCGACCGGCACGCCGCGCTCGTTCGATCACAAATACGTCAGCGAGGACGTGCCGGTCGGCCTCGTGCCGATGCGCGCGCTCGGCGCTGCCGCCGGGGTCGAAACAAAGGCGATCGACGCTCTCGTCATCCTCGCCTGCACGATCGCCGGGCGGGATTTTGCCGGCGAGGCCCGCACCCTCGACCGCCTCGGCCTCGGCGGGATGGACGCCGCGCAAATCCGCCGCACGGTACGGGACGGGTAAGGCCCCTCACCCCGGCCCTCTCCCCGCGCGCGGGGAGAGGGAGGGACCCGCTGATCCCCGGGTCGAGCCCGGGGAGGAGGTGAGGGGCAGAAAGCGAAGAGTAATGGCCGCTTACTGCGCCGCCGCCGCGGGCTCCTCTCCGCACAGGGCCGAAAACACCGAGGCGATGATCGGCAGGCCGATCTCGGCGGCGAGCGTCATCACCGATTCGGGATGGAACTGGACCGCGGCGATCGGCAGGCTCTTGTGCTCGACCGCCATGACCACCTGGTCCGCGGTCTCCGCGGTGACCGCGAGCATCGCCGGCATCGCGCCGCGCCGGGCGGAGAGCGAATGATAGCGCCCGACCGTGAATTCGCGCGGCAACCCGGAAAACAGCCGCCCGCCCAGGACATGCACGCGCGACGGCTTGCCGTGGCAGGGCTCTTGGAGCAGGTCGAGCGCCCCGCCGAAATATTCGACGATCCCCTGCAATCCGAGGCAGACGCCGAACACCGGCAGACCCCGCCGGATCGCCAGATCGAGCGTCTCGGCCATCGCAAAATCGACCGGCCGCCCGGGTCCCGGCGACAGCACGATCAGGTCCGCAGCGGCGCCGGCGCGCAATTCGGCGCGGGCCAGATCGGCGCGCAAGGTGGCAACCTCGGCGCCTGATGTGCGGATGTAGTTGGCGAGCGTGTGAACAAATGAATCCTCGTGGTCGACGAGCAGGA
>DATFCQ010000174.1:0-41384 GCA_035252905.1 Allostellaceae bacterium | reverse complement strand
CGTCATATGGTCGAGAACCTGTGGGCGCGCCTGAAAGAATGGCGGGCCATTGCTACTCGCTATGAAAAGACCGCGCGCTGCTTCATGGGTGTGCTCTGCCTGGCCGCTACGGCCGATTGGCTCAAGATCTAACAGGCTCTAGAGGGCCGTGCTCGTAAGGCCTCATGAGACCCGCTCATAAATGTCTTCAGCCCGCATTCCTCGGATCAAGCGGCGATGGAGGAAGTGTGCCTTGATATGGATAAACACGGCGGACTGAGCGTTCGGCTGGTGCCAGCCGCCGGCTTCGATCGCCCTTTGCCCGCGACGATGGCGAATTGCCGTTGTTAAGGCGTTCAAAGGCGCGATCCTAATCCCGAAATCGCCGGAATCCGGCGAATGTCGGTGAATAGCGAACAGATCCGATGCCCGATCTTGTGATCCGTCCGGCTGTCCAGGACGACCTCGAGGTATTGTGGGATTTTCTCGCAATGGCGGCCTATGAACCCGATGCAGAGGCGGCGAAGGCGGTTCCGTCGGTAGCCAAATATCTCGTCGGCTGGCAGCGACCGGGGGATTTCGGGTTCATCGCCGAACAGAACGGCGAAATCATCGGTGCCGCCTGGGCGCGGCGCTTTTCCGCCGAAGAGCTCAGGGTCCCCTACGGGGACGAAAAGACTCCGAAGGTGTCGATCGGCGTGAAACCGGATGCGCGCGGCCAAGGCGTTGGCGAGAAGCTCATGCGCGCGTTGATCGGCGAGGCCGCTCGCCGCGGGCTTGGCCTCAATCTCAGCGTGCGGTCCGAAAATCCCGCCCGTCGCCTCTACGAGCGCCTCGGCTTTCGCGACATCCCCGGTTCCGCTGCCGCGAACCGCGCTGGCGGCATGTCGATCGGCATGGCACTGAGGCGTTGATACTCATTCTGAGTATTGGCCGAAAACTGCTATCCTTCGCAGCCTCCGCCAGCCAAATCCCTTTCGCTGTCCGCCGAGGCCGCAGTAGGGAACGGGTTTAAGGCGTCGGCGGACGGCATGGTGCAGGCCTGACCGCCCGACGAGCTCGTCGATGCCGCGAGCCCCGTTGTCACAGCGTCAGCATCGGAACTCCTCTCAGAGCCTGTTAGAGCGGTTTGCGGCCGGCAAAAACGGCGGAATACGCCTTCCCCGGCTCTCGCCGAGAAAGGCCTTTCCGACCTACGATCCAATGTAGGGCGGAAAAGCGCAACGAAGCGCGTTCCGCCGCCGCTTTCCTCACCCGAACAGGCTCTCATACGACCGGTCACATGCGATCGCTGCGCCCGCCATCCACATACAAGGTATGGCCCGTGATATAACTCGCTTCGTCCGAAGCGAGGAAAAGCACCGCGTTCACGAGTTCTTCGAGCGACCCGAGGCGGTTCAACACGACGGTCTTCGTTCTGTAGGCAATGTGCTCTGCCACTTCCTCGGGAGTGCGGGTCGCTCCGGTCAGCGGCGTCAGGAAGGTGCCGGGTGCGACGCAATTGACATTGATGCCGTGCGGGCCGAGTTCGCGGGCCAGCGTCTTCGTAAGCTGGATCACTCCCGCCTTTGCAGATGCGTAAGCCGCGCTGCCGGCCGGGGATCCCGCGGTATTGTGCGGCGTCGTGCCGGTGCCGAGAGCGGAAGAGATGTTGACGATCTTGCCGTAGGCTTGCCGGATCATCTGCGGCGCCGCCGCCTGTACGCAAAAGAAGACGCCCTTCAGATCCACATCCAGCACCAGGTTCCAGTCTTCGCCGGACATCGTCAGGAAGGGCCGATAGCGCGTGATGCCGGCATTGTTGACCAGGATGTCCACGCGGCCGTGGGCCGCGACAACCTCGGTCATGAAGGCCCGGACCTGCCTGCGATCAGCAACATCGACGGGAAATCCGGCGGCGCCGCCGCCTGCGGCCTTGATTTCGGCGATGGCGGGCGGTATCGCGCCCTCGTTCTTGTCGGCGATGATGACGAGGGCTCCCTCGCTCGCGAAGCGCTGCGCAATCGCCTTGCCGATGCCCGAGGCCGAGCCGGTTACGATCGCCACTTTTTCTTTCAAGCGCATCGGCTTCTCCTCCGCTATGCGGCTCCGGGATAGACATGCGCGCCATATGCTTCGCGAATATCGGCGAGGAGCTGGCCCGAGGGCGGCGCATAGATCAGGTGCTTGCTCGTGAAGGTACCAGTGATCCGGCGCATCCCGACGGCGAGCTCGGCGACCTTGAGGATCGCGATAAGCCCGTTGAGGACCGGCGCGGCATCGATCCGGTGCACCCCGGCGTCAGCCAACAGCGCCATCAGGCTGCCGCCGGCCGGGATCAGCACTTCCGCGCCCTTTTCGATGCTGCGCCGCGCACATTCGATGAACTGACCGACGATCTCCGCCTTTGCCGCCTCATCGCGCAAGGCCAGATCAAAGATCCCCGGCCGATCGAGCGTCATCTGCTCGACCGAGACCAGACGGGAGGCGAGGCCCTGCAGCGTGATCCCCTCGACGATGCGATGGGTGAATTTGGGATTGACATTGATCAGCGAGAACGTCGCGCCCATCAGGCAGGCGACATGAACCGAGGATTCCCGCAAGCCGAGTACCGGGATGTTGAGCAGTTCCCGCAGCTCGTGCAATCCGGGATCGAAGATGTTGCCGAGGAGGAAGGCGTCGTAACCTTCGCTCTCGGCACGAAGGCCATTGTCCAGCACCTCGGCGGTGTCGAGGAATTCGAGGTAGCGATACTGCTCGGCAATCGCGCGATGCGGGCTCAGCCCGTTGACGGAGAGCTCGGTTCCCGGCGCCGCCGCCCCCTCGACGATCCGCTTCAGCACCCGGCCGTAGGCACCGTCGCGAGAGCCGCGCGACACGCCGAAGCTCTGATAAAACAAACGCATTACCAATCCCTCCTCGATGCCGTCCTGGGGACCTGCGCTTTTGTACCCCGGATCGAGGGCGAACGGTGCCGCCGACGGCTTTGGCGTCTCGGCTGTGAGGATTCGCTTATTCCGGGTATTGATCCGGGGCGGTCAGCGCGGTTCGAGCCGCAGCGTGGTCGAGAGGATCTCGGAGCGCACCATCTCCCGTGCATGCGAACTCGGCTGGTATTTCCGCAGGAACTCGGCGCTCGCGCGATCGACCGAAGCGGCGTCGCTCGCCGGGAACGCCTGCACCTCGATCCGGCGCCCGGCAAACTCCACTATGGCGGGCCCACCCGCCGCGAGGTCCCGGTACCAGCGCCCCCTCGCACCGAGCCACGACCGCACGAAGACCTCGTCGTCGGCTGCGACGATCCAGATCACCACCGCGGTCTTCGGGTGCTTCCCGGTCCGGATCCTCAACTCCCGCACATCGCGCAGTTCCCGCAATGTATCCGCATCGAACTTCGCCATACCCTGATCTCCCGCGCCGCGGTTGCCCATCTCCGATCGCGGCTATTGCCGGCCAACATCTAGCGGCATGCGCCCGTCGCGATTAGTCCCTGTAATCGGCATGGAGTTATGAGCGGCAGCCATAAATGCAGCACGGCAATCTGAACGACCTCCTGGTCTTTCGGGCGGCCGCAGCCGAGCTGGGCGTGATCCCGACACCAAGGTCGAGATCATCATCGACCGGCATCAGGCTTGATCCCGGGATCGGATTGGGTGGGAAGCGGGGTGATTTCCACCGGCAGCCCGTCGCCCCATCCATATTTGCGATCGGCGATCGCAGCAACCTGGTCCCACAATTGGCGATCGGTATGACGGTCGAGCACACGCGCCGTCGCGTCAATCTGCCGTTCGCCGATCCGGACCGTAACCTTGGGATTGCGCCTGATGTTCTTGACCCATCCGGCGGCTTCACCCGTTTCGGCGAACAGGTAGAAACGCTCGCAAGAGACCACGAACCAAATCTCGATCTCGCGCGGCAGACCTGTCCTCCGCCCGATCGTGGTCAGATGAAGGACCTGCTTGTCGGCAACGCTCTGGAGACCCGCCCACGTCATTGAAGCTTCCATTCCATTCGAATTGCGATACTGCAGCGGCATCTTCGGAACCATCCGGATCGCCATAGTCTAAGCTCCTGCAGCGTGTCGCCGCATGCCGGCCGCCGGGCATGAGTTGGAGCGCGCCGCTTTCGCAGATTAGGCCCTATAGTTCGCATAGACTTATGAGCAGAGGCCATAAATGCAGCGCGGCAACCTGAATGACCTGCTGGCCTTTCTCGCCGTCGGGGAAGAGCGCAGTTTCACGAAGGCCGCAGCGAAGCTCGGCGTATCGCAGTCGGCCCTGAGCCACACCATTCGCGGCCTTGAAGAGCGGCTCGGGCTGCGCCTGTTGACCCGCACGACGCGCAGCGTCGCGCCGACGGAGGCGGGCGAGCGCCTGCTTCACACCATCGGCCCGCGGTTCGAGGAGATCGAGGCCGAGCTTGCCGCCTTGAGCGAGCTTCGCGAGAAGCCCGCCGGCACCATCCGGATCACGGCCACGGATTATGCGACCGACACGATCCTGTGGCCGAAACTCACGAGGTTCCTGCGGCGGTATCCGGACATCAAAATCGAGATCATCATCGACTATGGCCTGACCGACATCGTCGCCGAGCGTTTCGACGCCGGCGTGCGCGGCGGCGAGCAGGTGGCGAAAGACATGATCGCCGTGCGCATCGGGCCGGACATCCGCATGGCCGTCGTGGGGGCTCCGTCGTATTTCAGGGAGCGGCCAGAACCGAAGCGGCCGCAGGACCTGATCGGCCACAACTGCATCAATCTGCGTCTGCCGACGCGCGGCGGACTGTACGCCTGGGAGTTCGAGAAGGATGGCCGTGAGCTGAAGGTGCATGTCGAAGGCCAGCTCGTCTTCAACGGCACGTTCCAGATGCTCAATGCGGCGCTGGCCGGGTTCGGGCTGGCCTATGTGACCGAGGATCTGGCGCAACCCCATTTCGTCAAAGGTCGTCTCAAGCGGGTACTGGAGGATTGGTGCCCGCCCTATTCGGGGTACCACCTCTACTACCCGAGCCGGCGCCAACTCACGCCCGCCTTTACTTTGCTCGTCGATGCGCTTCGTTATCGGCCATGATGATCCCTGCATGCGAGCTTTCTTCCCGGGCTTATGGCCATCCCGCGACGTAAGGTCCGCTGTGGGGGAGAGCAGACCTTGCGCTGCTGCTTGTCGCATGGCGCCTATGCGCCGCTTCCAGACCTTCGCTCTTGCCCTGGAACGGGGAGGTTCAATCCATAGCCGTCATTTGGTGAAGTGCGAATGCGGGTACTATCGAATTCATACTGATACGAGAGACGGTTTGCGAGATCTGTTATCTGATCCTTGGAGCTGACACCTACTACGCACGCGAGTAATCGTCCTGTCACAAACGGCTGTCCGGTTACGGGCAGTCTGCCTCCATACAGCCGATTGCGCCGATCAAATGCATTGCGCCATCGTGCGGTGCAAAAAGAGGGCAATCGATCCGATAAGCTCTCGCAATACAGCAAACGGCAGCGCCTCTTCTCAGCGTCCGTCCAGAAACGGCCCAATGAGTTTCAGCAATTTAGCCGTCATTCCCGCGAAAGCGGGAATCCAGGGCTCCCGCGTTACGGCGCCTGCCCTGGACCCCCGCTTTCGCGGGGGCGACGGTAAGCCGTTGAGATTGCTTACCATGTTTTCGGACGGATACTCAGTGGAATCCTGCCTTTCGCAGCCCCGCGAGAGCACGGTCACGGGCATCCTGCGTGCCGAATTGAGCGGCAAAGCGCTCAGGGTCGAAGAATGGCGAGATCCGGGTCGTTGCGGCGCGCTCGTCCTCCGTATCCTGGATTCGGCCCAGCTCAGCATATGTAGCGGCAAGGAACGGATGAATTACGGTCTGCGCGAAGCGGCCGGGGTTGCGGGCGGCGGCGCGGTCGCAGGCCGCCACCGCCTCCACGTACCGGCCGAGCACGTAATCCGCTACGCAGAGATCCATGATGGCCGATGGGTTGGAGTGGTCGAAGCGCAGCGTCGCCTCAATCCACAGCAGCGCCTCCGAGGCTCGCCCCGCAAAGGTCAAGATAGCTGCTCGCGTTTCATAGCTGTTGGCGTCGCTTGGATTGATCTGCAAGGCTCGGTCGATCTGCGCGAGAGCCAAATCATAGCGCCTTCTGTACAGATCGAGAATTGCCAATAGCTGGTAGGCGCTCGTCGTCGCCGGATCGAGCGCCAAGGCTTTGCGGGCCAGCGTCTCGGCGCGCTCGGTCTCGTCCTGCGGAAATTCGGTCCATCCTGCCAGGACCGCGGCGTGATGTGCGAACCCCAGTGCCGCATAGGCGTCGGCGTAATTGGGATCGAGACCGATCGCGCGCTGGAACATATCGCGGGCCTCATCGTTCTGTTCGCTCGTCGCCTGGGAAAAATACTCGCGGCCCCGCAGAACATACTCATAGGCAGCGAGGCTCCTCGTCGGTCGGGCAAGCACCCTTACCCTCTCCACTTCGGTCAGTTTGACTGCCGCCGCACCGACGACGCGGCGGGCGATATCCTCCTGCACGGCAAAGACATCCTTGGTCTTGCCGTCATAGGCGTCCGACCAGACGAGGCGGCCGGAGGCGGCTTCGGTCAGCTCAGCAACGATCCGGACGCGACCGCCGGAGCGACGGACGCTGCCGCCGAGCAGATACTGCGCCCCCAGCAGATTGCCGATCTTGGCCGGCGCGAGATTGCGGTCCTTGTAGGCAAAGCTTGCCGATTTGGCGACCACCAGCAGGTTCGAGAAACGGCCGAGCGCGGTCGTGACGTCTTCGGTGATGCCATCGCTGAAGTAATCCCGACCGGCATCCGGCGACAGGTTCTTGAACGGCAGCACCGCGATCGAGGTACGCCCGGCCAGGCCTGCCGCCGCCGCCAAGCCGGCGACTTCGATGGGCTTGGCGGGCGCGCCGAACCCCAACCGCTCGTCGATCCCCGCCTGCCATGCCCACCCGGCCAAGCCGGCCATAACCACGAACACGACTGCGGCAATGGCGGCTAGCCTGTGCCGTGTCGCCGACCGGCGCAGCGAGATCCTACGCGGCGCGCCGACCGCGTAGGCGCGTACCGGCTCGGCGATGTTCTTGACACGATGGCTGCCGAGCGGGCGATAGTCGAGCTGCAGCTTGTTCCTGACCTGCTCGTAAACGGTGTGCGAGATGCACACCGTACCCGGCTGTGCCAACCCCTCCAGCCGCGCCGCAATGTTGACGCCGTCGCCAAAGATGTCCTCACCATCGATGATCACATCGCCGAGATTGATGCCGATACGGAACTCCAGCCGGAGATCGGGCGGCACCTGCTCGTTGAGGGTGTGCGCCGCCTGTTGCATCGCGACGGCGCAGTCGAGAGCATCGACAACGCTGACGAAATCGGCGAGTAGGCTGTCACCGGCGGTGCCGACGATGCGCCCTCCGCGCGCGGCGATGAGAGGGTCGACAGCACGCCGCAATTCGCCGAGCGCCCGATGCGTGCCCTCCTCGTCCCGACCCATCAGCCGGCTGAAGCCCGCCACATCGGCGTGCAGAATGGCGGCAAGTTTGCGTCGGCGGGGACCAATCTCAATGATTTCAGTCATCGAGAAGCGCGCCTTCTGACGGGACGCCCGGGAACCGTTTTTGACGTCGCGGGTCGCAGGTTACCTAGTATAATCGCGTTCGGCGACCGCTCCCAATGAAGAGTCGGCGTGCTTGGCGACACGGGGAGGAGCATCATGCGACCTCAGGTTTATCGACTAGCGCTGTCGGGCGCGCTATTTGCGCTGGGGATGAGCGGGCTCGCCGCGCCGGGAGCGCGCGGCGATGAAGCCAGGCTGTCGATCAGCGGCTATGACCCGGTGGCTTACTTTACCGATAGGCAGCCGGTCGCGGGCAGTCCTGAATTCGAATATCTGTGGCACAGGCTGCGCTGGCGTTTTGCCAGCAGCGGCCACCGCGATCTCTTCGCCCGGGAGCCGAACCGATATGCGCCGCAATACGACGGCTTTTGCTCGATGGGCGTGGGAGGCAACGACGAGGCATCGGCCCACAAGGATACGGTCGACCCCAAAGCTTGGGTGATCGTCGACGGCAAGCTCTACCTGGCGCACAACCGGTATTGGCTCGAGAAGTGGAAGGAAAAAGCGAAAGAGCACATCACGCAAGGCGATGCCCACTGGCCGGTAGTGGCGAAGCTGCCGGACCCGGTTGTCGTCGGACCGCCCTGCGCCACTTCGCCGCCGACAACCTTCGTCGCGCTGCGCGGCGGCGGTCATTGGGTCGTGGTCGGCGGTCAGGTGGCGCGCGACGCGGCCGGCAAGCTGGTCGGCAAGGAAGACATGCGGGCGCAGATCGAGCAGGTCGGCAAGAATGTCGGCGTTTGCCTGAATGCCGTCGGCGCTTCGATCAAAGACATCCTATGGACCGTCAGCTACGTCACGAACCTCGACGAATTCGCTAAACATGCCGATCTGCGGCAGCGCTATTTCGGCCCGCCCTCGCCCAACAGCGCGACCGTCCGCGTCCCGCGATTGGCTGATCCGGATTACCTCGTACAGGTCGAGGCGTTCGCCGCGATAAAGTGACCGGAGGGCCGCGGCATGGCAGGCGGCATATTGTCGACAAACTTCCGATTTCTCGAATGTTCTGCTGCCGATCAGCCGTTCGTCGCTGTGTGGGAATGCATCTGGGCACAACTCAAAGCTGGCCTGGAGTCCTCAGGTTCCATCATGGCCCTCTTTCGAGCGTCACAGAGCGCGGGCGATGACTTCCTTCATGATCTCGTTGGCGCCGCCGTAGATGCGGGCGATGCGCGCGTCGGCGTACATGCGGGCGACCAGGAATTCGTTCATGTAGCCGTAGCCGCCGTGCATCTGCAACAGCGCGTCGATGACCCGCCCTTCGGTCTCCGAGGCCCATAGCTTGGCCATCGCCGCGGTCGCCGCGTCGAGCGTGCCGGCGAGCCGCTGTTCGACGCAGCGGTCGATAAAGGCGCGGCCGACCATGATCTGCGTCGCCGCCTCGGCGAGCTTGAAACGGGTGTTCTGGAACTCGGCGATCGGTCGGCCGAAGGCTTGCCGCTCGCGGACATATTCGAGCGTGGCGCGATAGGCGCCCTCCATTGCGGCCAGCGCGCCGACGCCGATCATCAACCGCTCATACGGCAGATCGGTCATCAACTGGTAGAATCCGTGTCCCTCGACGCCGCCGAGCAGGTTGTCGGCCGGGACCATGACCTCGTCGAAGAACAATTCGGCGGTGTCCTGCGCCTTGCGGCCGATCTTGTCGAGCAGGCGCCCGACCCGGAAGCCGGCGCACTTGGCGGTCTCCACCAACATCAGCGAGATGCCGTGTGCCCTCTCGGCGGGGTCGGTCTTGCATACGACCACCACCAGCCCGGCGAGGAAGCCGTTGGAGATAAAGGTCTTCGAGCCGCTGATCGCGTACTGGTTGCGATGCCGCTCGGCCCGCGTGCGGATCGCCTGCAAATCCGAGCCGGCGCTGGGCTCGGTCATCGCGATCGCGCCGACCAGCTCGCCTTTGGCAAGCCGCGGCAGATACCGGCGCTTCTGGTCCATCGTGCCGTGGTTGAGCAGGTAATGGGCGGCGATCGAATGCACGCTGATGCTCATGCCGGAGAGCGCCCGCCGCGCCATCTCCTCGTGCAATACCGCCTCGTGGCGGAAATCGCCGCCGGCGCCACCCCATTCCTCGGGAATATCGACGCACAGAAAGCCGAGTTCGCCCGCCCGCCGCCACAATTCGTGCCCGACATGGCCGCGCCGCTGCGCTTCTTCATCCTGCGGCAGCATCTCGGTCTCGATGAAACGCACCCAGGAATCGCGGAAGCGTTCCACCTCCTCATCAGCCCATGAGCGCTTGAATTCCAGCGGCATCGAACGCTCTCCTCGGCTCAGCGCGGCGCCATGCGGATCGCGCCGTCGAGCCGCACGCTCTCGCCGTTGAAATAGCCGTTGGTCATCATCGCTTCGGCCAGCGCCGCGTATTCATCAGGGCGGCCGAGGCGCTTCGGGAACGGCACCGAGGCCGCCAATCCGGCCTTGACGCGCTCAGGGGCGCGCTGGAGGAGCGGCGTGTCGAAGAGCCCGGGCAGGATCGTGTTGACGCGGATGCCGGCGTCCATCAGGTCGCGGGCAACCGGCAGGGTCAGGCCGACAATACCGGCCTTCGAGGCCGAATAGGCGGCCTGTCCCATCTGCCCGTCCTGAGCTGCGACCGAGGCCGTGTTGATGATGACGCCACGCTCGCCATCCTCACCCGGCGGCAGCGTCAGCATCCCGGCCGCCGATTTGGCGATGCAGCGGAAGGTGCCGATCAGGTTGATGCGGATGATCCGCTCGAACACATCGAGCGGAAAATGCCTGATTTCGCCCGTCTCCTTGTCGCGCCCGGCGGTCTTGAAAGCGCCGCCGATGCCGGCGCAATTGACCAGGATCCGCTCCTGTCCGACGAGCCCGCGGGCTTGCGCAAACCCGGCCTCGACCTCCGCGTCCGATGTCACGTCGACCCGGCAAAACACGCCGCCGATCTCGTCCGCCACCCGCTCGCCAAGTTCGGCGTTCAGGTCGAACAGCGCGACCCTGACCTCATGCCCGGCCAGGCGGCGCGCCGTCGCCGCGCCCAGGCCCGAGGCGCCGCCGGTGATGACCGCCGCGATCGAGGCATCGAGCTGCATCGCATTCCTCCCTTCTGCTAAGCTGAGCCCCGCACGGCGTGGCGGGGAGCGATGCCGATGACCTTACACCCGGGCCATCACGCGCGCACAATGCCCGACAAGACCGCCTATCGGATGGCGGGGTCGGGGTCGGCGATCACCTACGGCGAACTCGACCGCGCCTCAAACCAGGGCGCGCAGCAGCTTCGCGCACTCGGCCTCAAACCGCAGGACTCTATCACGCTGCTCGCGGAGAACTCGCTGCGCTTCTTCGAGATCTGCTGGGCGGCTCAACGCTGCGGGCTCTACTACACTGCGATCAGCACGCACCTCTCGCCGGGCGAGATCGCCTATATCGTCGCCGATTGCGGCGCCAAGGTCTTCGTTGCCACCGAGGCGATGGCTGCGGCGGCAGGCGACGCGGCCGCCCGGCTCGCGCCCGAGGTGATCCGTTACATGACCGGCAATGCGAGGCCGGGCTGGCGATCGTGGGATTCGGCGCTTGCCGCGATGCCGCCCGTCCCGGTCGTCGACGAGATCACCGGCTACGCAATGCTCTATTCGTCGGGTACGACCGGCCGCCCAAAGGGCGTCAAGCGGCCGTTCCTCAACGAGCCGCTCGGCTGCCTGAACCCGCTCGCCGATGCGCTGTGCTGCCGGATGTGCGGTCTCGACACGGAGTCGGTCTACCTGTCGCCGGCGCCGCTCTACCATGCCGCGCCGCTGCTCTTCACATCGGTGACCGCGATGGTCGGAGGAACCGCGATCATCATGGAGCGGTTCGACGCAGAGGAATTCCTCCGCCTTATCGAGCAGTACCGGGTGACGCACACCCAGCTGGTGCCGACGATGTTCGTTCGCCTTTTAAAACTGCCTGAGGCGGTGCGCCGGAAGTACGACCTCTCGTCGCTGAAGAGCGCAGTGCATGCGGCCGCTCCCTGCCCGATCGAGGTCAAGCGGCAGATGATCGACTGGTGGGGCCCGATCCTCGTCGAATACTACGCGGGGACCGAAGGCGTCGGCGCCACGTTCTGCGACTCGCATGAGTGGCTCGCGCATCCCGGCACGGTTGGGCGCAGCCTCGGCGGGTCGCTCAAGATTGTCGATGAAAACGGCGAGGAACTGCCGCCCGGCGCGACCGGCCAAATCTACTTCGCCGGCGGGCCGTCGTTCTCGTACCACAACGACCCGGACAAGACCGCCGCCGCCTACCACCCGAATGGCTGGGCCTCGCTCGGCGACATCGGCCATGTCGACGCCGACGGATACCTCTATTTGACCGACCGCAAGGCCTACATGATCATCTCGGGCGGCGTGAACATCTATCCGCAGGAGGCGGAGAATGTTCTCGTGACGCATCCGGCGGTGATCGACGCCGCAGTCTTCGGCGTCCCCAACGCGGAAATGGGCGAGGAGGTGAAGGCCGTCGTGCAGCCTCTCGACAGTGCAGATTCCGGCCCCGAGCTGGCTGCGGAACTCATCGCCTTCTGCCGCGCCCGCCTATCGCACGTCAAATGCCCGCGCTCGATCGATTTTGTCGCCGAGCTGCCCCGCACCCCAACGGGCAAGCTGTTGAAACGGGTATTGCGTGATCCCTACTGGAAGCGGTCGGCCTGATCGTTTCGCGTCCTGCGGCAAGATTGGTTGGCCCCAAAGCGGCCGTCCGCCGTCGCTGGCTGCGAAAAAATTCTTTCGCTCCGGCGGGGAAACGCCGGGCTCGGCAGTGGCCACGAGCCGCCAGCGCTCGACAGGCGATACGCTCCACCCGGCGCTGCGGTTCCGCAGCACTTGCCCTCTACGATTTGCCGCGACAGGGGAACATACTCGCCTCTCCTTAGGTGCCGACGGAGCCGGAGATGAAGAAGCTCATCAACGATCCACGCACTGTGGTTCGCGAAATGCTCGAAGGCCTGGCGGACCTGGCCCCCGGCCAAGCGCTTCTGGAGGGTGAGGACGTCGTGATCCGCGCGGGCCTGCCGCCCTATGAGGCGCGCCGTGAAATTGCGGTTCTCTCCGGCGGAGGCAGCGGGCACGAACCGGCGCATGCGGGTTACGTCGGTGCAGGAATGCTGCATGCGGCGGTCGCGGGCGACGTCTTTACCTCGCCCAGCGCGGACGCCGTGCTGGCCGCGATCCGCGCTGTCGCCGGCCCGCCCGGCGTGCTGCTGATCATCAAGAATTACACCGGCGACCGGCTCAATTTCGGCCTGGCGGCCGAGCTCGCGCGCGCCGAAGGCGTCGCGGTAGAGACTGTGGTGGTGGCAGACGATGTGGCGCTGCGCGATACGGTGGAGCCCGGTCGACGGCGCGGCATTGCCGGCACGGTCTTGGTGCACAAAATAGCGGGCGCGGCCGCAGCGGCCGGTCTGCCGCTCCCGGAGGTGGCGCGGGAGGCGCGCGCCGCCGCAGCGTCGCTGGGGACAATGGGGGTGGCGCTCGGGCCGTGCACGGTTCCGGCTGTCGGGCGTCCCGGCTTTACCCTCGGTGACGATGAGGTCGAGCTTGGTCTCGGCATCCACGGCGAGCGCGGAGTCGAACGCACGACGCTCCGCCAGGCGGACGAGCTTGTCGATACTATTCTGGAAATGGTTCTGACTGACCGTGGGCTTGGTCGCGGCGCCGATGTGGCGCTCCTGGTCAACGGCTTGGGCGGTACGCCGCCGATGGAATTGGCGATCGTTGCGCGGCGGGCCATTTCCCTGCTGCGGGAGCGCGGGCTGAGCGTCGCTCGCGCCTGGTCGGGAAACCTGCTGACCGCGCTCGAAATGCCGGGCATGTCGCTGACGGTATTGCCGGTCGATGAGGCCCGGCTTCGTCGGCTCGACGCACCGACGACGGCACCGGCATGGCCGGGCGATGGACGAATTCGCCCGGCGCGTGAGATTGTCCGCTGCCCCTCGGCGGCGCCGGAACCGATAGACTCTCGCCTATCGTCGCCGAGCCGTGAAACGATCAAACAGGGCGCATTGGCTGCGGCAAACGCGCTCGAATGTGCTGAAGCGCGGTTGACCGAGCTGGACGCTGCGGCCGGCGATGGTGATCTTGGTGCGAGCATGACGCGCGCTGCGGCGGCGATCCGCACATTGCCGGAAGGAGTCTGGTCCTCGCGTCCGGATGCCGTGCTGATTGGGATTGCCAAGGCTCTGCGCCGTGCGATGGGCGGCACCTCCGGCCCGCTCTACGCGACAGCCCTGCTCCGCGCAGCGCAGACTTTGCCCGAAAACCCCGCCGGGGCGGATTGGTCTGCGGGGCTGGCGGCGGCGGTCGATGCGATAGCGGAACTGGGAGGCGCCAAACCGGGCGACCGCACCATGCTCGATGCCCTGCATCCGGCCGCTACTGCTTTCGCGGCCAGCCTTGCCGCCGGTCGATCCGCGGCCGAGGCTTGGAGCGCCGCCGTTTCAGCGGCGGAAGAGGCCGCGGCGGCAACCGCCCAAATGTATCCCCGGCTCGGCCGCGCGAGCTATCTGGGAGAGCGCGCGATGGGTACGCCGGACGCCGGCGCCATGGCGGTCGCGATCTGGATGAAGGCAATCTGGCCGTAACCGATGACCGACCTGATGAACGGTTTCCCGCCCTCTCCACAAAGCCAAGTGACCTTGGCGAACTGGCGCACTGCGCCGTTCAATCGGTGGGCATTTCAGCATGTGCGCGAGATCGTGCCGTCCGCCGACATACCGCACGATCCTTTAAACGCGTACCCGATGCCGACCGCGACAATGAACGCCGACAATCTCCGCATACCCGACGCCGAGGGGCCGCCGCTGACGCTCGACGCCTTTCTGCGACGGGCAAGCACCGATGCGCTGGTTGTGCTCCATGAGGGACGGATCGTTATCGAGCGGTACGCCAATGATATGGGGCCCCGGACCCCGCATATCCTGATGTCGGTATCGAAGTCGTTGCTCGGGCTTCTGACCGGTATCCTGGTCTTTCAAGGCAAGATCGACCCGGACGAACCGGTCACAGTCGGGGTGCCCGAGCTTATCGGCACCGCCTACGAGGGAGCGAGCGTCCGCCATCTCCTCGATATGAGAACGGGCGTCGCGTTCGACGAAGATTACACGGCGACGTCCGGCCCGATCGTCGAATATCGGAAATCGACGAACTGGAACCCGCTCGGTCCTGGAGAGTCGCCTTCGGACCTGCGCTCCTTCTACCAATCGCTGCGGACTTCGGACGGTCGTCATGGCGGGCGCTTTCATTACATTTCGCCCAATACCGACCTGTTGGGCTGGGTCGTCGAGCGGGCGTCCGGCCAACGGTTCGCCGATCTGATGAGCCACTATCTCTGGAAACCCATGCGCGCGGAGAGCAGCGCCTACATCACGGTCGATAGACTGGGGGCGCCGCGATGCGCGGGCGGGATTTGCGCAACGGCTCGCGATCTCGCCCGCGTCGGGCAGCTTCTTGTGGATGACGGTGTCTGCGGGGATGCGCACATCATCCCCTCCGCCTGGATCGACGACATCACCCTGAACGGCAGTGAAGAAGCCTGGACATCGGGTGTTTTTGCGCCCTTCTTCCCGGGGCGAAGGATGCACTACCGAAACCAGTGGTATGTCGATGCGGATGAAGCCCCTTTGCTGTTCGGGCTGGGCATTCACGGCCAATACCTGTTTGTCGATCGCCGGAACCGGATTGTCATTGCCATCCTGTCGTCGCAGGAATTGCCCCTGGATACCGCGATGATTTCTGTGACGATGAGCGCTGTGGCGGAAGTCAGGCGCGCGCTGACGGTCCCTGGATAACGCAGCGCGACGAGACCAGGGAACAACCCGGGACGAGGGGACGGCACCGTCAACGATAGATCAATCTCGGTGACCGCGCGCGGCTGCGGTGATCCGCAGGCCTGCGATACCAGACCGATGGCGCGCCGGTGAAATGGTATAGGATAGCGAGTAGGCTGACAACCCGGAGACAGACATGCCGGACACCCTCGACCAGGCCTCCCGCATCGCCCGCGCCATCCGTTCGGCACTGGCGCGCGGGATCACGCAGCGCGACGGCAGCTTCGTGCAGATCGATGACGAGGCGATCGGCAAACTCGCCGGGCAGATCGCCGCTGCGCTCGCCGAGCCGCCAGGGCGGCCGAGCTTGCGCGAGACCGTATTCGCACGGCTTGAGGAATTCGGCGACCCTGGTCCCGAAATCGACGCCAAACATCTCGCGGATTGGCTTGTTGACGAGGGCGGCGACGACGACGCGATGAGCGACTTCGCCGCTGATGATCTGGAGGCCTATTGCCGCGATTGGCTGGCCGCGCGGCGGGCGCGGCCTTACTGATGGCGTGCAGATGGAGCGGCAATTGCGGCCCTTGTCGCCACCGATCCTGCCGTGACGGTTGCAGAGCGAAGTTGCGCGCCCCACCCTCGCCGGCGGGGCTTTTTATCCGGCTGGCTGACTTATCCGAGTAGTGCGCCCGATCTCAGAGCCTGTTTGAGTCGCCGTTGTGCCGTGAAGTCGGCGGAATACGCTGCGCTATTCCGCCCTACGCTTCATGCGTGTCGGGAACGGTTGCAGGGCGGAAAAGCGTAGCGCATTCGCCACTTTCCTCACTCAAACAGGCTCTCAGGCGGCGCTTTTTGTTTGGACTGTTCGAATGTAACAAGCCAGTTGTATGTCTCCTGATAAAGTGTGGCAGCAGGAACCGTCAACTTGGCTGCTGGCCGGCTTGCGGATCGGGAGCAGGGCGGATAGCCGGAGGGGATGACGACGCCCGTTTGCCCCAGCTATGCCGGCTGCCGCTTCTCCTGCCGCTTGCCGCGGCGGCGAAAGCGATCGGCCTGATCGTTTCGCGTCCTGCGGCAAGGTCGGTTGAGGGCAGAATCCGGCGCTTCGCCGATACGGCCGCCAGCGGCGAGGTTGTCCGAAAGCGTCCGACTTGTCTCGCTGCAAGCGGATGCACCGAGTGCGGCGTCCGAGGCAGCGGCCTGCACCCGGATCATCGCCGTCTTCTCGATGCCGAGCCGGGCGGCGATGGCGTCGGCTGTCCCCGGGTCACGCCCGGGGCAGGTTTGAACCCGATCCCGTGGATATCGCGCGCGAGCCGATACGGGTTCTCGCTCGTGACCTGGATGGCGTCCGTTAAATCGCCGGTCATGTGAAGCAACTCACATATGTTCGGGGATGGGCAAGCCACTTGTAGCCTGCTCTCGCCTCGTGCCAGAGAGCGCAAATGGTGAGGAGGGCGCCGTGTCGAGGATCAACTTCCGGAGCCGAAGCTGGTGGGGGATCGAGATCGACCAGAGCTCGCGCAGGACAAGGCGAAAATCCGCCGTGCTGTCATTGCCGTTGCTGCTGCTGGCCGGTCCGGGACAGGCCCAGACGGGGCCGGCGGCGGCGATCGTGACCAATCTTTCCGGCGCAACCAATCCGCCGGTCGCCGTGATGTCGGAATTGTCGGCGGGGTCGCAGGTGACGCTGGCGCCCGGCACGGTCTT
Organism: Allostellaceae bacterium; assembly: GCA_035252905.1. Classification (GTDB taxonomy): domain Bacteria; phylum Pseudomonadota; class Alphaproteobacteria; order ATCC43930; family CGMCC-115725; genus AP-15. Next base: position 24,340 of record DATFCQ010000174.1, on the reverse strand, counting down.
GACCTTCATGATCTACACGACCTGCACGATGGTTACCGTTTCGGGCGGCACATTGGGCATCGGCACGGCGGATTTCACGACCAACGGCACGGTGCTCGGCAGGACGGCCGGCCCCTGTCCGCAATCCGGCCGCACCCTGGCCGCTGTCCGGGGATCCGCCGGGCAGGGCAAGCCGAGCGCCGCCGGGACCGTCATGGAGGTCATCCGGCCAGGTCCGGGCAACCAGCTGACCGGATCGCGGACAGGTCCGGGCAGGGCGATGCCGGGAAATGCGGGCCATCAGAACCGGCGTTAGGGAAGCCGGCCGGGTTGTCGGGGCGTCGCGCCGCTTGTCGCCGCGCGGTCTTGTAAAATCGATGCCCCCCGCCGCCTCGGTGCGGTATCGCCGAGGCGCGGTCATCGCGTTATTGGCCGCGCTCGCCATCGCCGCCTCGCTCGTTTTCGGCGGCGAGATGGACCTGCTCGACGCCCTCGTCTATGACCTGTCATTGACGGCCACAAGCCGGCGGCCGGGCGCAGAGACAAAGCCGGTCGCCGTCATCGCGCTCGACCCCGACAGCCTTGCCTCCCCGGAGCTCGCGGCGACGCCGCGCGTCTTTCTCAGCCCGCAATGGGCGCGCCTGACCGACGCCCTCTTGGCGGCGAACGTGCGCGCGATTGGGTTCGACATCATTTTCGTCTATTCGGCGAACGCGTTTCCCGCGTTCGCCGCGCACGAAAGGCAGTACGACCAGAGCTTTCTCGCCGCCTTGCACCGCGCCCGCGACCGGGTCGTGCTGGCGCGTTCGGCGCGCGCCGAACCGCATCGCAGCTTCTTCTACGCCGTGTTCGACCCGGTTGCCGATGCCGGCAGGAGCGAGCCGGGCGCGATCGCCTATGCCGAACTGGCGGCGGACGGCGACGGCGTCTTCCGACATATGGTGCCATGGCTCAAGACCGGCGACGGGCAGACGGTGCCGACCTTCGCCGCCGCCCTATTGCGGCGCGCGAAGGGGCCGGCAATGCCGAACCCGCTGCTCTTGGCGCCGCGCACGCCGCTCGAAAGCCTCCCGGCCTACCGGCTGATCGATGTCTTGCGCTGCAGTAAAAAGAGCCCCGCCGCGTTGCGCGAGGCGTTCGCCGGCAAGGTCGTGCTGATCGGCAGCAACCTGCCGGAGGAGGACCGCAAGCGCACGCCGGACCGCTTCATGCCCCCGGCAACGCCATATCCGGCCGCAGCCGGCGCAGCCGCAAGTCCCGGCGCCGGATGCCGGCTCGACCGGCTCGGCGCGTCCGACCCCGGCAGCGGGACGAGCCCAGGCGTGTTCGTCCACGCCGCCGCGGTTAGCGAGGTCTTGACCGGCAACCTGGTGCGCCCGGTGCCGTCGCCTGTGCGGGCGCTGGCGGCCGGCGCCACCGCGGCCGGCGGTGCCCTCTTCGGGTTTGCGCTCGGCCCGGTCACTGCGGCATTCGGGGTTGCCGCGATCGCCGCCGCCTGTCTCGCCGCCGCTCCGCTGCTGCTCGGCTGGGGATTGTGGTTCCCGGCGGTATTGCCGGCCGCGGCGGCGGTCATTGCAATGCTGATCGCCTATATCGTGCGCTTTCTGGTCGAGGAGCGCCGGCGGCGGCGCGTGCAGAACGCCTTCGGCCATTACCTTGCGCCGGCGATCGTCGATACGCTCGTCGAGAGCGAGGCGCCCTTGCGGCTCGGCGGCGAGGCGCGCGAGGTCACGATCATGTTCGCCGACCTGTCCGGCTTCACCGCGCTCAGCGGCCGGCTCGGCCCGGAAGCGCTGATGCAGGTCACGAACGCCTATCTCGCATTGATCGTCGCGGCGGTCGAAGCGACGGGCGGCTACGTCGACAAGTTCATCGGCGACGCGGTGATGGGGATCTGGGGCGCGCCGGCACCCAATCCGGATCACGCCGCCGCGGCGGCACATGCCGCATTGCGGGCGGTCGCCGCGGTCATGCGGGCGAAGGCGGCGGCCGACGCGCGCGGCGAACCCGGCTATTCGCTGAAGATCGGCCTCAACAGCGGGCCGGCGGTGATCGGCAATGTCGGAGCCGAGGACCGCTACAACTACACGGCGGTCGGCGAGACCGTGAATATCGCCTCGCGCCTCGAAGGCGTGCCCGGCGATTATGCGTGCCGGATCGTCGCCGGCCCGGCGACGGCCGCGGCGATCGCGGACCGCTTTGTCCTGTGCGAACTCGACTGGATCAAGGTCAAGGGCAAGGAGGACGCGATCGCGATCTACGAGCTGGTCGCCGAGCGAGACGGCGCCGACCCCGAGGCGCTCGCCTATCCCGAGCGATATCGGGCCGCGCTCGCCTTATACCGCGCCGGCGATTTCGCCGCCGCCGAGGACCTGTGGCGCCGTGTTCATCACCCATCCCTCGACAGCCATTCCCCGCCGCTCGTCATGGCCGAGCGCGCCGCCGCCCTCCGCGTCGCCCCACCCGAAGCGTGGGACGGCGTCTATGTGAAAACAACAAAGTGAGCGACCGCAGAGAGACCCGCTGGCGGAATAGTGCAGAGGCTGGGCAAAAATCCAGACAGGGGCAGAAGTTGGCAAACTCCCCCTATTGTCGTCCCGGCGAAGGCCGGGACCCATTTCTCCGCTGCTCGGAATTCCCCAGTAAGGGCAATGTCTTGCCAGCCATTATCGGCTCGTGCTGCTGAGGGATGGATCCCGGCTTTCGCCGGGATGACAGAAGAGGGGCGGTAATGAGAATTCTTGCCCAGCCTCGCAGCGCATTCCGCCGACTTTGCGGTACGGAGACCCAAGCAGGCTCTCACTCCAGCCGGCTGATGTCGAAGGATTTGGCCTCGGCGCGCACCTTGTCGCGGTCGAATTTGTTGATCTCCGGGATCAACGCGTTCGTATAGATCCGGTCGAGCGGCACCGGCTGCGCCAGCAGTTTCTGCTGCAGCATGAATTCGATGAAATCCCGCCATTGCGGCGCCAGGAACATGCCGTCTTGTCCCGGGCCGGTCTTCGGCGAGCGCCAGATCTTCATGCGCTCCTGATTGACGAAGATCCCGCCGGCGAGCGCCTTGTCCGGGGGCATGTTTTTCGGCTCGGCCTCGGGATAGAGCTTCCAGGTGATCTTCACCGCCGCCGCCGGGTTGGCCATGTTGAAGTAATAGCCCTTGTCGACCGCGCGGGCGACGCCGATCAATATCTGCGGATGGTCGCGGATCGTCTCCCGGCGCGAGAACAGCCCGGTATCCGGCAGATTGGCGAGCTTCTCGTTGACCGGCAACGGCACCATCGCCAGACCGAGCACCTTGATCTTATTGAGCAGGTTTTCCGGGTAGACGAGAGCGTCAACGAAGTTCTGCCTGACCGCATTGATTGCCTGGGCGCCGACCCCGACCGCAATAAAGGTCACGTCGTGCGCGGGATCGAGCCCGGCCGCGTTCAGATAGGCGCGGCCGAAGGCGACCCCGGCGCTGCCCATGCCGATGACGCCGAGCTTCTTGCCCTTCAATTCGGCGACGCTGTGGATCGGGCTGCCCGGCGGCACCGATATCGACCAGATGTTCCGGTAGTAAAGATCATAGAAATATTTGACGTCGAGATCCTTGCCGGGCTGCAATCCGATCACCTCGTCGACCGGCGAGGCGGCGGCGACATCGGCATTGCCGGCCGAGACCTGGATCGCCGCTTCGCCCGAGCCGCGCACCGTGATGAACGTGACGTCGAGACCCTCCTCCTTGAAATAGCCGACATATTTGGCGACCGCGAAGGGCGCGAAGGATTCGTCGAAATTGGGGATCGGGATGATGCACTTGACCGGCTTCAGCGCCGCCGCGCGCGCCGCCGGCATTATCGGCAGCAGCATTGCGGCCGCGCCGCCCCACAACAGTTCCCGACGCGTCACCATTCCCGTCTCCCGATCAAAGAAGTCGGCGGAATGCGCTCCGCTTTTTCGCCCTACGAGGACCGTGTAGGGCGGAAAAGCGGAGCGCATTCCGCCATTTTCTAAGCCTGTCCCGCCTTGTCGAGCACCTCTTGCGGGGTCATCGACACGATCTCGGCATAGGTCGGCTCGAAATGGCCGCCCTCGATCAGATGGACGAACTCCGGCCTGATCTCGCGCGCCACCCATTCGCGGATGCGCCGGTGCTCGTCGATGTCGGCCCATTCGCCGATCAGATAGAAATGGTCGGGGTCGTCCGTGTCGCGGCACAACACCCCGTCCTTGACCTGCGCGCGCGAGCGGTGGAACGGGTTGTTGTCGCCGTAATCGAACGCGTTGAACAATTCGACAAACTCGTCGCCGCGGCCGGGCTTTACCCGGAAATCATAGACGTGGAAATAGTTGCCTTTTGTCGCCAACGGGACCAGAGCCATCGCTTCCTCCCTCAAGTCAGCAATTCGGGGCGTTCGCTGCGTATCCAGAAGACAAGCCGCCGGCCGATGCCGCGGACGATCGCGTGCAGGATGATGCCGAGCAGCGACAATACGATCAGCACCGCGAACACGCCGGGCACGTCGAGATTGAAGTTCAATGTCGTGATCAGATAGCCGAGCCCGGCCTGGGCGCCGACGAACTCGCCGACGACGGCGCCGATCACCGCGAACACGGTGGCGATTTCCAATCCGTTGAAGATGGTCGGCAAGGCCGCGCGGATGCGCAGATGGATGAAAATCTGCCAGCGCGAGGCGCCGCAGGCGCGCATCATGTCGAGCTGCTCGCGGTCGGTCGTGTGAAAGGCGCTCATCACGCTGACCAGGACCGGAAAGAAGCAGACCAGGGCGGCGATGACGACCTTCGACATCAGCCCATAGCCGAACCACAGGATGAAGAGCGGCGCGATCGCGATCTTCGGCACCGTCTGCAACGCCACCATATAGGGATAGACCAGCCGCTCGAATGCCGGCACCAAGGCCACCAAGGCGCCGAAGGCAAAACCGGCGGCGACGCCGAGGCCGAAGCCGGACAGGATCGAGGCCGTCGTCGCCCACAGATGCGGCCAGATCAGCCCGGAGGCGAACAGGTCGAACAGCCGCCCGGCAATCGCCGAGGGCGCCGGCAGGACGATCTTCGGCAGCCAGCCGAGCCGCGCAGCGCCTTCCCACACGGCCAACACAACGATCAGGGTCGCAACCTGCTGAACCCGTGCGGAGCGCGGCGTCATCTCAGAACTCCGCCCCCTCTGACCGGCCGCTGAAGGCGAGGCGGATGTCGTTGCATTGCGCCGCGAACAGGGCGCTGCCCATCGTCGCCAAAGTGCGCGGCTTCGGCAGGTCGATCGCGGCGATCCGGGCGATACGGCCGGGCCGCTTCGTCATCACCATGACCCGGTCGCCGAGAAACACCGCCTCGGGGATGCTGTGGGTGATGAACACCACGCTTTTCTTCTGCTCGGCCTGGATGCGCATCAATTCGACATTCATCTGCTCGCGGGTCATCGCATCGAGCGCGCCGAACGGCTCGTCCATCAGCAGGATGCGCGGATCGCAGACGAGCGCCCGGCAGATCGCGACGCGCTGCTGCATGCCGCCCGACAATTCAAACGGGTATTTGTCGGTGAAGCCGACAAGTCCGACGAGGTCGAGCAATTGGCGCGCCCGCTCGATGCTGCGGGCGCGCTCCAACCGCTGCAATTGCGCCGGCAACAGCACATTGTCGAGCACGGTGCGCCAGGGCAATAATGTCGCCTGCTGAAAGACGACGCCGATCTCGCGCCGCGGCCCGCTGACCCTCTCGCCGGCGAGCAGGACCCGGCCGCGCGACGGCACGTCGAGCCCGGCCATGATCCGCAACAAGGTCGACTTCCCGCAGCCGCTCGGCCCCACGACCGACAAGACCTCGCCGTCGCGCAGTTCAAAGCTGATGTCGGAGAGCGCCCGGACCGGCTCGCCCTGGCGCACCGCATAAAGCTTGTCGACGGCCTCGACCGTGATCAGCGGACGCTCGCTCGCGGCGGGCTCGGCCGCGCGGCGGAGGGCAGGCCGTTCGGCGACCGGGCTCGTCATTGCGGATGGGCGAGGCGCCACACGCGCGGCGGCGACAGGGGCAATGTGTCGGGCGCAGCGCCCAATTCCGACAGGGCGCCGGCCACCGCATTGGCGATTACGCCGCCGACCGGGATAATACCGCCCTCGCCGGCGCCCTTGACCCCGAGCGGGTTGGTCGGCGACGGCCGGTGTTCAAGCGAGATCGCTCGGATGTTCGGGAAATCGGACGCGGTCGGGATCAGATAGTCGGCCAGAGTGCCGGCGAGCAACTGCCCGTGCTCGTCATAGACGAGGTCTTCCAACAAGGCGCCGCCGAGCCCCTGGACGGTCGCGCCGATCACTTGGCCGTGCAGGGTCAATGGGTTGACGATGCGGCCGACATCCTCGACGACGAGGTAATCCAACAGATCGACCTGCCCGGTGCCGGGATCGACCGCGACATGCGCGGCGACGGTGCCGTAGGCGTAGGTATGGCGGTGATTATTCGCAAAGGCGTATTCGGCTTCGATCCGGTCCGCGGCGAGTTCGGCGAGCGCCAGCGAAGGGCCGCCGCGCAGGCCGGCGCGGCCGTCGCCGATCTCGATGTCGGACGGCGCGCAGCCAAGCCGCTGTGCCGCCGCCGCGCGGATCTTCTCGACCAACAAGGCGGCGGCCTCGGACACGGCCGAGCCGCCGAGTACGGTCGAGCGCGAATGGAACGCGCCGTAGCCCTCGTCGAGCAAGGTCGTCGAGCCGTGCAGGACCCGCACCTGCTCGATTGCGAGGCCGAGCGAGTCGGCGGCGATCTGCGCCATCACGGTCTCCAGCCCCTGGCCCACGGCGGCCGAGCCGACCGCGACCGTGACCGAGCCGTCCCCTTCCAGGGTGAGCCGCGCCAATTCCTTCGGTCCGGCGCCGCCGCCCTCGATAAAGCAGGCGACGGCGACGCCGTGATAGCGGCCGTCGATCAAGCGCCCCTGAAGTTTCTGCTTGTCGGCCCAGCCGAACTCGGCGAGGCAGCGGTCAAAGGCATGGGCATAGTCGCCGCTGTCGCATTCGGTCTCGGCATAGAGGTCGCCGGGCTCGACGCGGGCCAGTTTGTACGGCATCTCATTGTCGGCGATCAGGTTCCGGCGGCGCATCAGGGCGCTGTCGATCCCGAGATCCCTGGCCGCCAGTTCGATCAACCGCTCGCAGAAAAAGCTGCCCTCGTAGCGTCCCGGGGCGCGGTAGGTCCCGGTCGGCGTCTTGTTGGTGACGAGCGCCGAGGAGCCGATGCGGATGTTCGGGATATGGTAGGGCCCGCTGAAGAACTGCGCGACATTGCGCGGCGCGGTCAATCCGTTGGTGCGGATATAGGCGCCGAGATCGACATAGACCTCGCCGCGCAGGGCGAGGATCGTGCCGTCGCTGGCGCAGGCGATCTCGACCTCGGCCTCCATCTCGCGGGCGTGGTTCATCGCCAACAGATGCTCGCGGCGGTCCTCCAGCCATAGGACAGGCCGTCCGACAGATCGCGCCGCGAACGGGATCAGGAAGTCCTCGGGGTAGAACTCGCCGCGCGCGCCGAAGCCGCCGCCGACGTCGTTCTCGATCAGATCGACCGCGCTTTCCGGCAGTCCCAGCATCGCTGCGACAGTGCGGCGGTTGAAGAACGGCACCTTGGCGGCGCCCGATACGACCATGCGGCCGGAGGCTGCGTCCCATTCGGCCAGAAGCCCGCGCGGCTCCATCGGCAAAGCGGTGTGGCGCTGCACCCGGAAACGGGCGCGGCGCGTGTAGTGGGCGTCGCGGAACGCCGCGTCGGCGTCGCCCTTCACCGCGGTGAACTTCATCGCCAGATTGGTGCCGGCCTCCTCGAACAACAGCGTCTCGTGCCGGGCCGAGACATGGCGGTCGGCGACGACCGGCAATTCGTCGATCTCCAATCGGATCGCGTCGACCCCGTCCTCGGCCAGGGCGGCGCTGTCGGCGACGACGACCGCGACCGGCTCGCCGGCATAGCGCACGCGCTCCCTGGCGATGACCGGCTGGCGGAACGGCTCGGTCGCGGGCGAGGTCTGCAGGCGCAACGGGATGCGGGGCAAGGCGCCGATCTCGGCGGCGGTGATCACCGCATGGACGCCGGGGATCGCCAAGGCCGGCGCGGCCTCGATCCGGCGGATCCGGCCATGCGCAACGGGGCTGCGCAGGATCGCGGCGTGCAGCATGCCCGGGCGTGCGAGATCGCCGACATATTCGCCGCGGCCGCGCAGAAAGCGCAGATCCTCGACCCGCTCGATCGGGCTGCCGATATAGCGATTAAGCAAGCTTCTCATGGTTGGTCCACAAAACCTTCGTCCCTAATGTCCCCTCTCCCCCGCTGGCCGGGGGAGAGGGTAGGGTGAGGGGGCCGTAGAGGACAGATTCCGGCATCGCCCCCCTCACCCTTCCCTCTCCCCCCGCAAACGGGGGAGAGGGAAAAAAGCGGGTCACGGCTGCTCCCCCTTTTGGTAGGCGGAGCGCGCTTCGAGGATCGCCTCGACGATCGGGATATAGCCGGTGCAGCGGCACAGATTGCCGGACAGCACGGAACGGATGCGCTCCTCGCCGGCGTCCGGCTCCTCGGTCAACAAGGCATGCGCGGTGGTCAGGATGCCGGGGGTGCAGAAGCCGCATTGCAGGGCGTGATGCTTGCGGAAGGCGGTCTGCAGCGGGGAGAGGCCGTCGTCGCGCGACAATCCCTCGATCGTGACGATCTCGCTGCCTTCGGCCTGCACCGCCAATATCAGGCAGGAGCGCACCGCCTCCCCGTCGACAAGGACGGTGCAGGCGCCGCAGACGCCGTGCTCGCAGCCGAGATGGGTGCCGGTCAGCCGCAACTGGTTGCGCAGGCAGTCGGCGAGGCTCAAGCGCGGCTCGACCGCGACCGCGACCCTTTTGCCGTTGACCGTGAAGGCAATCGTCATCGGCGGCTCCCGTTCCGGGCGGCGCGCAATCCGCGCTCGACCAGTGTGGCGACGAGGGCGCGGCGGTAATCGGCGTCGGCGTGCAGATCCTGCGGCGAATCGACTGCGGCGGACGCCGCCTGTGCCGCCGCGGCGATTGTCGCCTCGTCGACGACCCGGCCGTTCAACAGCGCCTCGGCCGGCGCGAGGCGGTGCGGCCGCCGGCACGCGCCGATCACCCCGATATGCGTGTCGCGGGCGCGCCCATCCCTCTCCTCGTCATAGAACAGCGCCACTCCGGCAAGGGCGAAATCGCCGGGACGCCGGGCGAATTCGCGGAACGCCCAGCGCCGTCCCGCCGGCCAGGACGGCAGGTGCAATTCGGTGACGAGTTCGCCCGGCCGCAACGCGGTTTCGAGCGGCCCGAGGAAGAATTCCGCCGCCGGGATCGTCCGCGCGCCGGCCGCGCCGACGACCCGGATCACGCCGTCGCAGGCGACCGCGACCCCCGGCAGTTCCGCCGCCGGGTCGGCATGGGCGAGGCTGCCGCCGACCGTGCCGCGGTTGCGGATCTGGTAATGCGCGACATGCTTGACCGCCTCCTGCACCAGCGGATGCGCGGCGGCGAGCCTTGCGTCGGCCTCGATGTCGCGCCAGCGCACCCGGGCGCCAAGCCGGACGCCGTCGGCGCCGACCGCGATCCCGTCAAGTCCGGAGAGCCGCCGCAGATCGACGAGGAGGCTCGGCGCGGCGAGGCGGAAGGCGAGCAACGGCATCAGGCTTTGCCCGCCGGCGATCGGCTTGGCCTCGGGATCGGCCGCCAACAAGGCGACCGCCTCTTCCAGAGTAGCGGGGGCGCAGTATTCGAAACGCGCAGGCTTCATCGCCAATGTTCGACAAAGGAACGGGGGCGGCGATTAGGGCAAATTCCGCCGCCCCGCGCAACCCCGGCGCCGTGCGATGTCTCCTTCTCCGCCCCTCACCCTCCCGCGCCTTCCGGCGCGGGTCCCTCCCTCTCCCCGCAATGCGGGGAGAGGGCCGGGGTGAGGGGCCTTTTGCCGGCTCTCCTCGCCCTCGCGGTCAATTGGGCGTGATCGGCATTGTCGCGATGTCGCTCCAGGCCACCGGCGCCCCGGCCTTTGCGGCGGCCTCCTCCGGCGGCAGAGCGGGGTCCCAATGGACGCCGAGAAAGCGCCGGCCGGTCACCGCCCCGGCTGCGTCGGAGACCAGCCAGAGGAGCGGCGGCACCATGACCTCCGGCTGGATCAGGCGGTCGCGGGCGTAACCGGCCGCGTCGGAGATCATCGGCGTGTTGGTGGCCCCGCCCGGCACCAATACATTGACGGTGACGCCGGTGCCGGCGAGGTCTTTCGCCCAGATCGCGCTCATCGCTTCGAGCGCGGCCTTTGACGGGCCGTAGGTCGGCATCCCGACGTTCAGCATCGTGCCGAGGCTGGTCGTGACGTTGATGATGCGCCCCCAGCCGCGGCGCATCATCTCGGGCGCCAGCACGCGGGCCAGCGCCAGCGGGGCCGTTGTATGCACCGCGACAAAGCGGCGCCAGTCCGGCGGCGTGATCTCCCAGAATTTGAGCGGCCGCTCCCAGCTGTCGGGGCGGATCGCGCCGGGGCCGATCCCGGCGTTGTTGACGAGGATGTCGATCGGCCCGAAGCGGCTCTGCGCGGTGCCGACGATCTGATCGGCCGCTTCGTCCTGCGCGAGATCGGCCGCGATCGTCATCAGGGCGCCGCCGCCGCCCCATTCGGTTTCGCTTGCCGCAAGCGCCGCGCGCTCGCGGTCGACGGCAGCCACCCGGATGCCGGCCCCGAGAAGGCCCTGCACCAGTTTCCGCCCGATGCCGCCCGCCGCACCGGTCACGATCGCCGCTCTGCCCCTGCTGCCCGTCATCCCGTCCTCCCGGCTTGTGCGGCGGTCATTCTATGGCCTCCTGGGGAAATACCGGTTGACAGAAATACCCGCGCTTCGGACGCTGCCGACGGGCGACGCGGATCTGCGGGGGATCATGAACGGCACGGCGCAAAAGGTCGCGATCGTCACCGGCGGCGCGCGCGGCATCGGCCGGGCCTGCGCGCACGGTCTCGCCCGCGCCGGGTTCGCAATCGCATTGGTCGATCTGTTGGAGCCCGAGATGGAGCGCACCGCCGCGGAAATCGGCGCGCTCGGCAGGCCGGCGCTGTGCCTCAAGGCGGACGTGGCGGATTTCGCCGGGGCGCAACAGGCGGCGGCCGCGGTCAAGGAGCGGTTCGGCCGCATCGACTTCCTCCTTAACAATGCCGGGCGGCCGATGCCGAAGGGGATCCTGGAGATCAGCGAGGCCGAATACGACGAGACGATCGCGGTCAACCTGAAGAGCTGCTTCAATTACATCCGCGCGGTCGCGCCGGTCATGCTGGCGCAGGGCGGCGGGCGGATCGTCTCGATGTCTTCGCTGAACGCGCATTCCGGCGGCGTGACCGCGGCGCTGAGCCGGTTCTCCTACGCTGCGGCAAAGGCGGGCATCCTGGGGATGACGCGGGCCTTGGCAAAGGAATTGGGCCCGTCGATCCTGATCAATGCGATCTGCCCCGGCCTGATCGAGACCGAACTGGCGAAGAACCCGGTCATCGTCGAGCGCGGGGCGGAGATCGCCCGCGACGGCATCGCCCTGCATCGCGTCGGCACGCCGCAGGACGTGGCAGAGCTCGTGGTCTTTCTCGCCGCCAGCGAGCCCTGCTACATCACCGGGCAGGATTTCAAGGTGGACGGGTTCCAGTACAACATGTGAGGCGCAGCCGTGCAGATCCGGTTTGACGGCAAGATCGTCGTGGTCAGCGGCGTCGGGCACGGGTTCGGCCGCGCGATCGCCGAAACCTTTGCCGGGCTCGGCGCGCGGGTGTTCGGCTGCGACCTGTCGGAAGCCGAACTCGCCGAGACCGCGAAGGCCGGAGTCAAAACCGAGGTCCTGGATCTGACCGACCGCGCCGCGGCGGCGGCGTGGATCGCCCGCATCGAGGCGGGAACGGGCGGCGCGGTCGACATATTGGTCAACAACGCGGGCGGCGTCGCGGGGCAGGACATGCGGCCGGTCGAGGACGTGCCGGACGCCGACTGGGACCGCATCTTTGCGATCAATGTCGGCGCCGCCTTTGTCTTGAGCCGGGCCGCTTCGGCCGGGATGAAGCGGGCGCGGCGCGGGCGGATCGTCAACATCAGCTCGGGTGCGGGCCTCGCGCCGTCATTGACCGGCATCCAGGCCTATTGCGCGGCCAAACACGCGGTCGTCGGACTGACGCGGCAGTTGGCGCATGAATTGGGGCCGTTCGGGATCACCGTCAACAGCGTGGCGCCGGGATTGGTGCGCACCAATGCGGCGACCGAGAAGCAGTGGGCGGGCTACGGAGCGGAAGGACAAAGGGCGCTCGTCGAGCGGATCGCGCTGCGGCGGCTCGGCACGGCGCAGGACATCGCCCATGCGGTCGTGTTCTTTGCGTCGGATCTGGCGAGCTTTGTCAACGGACAGGTGCTGCCGGTGGACGGCGGGAAATAGGCGATTTCCGGCGCGCGCCGCCGCCGGAAACAGCGTATTTTGCGCCCCGCATTCCGCCCCGCAGCGGCGAAACCCGCAGGATCGGCCAGGTTGTGCGGTCTACAACCGAATTCGGAGCGCAAAATAACAACGTATCCGGCGCGCGGAATACCGCAATTTTTGCTCCTTCCGGCCCCGGAACAGCGAAATTTGTGGAGGCCGGAGAACGGTCCTGCGGGGCCGCCGAGCGCACACGCAAAAGGTGCAGATTTTCTCGAGAACAGATGGGTTTCGCGTTGCTCAATCTATCCTACGTTTATGAAAATCAGAGAGAAATCCCGGCTATTCGACCTTCGTCACGATAAATCCGATACATCGTCCGACCCGCGATTGTTGTCCAACACACGGGCAACCGCATCGCGAACCGCGCTCGCCCTGAACGGCTTGCGCAGGAACGCAGCAAATCTGTCGCACTCCCGGCGAACCGTTTCCTCGTCGAGCGAGCTCATCATGATCACGGGAATTGTGCGATAGGCCGGATCGGCCGCCATGGCGCGGAGCATGGCCGGTCCATTGACCAGCGGCATCATGAAGTCGAGGAGGACCACGTCCGGCCTGGCTTTCGACAATCGGGCGAGCCCCTGACGTCCGTTGATCGCGGAAACGACGTTATAGCCGGCATCGGTGAGGATGCTCTCCAGCACCTCGGCGACGCCGAACTCGTCATCGACGACGAGGACGGTCCTCATTGCCCTCATCCCGGACGGCGTCTGTTGCGCTTTGGCGGCGGTGCCGCCGAGGCTTGCTTGTGTCCGGGCCGAAGCCGCGCGAAGCCCGAAAGGATCGCCTCGGCGCTTTCGAAGCTGTTCGCCAGTTCGATGCCCCGTTGCGTAATGCGAAATTCGCGTAGCGATGAATCGAAGCCGCTGTCCCGCACCTTGATTATGGACAAGAGGCGATAGAGGTGAGAGTGCAGCTCGACAAAGCGCAGCAGGATCATGTTCTCGGCCACTACGGAAATGCCCGTTGTCGGCGCTTCGATCTCGGGGCCGATCAGGCTGCGCGCCTCCGCCGTGTAGCAGGTATGGATGCCGAGCGCGCGAAACTCGTTCGACAGAGCCGCGAAGAAGTGTGTGATCCGGCGCTGGTCCGTCGCGGCTTGCCGGAAGCCGTCGATGCCGTCGATGAACAGGCGCCGGATGTGGCCGCGCCGGACGCTCTCGACCAGCCGGTTGCCGAGTTCGTCGAGAAGCTGCTCGGTCGGGGGCTGCCACTGGATTTCGAGATGGCGGTCGCGAAGCCTGCGTTCGAGATCGAGGCCGACGCGACGCGCCTTCATCAGCAATCGGTTTGGCGTCTCATAGAAGGTGAAGGCGAGCGCCGGCTCGGCCGCGCTCGCCTCGGCCACGAAATGAAGGCCGAGCGTGGTCTTGCCGCCGCCCGACGGCCCCATGACCAATGTCGTCGTCCCGCAGGGCAGACCGCCGCCGAGCATGTCGTCGAGATAGGGAACCCCGGTCGTGACGCGATCCTCTCCGCAGGCGTCTTCGGCCGAGGGACGGGCGAGCAGCGCTTCCAGCCGCGGGTAGATCACGATGCCGTCATCGGTGATGCGGAAGGCGTGTTTTCCCTGCAGGAACCCGCTCCCGCGGAATTTGCGGATTTCCAATTCGCGGACGGAGCGCGCGCCGACCGGCTGATCGGACAGCATGACAAGCCCGTCCACCATCGTATGCTCGGGGTGGTATTCCTTGCGGCTGCCGTTGGTCAGCAGCAGCACGACACATCCTTCGAGCGCGGCGTAGGCTTGCAGCTCATGCACGAACTTGCGGAATTCCTGATCCGACGCCGTGGCTTCCTCGATGGCGAGGAGGCCGTCGAGCACCAGCAGCGTTGCCCGGTGCCCCTGCACCTCGCGGCGCAGCAGATCCATTAAGCCCCTGGGTCCGTCCTCTTCCAGCGTCCGGAAGGCGCTGACGTAATAGAGCGATCCGGGGATCGCCGCCGGGTCGAAGAAGCGCAAGCGGCGGATATGCTGAAGCATCCGCGCATGCGCTTCCGCCAACAGCGTGACATAGAGCGCTCGCCCGCCGGCGTGGACGTGGTTGAAGCAGATCTGGTTCGCCAGGATCGTCTTGCCGGTGCCCGGCGTCCCGCGAACGATGTAGGCCCCACCCGCGAACAGGCCGCCGCGCAGGATAACGTCGAAGCCGGGAACGCCTGTGGGGACCCGTTCAAGCTCGCTGTCGTCGTGCCGCTGTTCGCTCATTCCATTGCTTCGCTCATCTTGTCCGGTCGGCGAGGCAGGATGACCTCGAAGGTCGAGCCCTCGCCAGGGCGACTGTCCACGATGATGTCGCCGTGCAGCGCCTCCACGAGCTGGCGGGAGATCCACAGACCGATGCCGAAGCCGCCGCTTTGATTGCGGGCGCTCACCACGCGCTCGAAACGGTCGAAGATGCGCGCTTGATCCCCGGCGGAAATGCCGATCCCGTGGTCGCGGATAGAAAACTGTGCTGTCGTCTCGTTGCACGACAGGGCGATCTCGACCGGTGCGCCCGCGCCGTACTTCGCGGCGTTCGACAGCAGATTGTCGACGATCTGTTCGACGGCGAGGGCGTCGAGATGCGCCGTGACCCCGGATTGCAGGTGTTGCACGACGGAGCAGCCCGCCCGCTCGAAGGTCGGCAGGTGCTTCCGTACGCAGTTAAGGATCAGTTCGCTCAGCTCCACGGGTCGATAGTGCACGTGCAGCTTGCCCGAGGTGATGCGGGAGATGTCGAGCAGCGCCGTCGCGCGCTGTATATAGCTGTCGATCAACTGCTCCAGGCGTTCCAGTCCCGCCGCGATGGGTTGCGGGCAGAAGCTGCCAGCACGGCGGGCGGTGGTCAGCAGAATGTCGATCTGGCCGAGGATGGGCGTCATCGGGTTGCGCAGTTCGTGGGCGGCGATGGCAAGAAACTCGTCGCGCGCTTTCACCGCCAGTTGCAAGTCAGCCATATGACGTGCTTGCCGCGCCAGCTCGTCTCGCAGGCCCTGGACGAGCACCTCCTCCGCCGATTTGTCCGCCATCCGCCTTTTCCGGAAAACGCGAGGCTTGGGGCACCTAAGCAGCCAATCAACGCCCGCGCCGCGCAGAGGTATCAGATTTTATAGTTCTCAGGTGCTCGGGGCCGTTCGGCAGGCCGCAGCGGGTCGACACGCGACGGCCTCCCATGGCGGTTTTGATGACGCAACGCGTATTCGACGGCAGCCCCGAGTTCGTTCATCCGATATGGCTTCTTGAGCAGGACGGCGTCCTCGATCCGCTCGCCGAAGCCGGTGGTATCCGCATAGCCGGTGGCGATAATGACCGGCAGATCGGGGCATGTGACGCGCACCGCCTCCGCCAACTCGATCCCGGACATTCCGGGCATCGCATAGTCCGCTATCAGCGCGTCGACGCCGGCGCAATTGCCGCCCAGGAGATCGAGCGCCGCTCGACCGCTGGAGGCCTGGACCGTCTGGTAGCCGAGGACCTCGAGCTGGGCGGCGATGACCTCGCGCACATCCTCCTGATCCTCGACGACGAGCACCGTCGCCCGGCTGCCCGGAGCCTGGGATTGCTTGCCGTCCCGCCACTCGGTCGCTGCCTCCGCCCGCGCGAAGCTGCGCGGCAGGTACACCTCGACCGTCGTCCCCCGGCCGACCGCGCTCCTGATCCGCATCCCGCCGCCGGACTGTTGCGCGACGCCGTAAACCTGCGCGAGACCCAGGCCGCTGCCCTTGCCCGGCCCCTTCGTCGTGTAGAACGGCTCGCAGGCGCGCGCCAGCACGTCCTCGCTCATACCCTCGCCGGTATCGGCGATCGAGATGCGCACATAGTCGCCCGGAGCCAGTGCGACGGATTTGTCGAGCGCACTCGCCTTGACGTTCCGGGTCTCGATCCGGATCCGTCCGCCGAACGGCATCGCGTCGCGCGCGTTGATCGCGAGGTTGAGAATGACGAGTTCGAGCTGGTGCGGATCGACCAGAGCGGGCCAGAGATCGGGGGCGAGGGCGGTCGTCACCGCGATAGTGCCGCCGAGGGTGCGGCGCAGCATGTCCTCGATCCCCCTCACCAAGGCATTGAGATCGATCGATGCCGGCGTCAGATGCTGCTTGCGCGAGAACGCCAGCATCTGTTCGTTGAGCTTGACCCCGCGCTGCGCCGCCCGCGTCGCGGCTTGCGCCAGCTTTTGCAGGCGCTCGTCGGCGAGGCCCATACTGAGGAGTTCCAGATTGCCGAGGACAGAGGTCAGCAGATTGTTGAAGTCGTGCGCCACGCCGGCGGCCAGCTGCCCCACCACTTCCATCTTCTGCGCCTGCTGGAGCGCCGCCTCGGTCTGCTCGCGCTCCTTTGCCTGGGCGCGCTCGCGCTCGATCGCCTCGGCAAGCTCCCGCGTGCGCTCGGCGACACGCCGCTCGAGATTCTCGTTGAGGTCGCGCAAGGCCGCCTCGGCACGCTTCCTCTCGGTGATGTCGCGGGCGATCTTGGAGGCGCCGATGATCCGTCCCGCAGTGTCGAGAACGGGCGAGATGGTCAAGGAGACGTCGATCTCGCGCCCGTCCTTGCGGCGCCGCACCGTCTCGAAGTGGTCGATCTTCTGGCCGCGCCGCAGCCGGGCCAGGATCATGTCCTCTTCGTGCAATCGGTCGGGTGGAATGAGCACCGCGATCGGGCGGCCGATCATCTCCTCCGCGGGATAGCCGAAAACGGTTTCGGCGCCCCGGTTCCAGCTCGTGACGATCCCGTCCAGGTTCTTGCTGACGATGGCGTCGTCGGACGAGTCGACAAGGGCGGCGAGATAGGCGCGCGCGCTTTCGGCCGCCTTCCGATCCGTAATGTCGACCAGCAGGTTGAGCGCGCCGATGAGTGTGCCCGAAGCGTCGCGCAGCGGTGTCGGGTAGGGGAGAAAGGCAATGCGCGTTCCGTCGGGGCGCTCCAGGATCGCCTCCTCGCCCCGGATGGGCCGGTTCTCCCTGAGCGCCACGGCCATGGGGCACTGGTCGTGCGGCATCGGCGTGCCGTCCGGCCTGTAGAGGCGCCCGCCGATGCACCATTCGCCCTTGCCCAGCTCCGGCCGGCGGCCCGCGAGGGCGACGGCGGCCCGGTTGTAATAGGTGATCCGACCGGCAGCGTCGGTCGTGTAAACAGCCGCGGGCAGCGCGTCGAGTACTTTGTGGTACCAGAGCTCGCGCTCTCTCCGGAGTGCAGCCGTCTCCGTCGGCGCCCGGTGCAAATCGCCGTCACCGCCCGGGTCATTGGGCGTCAGGCTGCTCTTTTGGCTCTTCTCCGCGCCGGGGCGGTCAGCGGTTTTCATAACAGGTCCTGGTTCGATAAGGTTCACCCGCCTTGAGACATGGCAAGGGCACGAATACTTAAAGCTGCTTCCCCCGACGTCAAGGCTTTCTGCCACTTTCCATTCCTATGGAGAGGCGAGTGCGGTAGAAAATCTCGACTACAGCTTGAGCAGAAAAATGAGGCCTTAATTTTCTATAACATTACTACTGCCCTCGGGCCGCTTTGTCAGCTCCTTTTCCAGCTCATCGGCCAATAGCTCGTAAACGTGTGCCGCATTCAACATTCCCCTCTTGGCCTCTGGCGACATGTAATTCTCCGCCTTGGCGCGGATCTCTTCTGCGCGAGCACGCCACATCCGCGCATGGTCCATGGTCAAAGGCATCGGTCATCACCTCCCTTTGACATGTATTGGAGATCAAAGGAAGGCCTGCCGATGCCAGGCAACGGGAGGGCCACCGGAAAGCAGAAGTTGAAACTGTTGGTTCGGCTCGACCGAGGCATGCGCGAACTCTTTTATCCTATTGGGGTGGCTCGGGGTAAGCGCTGCGCGCGCAGGGTTATGCCGCCTGCGTCGCGCGCGAGCCGATCACCTCCGGGGTCGGGAGCGGCAATTCAGCGGCTTTGCTCGATCCGAAGGGGACACGCTCCTGCTGCTCGCGGACCTCGTCGTCGAGGCCCCGACGCTTTGCATATGTGACCACCGCATCGCGGCTCGGGAAAGTGAGCCGCATTTGCGCCAGCGGATCGGCACTGCCGGCCCAGCCCATCAGCGGCTCGATAAACTGAGCCGATTGCGGCTCGAATTCGAGCAGCCATCGTTTCATGCCGGCACGGCCCGAAGTCACGGCGGATTTCGCCGGCTTGTCAATGACGGCACGCCGCCGGGACGGTCCGGCCGGCGGTGGAGGCTCGGCATTGTCGTTGGCCGGCGCAGGCACGGAAGCCGAAAACAAATATACGCGCGGTTTCGGTTCAATGTTCATGGCGATCCTCTCTGGTCTCAGCATCCCGGGCAGCCCGTGGGGGCTGCCCGGGATGCGATGCACTCGGCTCCTCGCCGGCTAGGCGTTGATTGCGATGCGCTTGACTTGACGTTGCGCCTCCGGGCGCTTGCCGACGGTGACGATCAGCACGCCGTTCTTGAACTCGGCCTTGATTTTTTCGGGATCGACATCGGGGCCGAGCTGGACGGCGCGCTCGAACTGGCCGTGCCAGCGCTCGCTGTACACTGCATCGTTGGTTTCGGCCTTCTTCTCGCCCTTGAAGATCAGCATGCCCTCACGGAAGGTCAGCTCGACATCTCTCTCCTCCATCCCGGGCAGTTCGGCGACGAGCGTCACCTCATTGTCGCTCTCGCTGACCTCGACGCGCGGCCAGCCGCCAAGCGGCCAGCCCGGAGCGGCGCTCGTCGGCCAGTCGAAGCCGCGGAAGAAGTTGTCGAACATCCGATTTACCTCACGATGCAGCGCCAGGAACGGATGTTCGTCGGTTTGGCGCGGAGCCGGCAGGTTCCGGTTCCGAGCCCAGGGGATGAGATCGGTAATGGCCATTGTCCACCTCCATTTCGATCACGGCGGCGGGCACGCCGACGGGTGCGAGCCGCGCCCGCCGTCGTTATGGATTACGGGGGAGAAACAGGCTTACGCGGCCTGTTTCGGTTCGATTGCCTGCGGTGCGCTGCCGTTCACGATCGGGATACGGCGCGGCTTCAGCGCCTCGGGCGCTTCGTGCACGAGGTCAATGGTCAAAAGACCGTTCGCGATCCGTGCCTCGCGGACCTGCACATAATCCGCAAGATGGAAGCGCCGCTCGAAAGCAGCCGCGGGAATGCCGCGATACAGGTAGTACACGCCTTTGGGCTCGGCCTTTTCTCCGGAGACGACCAGCGCATTCGGCTCGGCGGTCACCGTGATCTCGTCAGGCCTCCAGCCGGCGACGGCCAGCGTCAGCCGATAGGCGCCTTCCTTGGTGCGCTCGATATTGTAGGGCGGATACTGAACCGGGTCTTCGCTCTTCATCGCCTGTTCGAGCATGTCGAACAGGTGATCGAACCCGATGGCGGAGCGCCATAACGGCGCAAAGTCGAACAGCGTGCTCATAGCCACATCCTCCGCTGAGCAACATGGATACGACCACAGAAGGGCGCCTGGCGGGCGCCCCGCCGGACCCCTTTCGGGCATCCGGCAATTTCGATGTAGAAACCGTCCTTCCGGTTTCAAGACCCCGGACAGGACCGGATCGATACTATTGCCGATCCAGGCCGATGTGGATGATGTTATTGCTGAATGTAAATAGCGGTTCCCGCTGCAGGCGCGGCTTCAATGGCCTAATGCCGCCAGAGGCTTATCCCGTCGCTTCCGGTAGACTCAATATCTGGTTGTCATGGTCGGACTTGATCCGTGGGCATCCACGCCGCGGAACTGGCTCCAGCACTGGCAAGCGCGTGGATGCCCGGGTCGAGCCCGGGCATGACGTAAGACACAAAACCTGGTAGTACCGGACCAATCGGAATAAGCCTCTGCCGCCAAACAGGAAGCCTCTGGCCAACCCCGCATTGTTCACAACTGTCGCGCGAGCAGTTTCTTTCAATCGAGTTAAGGCGGAGAGGCGGAGACAAGAATGACCCAGTCCCCGCCTCTCGTGATCGCACGGTCAACCGATCGCGATCCGCCTCGGCAGCGCCTCTTTTGCCTTCTTGAGCGTCAGGGTCAATACGCCGTCATCGAGCTGCGCACTGATCTGCTGCTGGTCGATCTTGTTCGACAGCGTGAATGATCGGGCGAAATGGCCGACATTGTATTCGGCATACAACGGCTCCAGGCCGTCGTACTTCGAGGAGTCGATCCGCGCTTCCACCCGCAGAACATTGTTCTCGACGTTTACGTCGACCGCCTGCTTTTCGACGCCGGGGATTTCCATGACGACAGTCAGGGCGTCCTCGGTCTCGAATATATCGGTGGTGGGAACATAGTACCGAGCAGGAACCGTCTTTTCTTCCTTTGAGACAAGCTCCTTCTTTTCCTGTACTTCGAGCGCTTGCGATCTTGCCATTTTCTCCTCCGTCGTATGGATCGTCAGGGAGCGGCGACCGCTCATCCCACGGGGATCGATTTCGGCTTATCCCGCTCGGCGCGCGGGAGATAGAGCGCCAAGATCCCGTCCCGGCACTCGGCCTTGACCCGATCCGCGTCAACTTCGACGGGCAGGGTGACGGCGCGATCGAAGCGTCCGGCCAGCCGCTCGCGACGATGCAGCGCCGCAGCCTCGCCGTAATCGACGGTCTTGCCGCCGGCAATGCGGATTGTATTGCCTTTGACTTGGACCTGGAGATCCGACTTGCGGACACCGGGCACCTCGGCGATGACGACAATGTCCTCGCCCTTACGGAAGATGTTGAGCGGTGGATAGGCGCCGCCGGCGCTCGGACCCGAGCCGAGCCAGCCGCTGGCGCGAAACGCGTCGAGCGCTTGCTGGAATTGAACCAGAGCGTCGAACGGATCGGGAAACAGCATTGCCATGATTGATCCTCCTCCTGCGTAGTCGTGAAACGGCAGGCGAAGCCGCGATTGGATGCCCAAAGGCACCGTGCGGTCCGGCTCGGCGACGCCGCAGCCGAGCCCTGCGTTTTGGGACGGCGGCCCCGTTAAAGACCGGGAAAAATCCTGGGCCAGTGTTGTGGCGCCGGAGAGACCACGACATGGTCCTCACCGTCGCCGTCTTCGGGGACGGCGCGGCTGCGATAGGATTGCGCCTGGCTAGGCCCCGTGTCCGATGGGGGAGGCGCCGGGTTCGAGGAGATCGTTACCGGGGGAAGCGGAAAATCTGCGACCGTCATTGCCACGTCCTCCTGCGAGCAACATGGGAAATGATCCCTGCCGGGCCCGTGCGGCGCCCGGCGGCAGTCGATTTGGGACGCCGCAACCGCTATTCAAGGGTCAACCGGCCCGCCGCACATCAACGGCAAGCCTGGCGCCTCCTTCGGAAAGATCCGCCGCGCCGCGCCGGCTCACCGGGCCGGTCTTATGTTTTGGTTCAAGCGGAACATATTGTGGGGATCGTACTTTGCCTTCAGCGCGGCGAGGCGCGCATAGTTCGCGCCGCAGGCGGCGCGCACGCGCTCCTCCCCTTCCTCGCCAAGATTGTTCGCGTATACGCCGCCGGTCGCAAACGGCCGCACGGCCTCCCGGAACGCGCGCGCCCAGGCGATGTGACGCCCGTCCTCGGCGGGATCCTCCCAGATCGCGGCAGGGAAGCAGTCCCGGGCGGCCTCTTGATTGCCGTAAGCCGTCGCCTTGCCGTCCACCCGGGCGATCGCGCCGCCCACCTGCTGGAGCACGGCGAGAGACAAGAGCCGCCAGTGGCGAGCAGGGGCGGCGGGGTTCTTTTATAACCCTCTCGGCCGTGCGGCCCAGGCGCCAATACCAGATCCTTCTGATCGGAACTCATGTGGGTCACCCCCTCCCAACCCTCCCCCATCAAGGGGGAGGGCTTTGGAAAGGGCCGCCGTTATTCTTTTCCAAGTCCTCAGCTCGACTTTATCGAATCACGCGGCGTAGGCGAGAGCGTCCGCCATGCGGTTCCAGATGTTGCGGGGTATTTCGATGATCTCGCCGCCACTCCGGGATGTGCAAAAAATGTGATGCGCCCAGATTTCGCGGCGCACGGCGGCGATGGCGTCGCTGCCCTTCGACAAGCTCAGGGGTGCGGTGCGGCTTGGCATACCAGGCGGCAGTTCTGGGCTGGAAGTGCGGGTCGGTTTGCAGATCGTGCGCCCATAGGGTGACGAGGGAGAACAGGCCGAGCAGCGCCGGGGTGGTGCGCCGGATGGCGCGATCGGACCATTGGCGCTGGGTTTCCAGGCCGAGATGCGCGCGGGTTTCCTGACCCTTCGACAGGCTCAGGGGTGACTTCGAGCTGCCAGCGGTCGACGAACCAATCGAGCATTGCGCTCGGCAGGACGGTGAGATCGG
Organism: Allostellaceae bacterium; assembly: GCA_035252905.1. GTDB lineage: Bacteria > Pseudomonadota > Alphaproteobacteria > ATCC43930 > CGMCC-115725 > AP-15. Next base: position 1,661 of record DATFCQ010000174.1, on the reverse strand, counting down.
TGGCGAGAAAGGCCTGGGGCTCGAGTTCGCCGGCGGGATCGCGCACGAGCGGCCAGCGGATCGGCACCGGGGGCTTGCCGGCGTGGTACCACACGGCCGTATCGCTGGCGATTTCGACCAGATGATGGGTTCGGCCCTACCACAGGGCGACGGTGTGCCGGTGCCAGACGAGGGCGGGATCGTGCAGCAGCTGGGTGAGCTTGGGCAGCCGCTTCCCTTTGAGGGGCGGGCGTCCGCGGCCGCGGCGCTTGGGTGGGGCCGGGGCAAACAAGTTGGCGTCGAGCCGCAAGCGGGTGATAACGCACACGTGCTGGCGGACGGCGGCAAGGAATTCGAGCGCGGCGAAGGCGCTGTCGGCGACGATAATGATGCGGCGGTCTGGCAGCCAGCGGCGGATTTGCAGGACCGCCTGCCGCGCCCAGTCGAGCAGCGTCTTGGGCGCCCGCGGGCTGCCGGCGTAAAAGCGCTCGCAGGGCGCGAGCAGGGTGAGGAACGGCAAGGCCATGATGCGGCCGGCCCAGGGCACGGGAACGAGCAGCATGGCGCATAGCCAGCGCAGACCGCTAGTCTTGACGAAGTGTCCTTTGGACGAGCGGACCGGATCGCGATAGATGCCGCGGGCCTTGATCTTGCCGCCCCAGCGGCGCTCGATAGTATCATCGAGGCCAATCAGTACGGTGGCCTGCGGCGGCACTAGAGTGGCGAGCAGGAGCCGGAGCAGACGGCTGGCGACCGCGCGCGGCGACCATACGGCCCGGCTCAAGACGGCATGATAGAGCGGGAAGTCGTTCGCGCGATCCCGTCCGAGGATGCGCAGCGCCGCCGTCACGGTGCGCTGGCCCGGTACCAGAATGGAGCCTGCCAGCAGCCAGAGGGCGTTGCCCCAGGTCGGATGGGTGAAAAGATCGGTGAACCCGGCCAGCCGCGACAGCAAACGCTCCGACAACGGGGGCCCTGCAAACTCAGGGGTCAGGTAAGACTGCTGCATCGCGCTCGTAGAAGCGCTTTCGCGCTGCCCGGCAAGCCGCCGCCGCTGCGACACATCGACGGGCTGGCACCCGCGCGCTCGCACCTGAAACGCCCGCGCGACACACTGCCAGCCATGCTGGCAGCAGATCCCGTTCTGGACAAGATCGCCGCCCTGTTCCGCGGCCTCGAAGTGATCAGGTCCCGCGGCGGCTACACGCTCTACGATTGCCAAAGCGGCCGCCCTGTTGCCCGGCTGAAACCGATCCCGCAGAGCGACCGTTTTGAACTCTTCTATCGGTCTTTGATCAGAGAGCGCTGGCGCACCTTCGGAGACTTCGGGCGCCTCAAGCTCACCCTCGAACGCGCGCACGAGATCGTCGAGAACGAAGCGATCTTCATCTCCAATAGCTGATGATGCTCAACTTTGCATAAAGTCGAGCTCAGAAAATCGCAGAAACCGGCCAGTCTCTCCCTCTCCGCTCCTGGGGACGGAGAGGGCCGGGGTGAGGTGGGGGGAGCCGCCAACGCCAGCGCCCACCTCACCCTCCCCATCCCCGCGGGTCAAGATGGTATGGGGCGAGCGGCGAGCCGAAGGCACAATCGTCGCTGAAGCAAACCGACGAGGTGCCCCATGCCCCAGCCGAACGACTTGAGCAGGTCGCTCACCGCTCTCGACCAGGATAGCACGATGA
>DATFCQ010000173.1:0-2916 GCA_035252905.1 Allostellaceae bacterium | reverse complement strand
GCCGGCGCCGGGCTCGTCACCGTGGCGGCGCCGCAGGCCGCGTTTGCGATCTATGCCGCGGCGCTGACCGGGATCATCGTCCAGCCAGTCGCGAGCATCAACGATTTCCGCGCGCTCTTGGCCGATCCGCGCCGCAACGCCGTGCTGATCGGCCCCGGCGCCGGGGTCACGGCGGAGACGCGCGACAAGGCCTTGGCGATCCTCGGCGCCGGCAAAAGGAGCGTTCTCGACGCCGATGCGCTGACGGTATTCGCCGGGGATCCTACGGCGCTGTTTGCGGCGATCGCCGCGCCGTGCGTCTTGACCCCGCATGAGGGCGAGTTTGCCCGCCTGTTCGACCGCGCCGGCGGCAAGGCCGAGCGGGCGCGCCGGGCGGCGCGGCAGAGCGGGGCGGTGATCCTGTTGAAAGGCGCCGACACCGTGATCGCCGCCCCGGACGGACGCGTCGCAATCAACGCCAACGCCCCGCCCGATCTCGCGACCGCGGGCAGCGGCGACGTGCTCTCCGGCATTGTGCTCGGGCTCTTGGCCCAGGGCATGGACGCCTTCGCCGCCGCTGCGGCGGCGGCCTGGCTGCATGGCGCGGCCGCCCGCCGGATCGGGGCCGGGCTGATCGCCGAGGACCTCGTTACCGCCTTGCCGGCGGTTTTGCGCGACCTCGCGCATCGACATGGAACAGGAGCGCGTTTTGGGGATTGACGGCGGGCCGGCGCTCGCGTCTCGTGAGGCGACCGATCGCCGCCGGATGCCCCTCGGACACCCTATGACCGACCGCGCCCCGACCAGCTTTTTCGAAGGCGTCTTCGATCGCACCCTGTCTAATCTGCGCATCGCCTGGCGCGAGATCGCCGAATCCGCGCGCGGCGTGCTCGGCGGCGCGGCGCGCGCCGAAGTGTCGGGCGACGATGTCGACCGGCTGCGCCAATACATGCTCGACTGCCTCGACGGGCGCGGCGGCGGGGTTTCGGCGCGCGCCCGCGCGGCCGCTCTCGGGCGCACCTATCTGGCGCTCGACGCCCCGGGGCGCGAACGGTTTCTGCAACTGCTCGCGCGCGAGTTCGACATCGACCGCAAGGAGGTCGACCGCTGCTGCGCCGCCTTGATCGAGGCCAAAGGTCCGGCCGAGCGGACGGCCGCCGAAGCGGCCTTGCGGACGGCGCTGGAGCCGCCGCGGATCGCCCTGTTGCGCCAGTTCAACGCGCTCCCCGACGGGGTCAAGTTTCTCGTCGATCTGCGTGCCGAGTTGTTGAGCCTCGGCGGGCGCGACCCGCTGTTGCGCGGGCTGGCCGAGGATCTGCGGCGGCTCTTTGCCAACTGGTTCGACATCGGCTTTCTCGAATTGAAGCGGATCAGCTGGGAATCGCCCGCGGCGCTCCTCGAAAAATTGATGCTCTACGAGGCCGTGCACGAGATCCGCGGCTGGACCGATCTGAAGAACCGGGTCGAGGCGGACCGCCGCTGCTTTGCCTTCTTCCACCCGCGCATGCCGGACGAGCCGCTGATCTTTGTCGAGGTGGCGCTGGTCGACGGCATGGCCGGCAACATCCACGCGCTTCTCGACGAGACCGCGCCGATCGGCGATCCGCATGCCGCCGACAGCGCGATCTTCTATTCGATCTCGAACTGCCAGCGCGGGCTCGTCGGCATCAGCTTTGGCGATTTCCTGATCAAGCGGGTGGTCGACGCCTTGGCGCAGGAATTGCCGCGCCTGAAGATCTTTGCCACCCTGTCGCCGGTCCCGGGCTTTCGCGCCTGGCTCGAGCGCCAGCGCGGCGAGGATCTCCTGCTGGCGGGCGAGCGCACGGCGTTGCAGGCGGCCGCCGAGGCGGCCGATCTGCCGGGCCTCCTGGACCGTCCGGGCTGGCATGAGGAGCCGCGGCTCGCCGCCGCCCTGCGCGAGCCGCTGTTGCGGCTGTGCGCGCGCTATCTGCTGCACGAGCGCGCGCCGCAGGGCCGCGCGCTTGATCCCGTGGCCCATTTTCACCTGAGCAATGGCGCCCGGGTCGAGCGCCTCAACTGGCTCGGCGACGTCTCGCCGAAGGGCCTGCAGCAATCCGCCGGGATCATGGTCAACTATCTCTATCGCTCGAGCGATATCGAGGCCAATCACGAGGCTTATCACGGCGAGGGCCGGGTCGCCGCCTCGGCGACGATCCGCGCTCTCGCGCGCGCCGGCTGAGCTGCTTGCCGCCTCTCCTTGATCGCGGCGCCGCGGCCGACCACGTAAGCCAGTTGCTCCAGGCGGCGCGGCGCCGTCTATGGCGGAGCGCAAGGGCGTGCTAACAAGGCGCCCGGACGTTCGGCAGGTGCGGCAGCGGGCGTGGCGGAATTGGTAGACGCACTGGATTTAGGTTCCAGCGATGCAGATCGTGGGGGTTCAAGTCCCTCCGCCCGCACCACCCGGCGGCGCCGGACTCGCGCCGATTGCCCTCGAACCACAATAGGCCCCGTTTCATGCAAGTGACCGAAACCAGCAGCGAAGGGTTGAAGCGCGAGTTCCGCATCGTCGTGCCGGCGAACGAACTCACCGACAAGGTGACCGAGCGGCTCGACGAGATCGGCCGCCAGATCCGCCTGCCGGGGTTCCGGCCGGGCAAGGTGCCGATGCGCATCCTGCACCAGCGCTTCGGTCCGCAGGTCCTCGGCGAGGTTCTGCAGAACACGGTCGAGGGCACCTCCGCCGAGGCGATCCGCGACAACAATCTGCGCCCGGCCCTGCCGCCCAAATTCGACATCGTTTCGTTCAAGGAGGGCGCCGATCTCGAATACAAGATGTCGCTCGAACTCCTGCCCGAGATCCCGGAGGCAAGCTTCTCCGATCTCGGCGTCGAGCGGCTCGCCGTCGAGATCCCCGAAGAGGAGGTCGACCGGGCGGTCTAGCGTCTGGCCGAACAGCAGCGCCAGAGCGAGCCGGTC
>DATFCQ010000172.1:0-26072 GCA_035252905.1 Allostellaceae bacterium | reverse complement strand
TCCAACCGGGTGTTCTCTTCCTACCGCGCCATCCTCGATCACTGCTGCTATGCCTGGAACAAGCGCATGGCCCAACCCTGGACCATCATGTCGATCGGCCTCCGACTGGGCTCATGAGTTCTAATCAACAAGACTTGGTATTAGCCGCCCGGCGTGACGGGAGGATTGGCAATACTCTCCGGCGCCGCCGGGTCGCGGATCGGTTCGATGCGTCCGAGCAGGAATACGTAGGCGAAGATGCCGATCACCAAGGCCGCGCCGGCGATCAGGAAGGCGCCGCTAAACGAGTGTGTCGCCCCGACGATGTATCCGGTAACGATCGGCGCCGCGGCGCCCATCAGATTATTGACGAAATTCATGATGCCGCCGACCGTCCCGGCACCGCCGCGCGGCGCAATCAGTGACGGGATCGACCAGCCGACCGGAGCGGCGGCGGCGAGCCCCGCGAGTGCGATCGTGATCCACAGGATCGCCAGATTGGCATTGGTCGTGAACACCGCGCCGAACACCGCGAGGCCGAACAGCATGCCGATCACCAGCACCGACTTGCGCACGCGGGTCTCGTCGTTGCCGCGTTGGATCAGATGGTCGATCAGCCAGCCGCCGAGAACGAGATCGGTCACGGTCGCGACCCCCCACGGGATCGCCGTGTAGGCGGCCGAATGCAGAATGCTCATGTGCATCTCGCGGACGAGATAGTTCGGCAGCCAGGTCAGAAACAGCGCAAACGAATATCCATAGGCGGCAAAGCCGATGGTCAAACCCCAGATTTTGCGGTTGCGCAACAGAGAACCGAGCATGCCGAGCATGGCGCGGGCACTGGTCGCGGCCGCGCCTTCGCTGACGCTGCCGCCGGCACGGATATAGTCGTACTCGGCCGGGCTCAGCCGCGCATCGGCGCTGGGGTCACGGTAGACCACGAGGAACCCGACGAAGAATGCGAAATTGACGGCCGCCAGGCACCAGAACGCGCCGCGCCAGCCGAAATTGACGACCGCCAGCGCCACCAGCGGGGCTCCGATGACATTGGAGAATTTGGCCGCAGAGTCGAAGATCGCGGTGGCCAGCGCCCGCTCGGCGCGCGGGAACCAATAGCCGGTTGCCTTGGCATTTGCCGGAAAGGCGGGCGCTTCGGCAATACCGAGGACGATGCGGGCGATGATGATCCCGCCAAAGCCGCCGGCCAGCGCCGTCAGCGCGGTCGCCGCCGACCAAAAGAAGGCGCCGATACGGCCGATCTGCGTCACGCCGAAGCGGTCGAGGATCACCCCGACCGGGATCTGCGACAATGCGTACGACCAGAAGAAGACGCTGAACATCAATCCGACCTGCACCGCGTCGAGGCCGAACTCGTGCTGCAATTGCGGTGCGGCTACCGACAGATTGATGCGATCGAAATAGTTGACCAGGATGCCGAAGCCGAGGAGGACACCGATCCCCCAGCGGTGGTGCGGAACCGCGGTTTGGCGGCGCTTCGCTTCCATCCCTCTTGGCGCTCCCGACCCATTTCACCCGGCACGAGCAGGCGGCCCGTGCAGGCAGCGAGCGTACGTTCCTCCGGACCGGCAGGCAATTGGTCCGTGGACACGAGAACAGTGAACCGCTCCTCGCCAGATTTCTTGAGGCTGTCCGCCGCCGGGCAACCGAACGGCTCTCCGCGGTGCGTTGAAGGGATCACCTCACGGCAATGCCTTTTCCTTGTTCGCGCGGGCGCGCGCTTTGGCGGTCCGCGCGATCTCGGCCTTGGCCGCCGGGTAAAGGCGCAGAAAACGGCGAAAATCCGGGCCGCTCAGGACCAGCACGCGGCAATAGCCGAGCGCGACGACGTCGGCCTGCCGCCGCCGCCCGCTTAGGAGCGCCATCTCGCCAAAGAAATCGCCGCTGCCGAGCCGTACCCGCCGGTCCGGCAAGACCACCTCGACCGCGCCCGAAGAAATGAAGAACATCGCATGGCCGCGCTCGCCGCGGCGGATGACCTTCTCCTCCGGCACCAGGAGCCGCGGCCGGAACAGATGGGCCAACGCCCGAACCTCGGCCTCGCCGAGCCCCGCGAACATGTCGAACTGCCGGATCAGCGCCTCGGTATGGAGCCCGAGATCGAGCGGCGGCAATTCGGACCCGAGCACGGCCGCATTCTGCTCGCGTTCGAGATCGTCGAGCAATTCCCGCGGGATCAGCCCCTCGTCGTAGAGATCGCGATAGCGGGAGATCAACAGGCGCAGGCCGGATTGCTGCAAGAAGCGGCGTTCGAGTCCCTCGGCATGCTCGGGATATTGCAGACGCAGCGCATCGAGCGCGCGCGCCGTCGCCGCGCTGCGGGCGGCGATGACTTCGCCGAGCAATTCGGCAACCCGCTCGCCGAGCAGCGGCCGCAGCCGGTCGGCGGCGACGTGCCGCAACTCGTCGAGCGCCAGGCGGCGGATCAGCAAGGTCTCGAACCGGATCGAGATCTGACGCCGCAGCGGCCGATCGAAGCCGATCCGGCGGTGCAGGAAGTGGGCGATGCGAAACCCGCGCGTAAAGCGCAACAGCGCGCGGGCAGCGCGGTTGTAGCCGACCCGCCCCTCGGCCTTGGCGGCGTCGACAATCCAGCTGGTGTGGCGCAACAGGCGCTCGATCGCCGGCCCGGAAACGGTGTGCTGGGCGTGATGGTCGAGGATGATGCGGCGCTCGCGGTTGGCCAGCGCGACGAGCCCGATCCTGACCCGGTCGGTATCCGAGATCGCCTGCTCGATATCGCTCTCTCTGGCCAGCCGGTCGCGCTGCCGCTGAAAGCGCCGCGTCGCGGCACTCGCGGTTTCGCCGTCGATGCCGTAGTCCTGGGCCGTAGCCGTGACCGTGTCGCAGACGTCGGCAAGAGACAGCGCCATGACCTTGCTGCGCATGGCCTCCGCCAACGGCGACAGCCGGTCGAGCTGCAATAGCCGGATCAGCGGCCGCAAGGTCAGGCCGTTGACCAGCAATGTGAACAGGACGAACCCGGTCGCCAATACCGCGATCAGGTTTCGGATCGCCGGATCGATGCCGGCATTCTCGGTGACAGACAGCGCCAGCGCCAGCGTGAGCGCGCCGCGCAGGCCTCCCCAGGTGATCGCGAGTTCGTAGGCGCCGCCGACCTTGCGGCTGAGGCGAAGCGCGCTCAACAGCGGCATCAGCCCGAACAGGACCGCGGCGCGCGAGACGAAGGCCGCGGCGATTGCGATCAATAGCAGCCACAGATCCGTCCGATGGAGGCCGGCCAGCAATCTCGGAACCAGAGTCGAGGCGATCACGAAGATCAGGCTGCTTGCCCAGAACCCGGTCTGCTCCCACACCTCTTCGAGGTAGCGCCAATTGTCGGGGACGAGGCGGACGCGGCCGAGAACGCCGGCCGAGAGGCCGGCGGCGGCGACGGCGACGACGCCGGAGACGTCGAAGACGTGCTCGCCGAGGAAATAGACGATATAGGGCAACGCCAGCGAAAGGGTCACCTCGGCGAAGCGCCCGCCGCCGAGCCTCGGGAGGATGATCCCGAACACTTGCCCGCCGGCGGCGCCGAGGGCGATGCCGCCGGCAAAACTGACGACAAAGCGCCCCGCCACCCCGGCAAATCCGGTATAGGCGCCGGTGGTCAGGGTCTCGATCAAGGTTCCAAACAGTACGATCGCGGCGGCGTCGTTGAGCAGGCTCTCGCCTTCGAGCAGGCGGGTCAGCCGCGGCGACGCCCCCGTTTCGCGCAGGATCGCGACGACGGCGGCCGGATCGGTCGTCGCGACGATGGCGCCGAGCAACAGACCGACCGTCAGCGATACCGAGACGAGCGACAAGGACAAGCCGACCGCTGCCGCCGCGGCGAACACGGCGACGATCGCGAGAGTCAGGATCGGCGCCGCGTCCTGCGCGATCTCGCGCAGATCGATCGTCAAGGCCGCATGGAACAGCAAGACCGGCAGAAAGATGTCGAGAAAGATCGACGAGCTGAACGGCAGATCGACCACCGGCGCGACGATGACGTCGAACGCCTTGGTCAGCGGCGTATAGAGCAGGAACGAGGAGGCTGCGCCGACGGCAACGCCGACGATCGCGAGCAGCACCGTATAGGGGAGGCGCAGCCGCACCGCGGCGGGCTGGACCAGGCTGATCAGGGCGAGAAAGCCGGCAATGACGAGGGTGAGGGTGGCAACGCTGGTCAAGAGCTGGTTTTCCGAAAGTGGTGTGGGCCTCCCATCGCCGCCGAATTATCGCGGCGGCGTGATTGCTGCGGCAGTCCTGCCGTCGCCTGAGGCTGTCCCCCTCATGCGGGCGAGGGTTCGAGCGCGGTCGAGCGCGGCGCCTTGAACGTGCGGCACACCGGGTCTTGCTGGCGCCGCCCTCGAGCGCTGCTGCGGCAGCAAGCGGCCGAGCTTTTATACCACCAGGACGCCGCCGGGGCGCAGGAACTCCGGACAGGACTCAGCCCCGGCCGGACGCCGCGCGCCCCGAGACCTTGTCCTGATACCGGCTGCCCCGGCTTGCGAAATCGCTGAACTATGCAACGGCAGGGCTAGTCGACGGCGATATGGAACCGGCAGGGCGCCGGCGGGTTGCCGCAGGACAGAGGCTGCCCGTCCGGATAGGTCAACGACACAGTCCATGCCCCCGGACTGAGCGATCTCTTCTGAGACCAGCCGTGCCATACGAAAGAGCCGGTGCGGCGCGCTTCTGCGGCGAGCCCGCCGGCAACGCCCCTGTTTCCGATCGCCAACCGGGTCACCAGGTTCGGGGCGCCGGACGCGGCATCAGAGGTCTCGCGCGTCCAGTGGACCTCGATCGCGATGCCGCCGCGGATGCGGATCTGCTCCGCCGCCGCCAGATTGCCGTTGAAAGCGATCTGCAAGGTGAGCGGCCGTCTTGCCGGCACAGGCTCGCTCGTCGATGCGATTTCCCTGTTGCCGCTGCGGAAGCTCCATTGCGCCACTGCGATCGGCGACTGGGCAAAGCCGCCGCCGAGGTGCTGGGCCGCCGCGCGAGCGCGCGGCGCGGCCGTCGGCGTGCGCGGCTCCGACGGCGGGTTGATCCAGCTCGCGGCTGCGGTTGCGAGAGCCGCGGCGAGAGGCTTCGACATGGCGGTCGGTGATCGGGCGGCATCGCTCTTCACGACTTCGACGGTGCGAGCCGGCGGCAAGGCAGCGCGGGCGACGGCTTTGGGTCGATCATCGGCACGCGACGCGCCCTTCCCGAGGGCGCCCGCGGCGAGGTGAGAAAGATCCCTCCCCCGCACCGCTATGAGGCTCATGGCACCAAGGAGCGCAAGGCCGACAACCGCCAGCACCGCACGCGCGGCGCCACGGCCGCGGAGCGAGGGCGGGGCCAGCGGGATCAAGGTGTGCGCGAAGAGCGCAATTGTCCCCTTGTTGCAGGGCTCGTCACCTGTCGAGGCACTCCGAATGAGGACGGCGGATCCATCTTTTGGTTGTGCCGTGTCCTTCACGCTGCATTCAGAGTTATGCAGGATTTTGCGAATTTCCTGTAATGAAGCCAGAACCGTGACGGGCTCACTCCGATCGGACCTGGGATCGGCCATGGATGGGAGTTTGGCGGGATCGGCATCGAGCAGTAGCGGTGTAAGTTCGGTCATCCCTCTGAGCACCTATCAATTTGGTTGATATTCCAAAGATTTTGGGAGAGGAAGGACTAGAAACAGGATATCGCCGCCTAGGATCGGCTTCGTTACCCGTTGGCGAAGATAAATTTGCAATGCCTTCACCTCCGCATCGGCAAGGGGGATCTATCGGCCCTTATCTTCCTTTTCCTTGACGGATGGTCAAGAGCCAGCGGCCAAGCTCCACCTTCTCCAGCCTAAGCCATTGTCTGCAACTGAGCACCGCGCCCTCGCGCCCATTAATGCTTCAAGGGCTATATCGGGGCATTGGCCTGGCTGAGCGCGCCGTCGGCGATCTCGATCAGCGCCGCGCTGGTGGATTTTGAGCGATGCCGGCCTGTAGCACACTGCGGCCCGACCGTACGGCAGGCCTGCCGGCGTGGCCACCCTGCCGTCTAGAAAACGAACGATTGACGGACTGCCCGGGGAGGATCCAGCTTCGTCAAGGGATCAGGTTGTCTCATTATTAAATATTTTGCGATAATATACTGTAAGTTATATTAAATTTATTTCTAATGTTTATTATATGATATTCGAGCGACATCGAGACCTGATCGTCGGATCCATCACAGATCTTCGAGCTCAACCGGAAACAGCGGCGCCAGCGCGTCGACCTGCATAATGTGATAGACATTGAACCGGTATGCCGTGCCGGCCGACAACTCGGACGGCGTGAACGGGAAGGCGATGTTTCCGGCCGTCGAAAGGCGGCCGGGAAACCCGTGATGCAGGAGGTACTGTTTCGTCGTGCGCACCACCGCGCCGGCGCGCTCGCCGCTCGGGGCGATGCATTCGCCGAGAATGAAGATCTCCCGCGGCAACGGGCTTGGCGGTGCCGGCCAGGCGTAGACGCCGTTGATGCCGTAGACGCGAAAAATCAGGCGGTAATCCTCGGGTTCGTCGCGGCATACAAGGCCGCGGACCACCTCGGACACCTCGGCCAGGATATCGCCGATCCGGGCGATGACGCGCTCGTCGCAAGAGCCGCACAACAGGACCGCCCGCTCTCCGATCCGGGCAGAGCCTTCCAGTTTGACCGTGGGGCAGGGAGCCGGCATCCACTCCGAGCCGGATACGCGCGTGCGCCGCTCATCGAGCTGTTCATAATGTGCCGACCGGACCAGCAGCACGCCTTCCGGCTCGGCAACGCGGTCCGGATCGCTCTGCTCGTAAAGGCTGTGCGCGGCCACCGACATCGGAGTGGCACGCCGCTCGGGGTTCATGCTGTCCAATACGAAGCCGTCACCTTCGAGGGTCGCCAGGATCGGGTCACGGCCGCCCGGGACGCAGCAGAGCGAGGCGCATTCGATGATCTTGGCCATATGCATGGCCGGGCCCATGGCGCAGCCGAGCAGCGCCGGCACCGCGGCAAAGATCGCGGTATCGCACGCCCGGCCTGCGATCACGACATCGGCCTCCGCCTGCAATGCACGGCAGAACGCCTCCGTGCCCATCTGGCCGACCAGGTGAGAGGCCTCCTCGACATCGGCTTCGCTCAGCGGCGCCATAGTGTCGATCGGGGTTACGCGGCCCGAGCGCACCGCTTCTTTCACAAGCGGCCGCGGCATGTCGGCTTGTATCGAGGCGAGCCGGAAATGCAGCCCCTCCTCGCGCGCGATGTCGCGCACGATGGCGAGGGTTTTTGCGAGATGGGGAGCGGCGCCCGCCGAACCGGCGGTGCCGATAAGAAGCGGCACGTCGAGCTTGCGCGCGGCCCGCAGAAGGCGGGTCAGGTCGGCGCGGGTCGTCGCCGGAGCGGTCGCCAACTCGCCGCTGCCGAGGTAATAGGGTCCGGGGTCGATCGACCCCATATCGGCGCCGATATAATCGGGAGCGCGATCGAGCCCGGCTGACAGGGACTTTTCCGGGATGCCGTAGCCGAGCTGTCCGGAGGCGCCCAGCACCCTGAGGCGCCGCCGCAGCTGGACGCGCCGATCCAGCAACTTGCCGACGGCGCTCACAGTTCGAGGTCCAGCAAGGGGGCGTGCTGCTGGGCCCCATAGACATCGCGATCGCCGACGTCGCCCGACACGACAAGCCGGTCCATGACAATCTTGATCGCCAAGGCGGCGGGGTAAGGCAAGACCGCGACAGACCCTTCAGGGCGGCCATAGAGGCGGGCCATGGCCGCGGGCTGCAGCGCGGGGGATTGGAGGGCACGGTGGTAGGCCGGCTCGTCATCGAACAGCAGGTCGAGGGTGAGTTTCAGCGGCCCGGCATTCTTGCTTCGCACCGTGCGGGCCAATTCGACGAGCTTCATCGGGCGCCTCTTGTCAAGCCGTGCTGCACTTCTCGACGACCGCAGTGTATCGGGTGATGCCGGGCGCGGTCGACCGCTCAGATCGGGATCCGGCGCCGCCAGGCCTTACCCCGTACCGGACCGCTTGGCCGCACGCCGCTCTTCTCTTCCTGCATCCGGACCAGCCCTATATTGCGATCAGCGATCTGCCGAAGATCGGCAGCCTGAAGCGCCTGCTTTCACAATTCTACCGCGCCGACCCGATGCTGGCCGCGGCCGCGCCGCCGATGAATTGATTTTTTTGGTTCCCCCGACGATCGCGATCGCTGATGCGGCCGTGAAGGCGCGAGGCTGATCCCCGAAATTGCGCCATCGCGGCGCAGCCGCCTTCGGGTATTTCCGTCTCTCTGCATGGTGCTGCAGTCATCGGCACGAGTTCGCGGCGAGCAGCGCCCGCAAATGGCGGAGGACGGATGGAACACGCACCTTCGGTGCCCCGGCACTGGGATCTGGAAGCGGATGTCGTCGTCGTCGGGTTCGGCGCGGCGGGATTTGCCGCCGCGGTGACGGCGCACGACCGGGGAGCCAAGGTTCTGATCCTGGAAAAAGCACCCGAAGGCGAGCACGGCGGCAATACCCGGGTGGCCGGCCAAGGTTATCTCAACACGTCGTCGCCGGAAAAGGCCGCCGCATACCTGAGAGCCCTCTGCGGCCGCTACACCGTCCCCGAGGCGATGGTCAAGGTCTGGGCCGAGGAGATGTGCCTGAACAACGCCTGGCTCGCGAAAATCGGCGGCGACCCGCAGGAGCATCAGCACCCGCCCGTCGGGATCGAATTCCCCGATCTGCCCGGCGCCGACTGCGTCCACAAATTCCATGACGGCCCGACCTACGGCTATTCCTATACCTGGAAATTGTTCGAGCGGCTGGTCCAGGAGCGACCGATCCCGATCCTCTACGAGACGCCGGCGCGTGAGCTGATCCAGCATTCTCTGACCAAGGACATTCTCGGCGTGCGGGCGGAGCACGGCGGGAAATCGCTGTTCGTCAAGGCGCGCCGGGCGGTCGTGCTAACCTGCGGCGGGTTCGAGAACAACCAGGAGATGATCCGCAACTACCTGCCGGGCGTCCCCTATTGCTATACCTCCGGCAGCCCATACAACGAAGGCGACGGCATCGCGATGGCGATGGCGATCGGCGCCGACCTCTGGCACATGAACAATTACGCCGGGCCGTCGATGGCCCTCAAGGTCCCGGAAATCCGCACGACGTTCTCGATGCAGGCGCTGCATTTCAGTAAGGAGATGCCCGGCGGCATGATCGTCGTCGGTCCGGACGCGAGGCGTTTCGCCGACGAGAAATTCAAGACCCGGCACGGCAAGGTGCCGATGCACGGAGGCTGGCTGCCGCTCGCGACGCCGTGCCCGATGTTCATGGTGCTCGACCACAGGCTGTTCTCGGCCGGGCCGCTCTACGACAAGCATCCGAGCCACGGCTGGACGCAGATCATCGAGCGCTACGACTGGAGCCGCGACAACAGCGCCGAACTGGCGAAGGGCTGGATCAAGACCGCCGACAGCTTGTCGGCCCTTGCCTCTCTGATAGGGCTTGATCCCGCGGCGCTGGCGGACACGGTCGGCCGCTGGAACCGCTGTTGCGACGCAGGACAGGACCCGGAGTTCGGCCGCAGGCTGATGCTGGCGCCGATCGCCGAAAAGCCGTTCTACGCGGTCGAGCTGTCGCCCTCGATGCTCAATACGCAGGGCGGCCCGCGGCGCAACGAGAAGGGGCAGATCGTGCGCCCGAACGACACGCCGATCCCGCGGCTCTACAGCGCGGGGGAGCTCGGTTCGATCTACAGCTATCTGTACCAGGGCACCGGCAACATCGGCGAATGCCTGGCGTTCGGCCGCGTGTCCGGACGCAACGCCGCGGCGGAAACGCCCTGGGAATAATAGTCAGGTTTGAGGCGCGATCACGAGTCGCCCGGCAACCGAGGCTGCGCCACCATGGCGGAAAATGGCGCAGTGTCGGCAGTGTTTGCCCTCACCCGCCTCCCGCAGTGCGGGAGAGGGGGGACCAGCCCGCCTTAAATTTTCTTGGGGGCTGGTGGGTGAGGGTTGTGGCGCGCTACTCCGCCGCCATCATGCGCAGCTCTTCCGCCGCCGACAGGATCGGCTGCCCTTCGATCGAGCGCGAGGGCTTGCCGTCGACGCCGACGAGCGGCTTGCCGACCAGCGTTATGCGATAGAGCTGGCGGTCGAAGTCGGATTCGAAGATGTCCCGCGGTGCGAGATGCACGGTGGAGCGATTGTCCCAGAAGGCGATGTCCCCCGCGTTCCATTTGAAGCGCACCGTGTATTCCGGTCGGGTGACATGTTCCCACAGGATTTCCAGGATTTTCTGGCTCTCGCGCGGAGTCAGCCCGACGATCGACTTCAGGAAGGACGGGCTGACGAAGAGGATGCGCTCGCCGGTCTCGGCATGCACCGTGACGAGCGGATGCTCGCTCTCCAGCGTGCGGCGCTTGATGCGTTCGTTGTACTCGCTGCGCGGCGTCGCGGCCGCGCGCGGCACGAACTTGTGAATGCCGCGCAGCCCGTCGACAAATCCCCGCATCGTCGGCGACAGCCCGTTATAGGCGGCGGCCAGATTGGACCAAAACGTGTCGCCGCCGTAGGGCGGTATCGTTACGCCGCGCAGGATCGAGGCGCAGGGCGGGTTGACCGCTGCCGTGATGTCGGCGTGCCAGCCCGACCACGGCGTCACCGGCATGGCCTCGCGGTTCTCGTTGGCGGTGCGGTTCTTGGCCACCGAGTAGATTTCGGGGTGCCCCTCGACATAGCCGAAGACGGCATGGCCGATCGTCGGGTCTCCGAATTGCCGCGCCAGGGCGACATGCTGCGCGTGATCGAGATATTGCTCCCGAAAGAAGACGACCTTCCATTTCAGAAACGCCTCGCGGATCTCGCGCAACTGGTCCGGAGGCAACGGCTTGGTCAGGTCGACGCCGCGGATTTCCGCGCCGATATGCAGCGTGAGCGGCGCGACATCGATCGTTCCTGTTGCGCTGGCACCGCCGTTCCGGCGAAGAGGCGACGTCATCTGCTGGCTCCCTTCCCAAACTCCCAAAGGACGGTGGACCGCGGACGCCCGATCTGTCAATCCGCGTTCGGGCGCGACACCCGGCTCAGTCGAACAATGTCGCCAGGCGTTTCTTGATGGTGTCGGCGATGTAGAGCGCCAGAGCCTGGATGGTCGAGGTCGGGTTCACGCCGCCCGAGGTCACCCAGATGCTGCCGTCGACGATAAAGAGATTCTTCACGTCGTGGCAGCGCCCCCACGCGTTCACGACCGAACGGTCAGGGTCCAGGCCCATGCGCGCGGTGCCCAGCAGGTGACCCGGGCTGTTCAGCACGGTGCGGGAGGTCGAGATGTTTTTCGCCCCGGCCGTTGCCAGGATCTCCGACGCGCGGGCGATGCCGTGTTCCATCATGCGCCGCGTGTTCTCGCTGATCGCGTAATCGATCCTCGGCGCCGGAATGCCGTGACTGTCCTTCAGGACCGGGTCCAGTGTGACGCGGTTGTGCTCCTCCGGCAGGTCCTCGCAGGCGACGCCGATCTGCACGCGATGATAGAGCAGCGTGCGATAGACGCGGTGATGGTCCTTGCCCCACGGCAGGCGACCGGCGGCCATGCTGGTGATCGCCTCGTTCACCGGGCCGGTGCCGCGGGCGAACTGCAATGTGTAGCCCCGCACGAAGCCGCGCGCGCGGTCGGTCTCGTAAAACTCCTTGCTCCACATCACCGTCTGCGGCCCGCGGTCGCCGTCGACCTCCTCGTCGACATAGCCGCACACCTGCGGCCAGGGGTGGAGCATCAGGTTCCTGCCTACGAGGCCGGAGGAATTGGCCAAGCCGCCGGGACAGCGGGCCGAGGCCGAATTCAGCAGCAGCCGCGGCGTGCCGATGCCGTTGGCCGCCAGGATCACCACCTCCGCCGGCTGGAACCGCTCCACCCCTTTCGCGTCGTAATAGACGACGCCGGACGCCATGCCGTGCTCGTTGGTGGTGATCTCCCGGACCCGGCAGCGCGTGCGCAATTCCACCCGGGCGCGCAGCGCATGCGGCCAGTAGGTGACGTCCGCGCTCGCCTTTGCGCCCTGCGCGCAGCCCGGCGTGCAATGGCCGAGGTTGATGCACCGGGCGCGCCCGTCATATTCGGTCGTTGCGACCGCGATGTCGGACGGCCACCAGTGCCAACCCAGCCGGTTCATCGCCCGCGCATAGCGCGTGCCGGTTTTCCCCAGCGGCACGGGCGGCATCGTCGGCTGATGCAGCGGATAGGCGGGGTCACCCGCCAGGCCGGCCACGCCCGTCATGCGGTCGTTTTCGGCAAAATACGGTTCGATCGTCCAGTAGTCGATCGGCCAGTCATCCGCCACCCCGTCCAGCGTCCGCACGCGGAAGTCGGAGGGGTGCATGCGCGGGTAATGCGCCGTGAAGAGGATTGTGCCGCCGCCGACGCCGTTGAAGTTGGCGATCTTCATCGGCGAGTTGTCGTCGTTGATCGGGTAGTCCGTATCCCGCGCCCGGCGGTTGGGGCTGATGTCGAAATCGGCGTAGCGGCGCGCTTCCCAGTCGCGGCCGTTGCTCGGGAACTCGGTGGATTTGATCCAGTCGCCCTGCTCGAGGCACAGGATCTTCATGCGCGTTTCAGAGAGGCTCCAGGCGACTGCGGCGCCGGAGGCGCCGGCGCCGACGATCAGAACATCGACGATCTCGTCGGTCGGCCGGGCGGCGTCGGGACGTGCTGCTGCGGTCATGTCACTGCCCCGTGCCATCAATGTCGCGCCACATCCTTGGCCGGCTGCGCACCGCGTCCAGCAGGGACCAATCGCCCTGTTCCAACACGCGGCCTTGCGGATGGGGTGGCCGCGGATCGAGACCCAGGGCGCGCATCACGCGGTCGTCGCGGTAATAGCATTGCAGCACGGCGCGCCCGAGCGCCGTCACCGCCGGGCTTTCGCGGCTGAGCAGCGCCCTTGCGGCCGCCTCGGCCTTCGCCTCGTCGAGGCCGGCGAAGCCGTCGCCGGCACTCTCGCGCAATAGGACCAGCGTGTTACGGACGGCGTCCCGGTCGCGCCCAAGGGAGCGGACGATATCCGCGAAGATGGCCTCGTCATCCGCGCCCGGCACGCCGTATTCGGCGCTGGCGGGCACCATGAAGGCGGCAAGCCGACGCAGATCCCGCAATTCCGCAGGAGTCAGTTCAGCTCCGGGATGTTCGATCGCGCTCATCGCCCCACGCCAGTCGCCTCTCCTTCGTACCGCGGACGATTTGGCATTGTCCAGGCCGGTCAAACGGACGATGCTCCCCTGATAATCACGCGGACTCTCGCGCCTATGGGTTCAGAAAGGCTACCCGCTGCATGAAGCCGCCCCTCCTGTTCGCGCTCTGCGCCGCTTTTCTCGTCAGTCAAGCCCATGCCCAGGGCCTGATCCAGACGCACCGTATCTCCGCGGATCTCGCAAACCAGGCCGTCGCGGCGGTCGTCGCGAAATGCGCCAGCCAGGGTTACGCCGAGACCGGCGTGCTGGTCGATGCCGACGGGGTACAGCAGGCGGCGCTGCGCGGTGATCGCGCCGGCGCCCACACGCTCGACAGCGCCTTTGCCAAGGCCTACACCTCGGCGTCGTTCAAGACCGACACGACCGCGCTCGTGCAAAGGTCGAAGACGGTGCCGGTCTTGGCGAACCTGTTCAAATTGCCGCATCTTCTGCTGCTCGGCGGAGGCATCGTCATCAAGGCGGGCGACGCGGTGGTCGGAGCGATCGGCGCCTCCGGGGCGCCGGGCGGCAATCTCGACGACGCCTGCGCCCGCGCCGGCCTGGACAGGATCAAGGACCGGCTGAAGTAGCGGTCATGCCGGGGACAAGGACGAGGCGATGAGAGTCGGGATCTCGTTGACGAGCAATCACCCGGACGCACAAAACCCGCGCCAGGGCGCGCGCTGGATGATCGAGCGCGCCGCGGCGGCACGCCGCGCCGGGCTTGATTCCCTGTTTGTCGGCGATCAGCACGCCTCGCCGACGCCCTATTATCAGAACACGCCGATGCTCGAGCGGCTGCTCGCCGAGTGGGGCGAGGCCCCAGCCGGGTGCCTGTTCCTGCTCCCGCTGTGGTCCCCGGTGCTGGTGGCCGAACAGATCGGCACGCTGGCCGCCATCGCACAAGGCCCCTTCATCATGCAATGCGGCCTCGGCTGGGGCGAGGCCCGGTTCGCCGCCATGGGCGCCAACATCAGGACGCGTCCTTCGGCGTTCGAGGACGCTCTCGATAGTGTCCGGCGCCTCTTGGCGGGCGAGACGGTGAGTTCCTCCCGGCGGTTCCGGATCGCTGCAGCAAGCCTCGCGCTACGTCCGGCCGAGCCCGTCGCGGTGTGGATCGGGGCCAGCGCAGCGCCGGCCATCGACCGTGCGGCACGACTGGCGGAGGGCTGGATCGCGAGCCCCGGCCTCACCCGCGAGGAGGCGCGCGCGCAGGCCGATCTCTATCGCGAGCGCTGCGCCGCTTACGGCAGAACGCCGGGCGCCATCGCCTTGCGGCGCGACATTTACGTCGGCGAGTCATCGTCCGAGGCGCAAGCGGTATTGCAGCACGCGTTGCGCCAAGGCTATCGCGGCATTGCGGCAGAAGCCCTGATCGCGGGATCGGTCGACGAAGTCGCGGATCAGTTTCGGAGCTTCGGGGACATCGGATACACCGACATTCTGGTGCGTCACCTCAGCAACGATCAGACGAAGGTCCTGGGTTCTCTGGAGCGGCTGGCGGCGGTGCGCGCGGCGCTCGCCTGAACCTTTCTGCTCTTCGGGAGCACGATCAACCGGACCCGGAAAGATGAAGGGGAGGATCTCCCATGCTGGAGCTTTCGGACATCCAATCTTCGCAAGAAGAACTACAGGACTACTACGCGCAGCTGAGCGCGCAGCACGTGACGCCGGCCTGGATCGGCGGCGGCATCAGCGTCGAGCCCCGGAGCGAGGCCGTGCCTCACCGGTGGCGCTGGCGGGATCTGCGGCCCCAGGCGATGCGGGCGGCCGAGCTGGTCGGCACCCAGCAGGCCGAACGCCGGGTTCTGCGCCTGACTAACCCCAAACTGGCCGGGGTGGCCAGCAACACGCTCGTCGCCAACATCCAGATCGTGATGCCGGGCGAGATTGCCCGGGCCCATCGCCATTCCGCGGCGGCCCTTCGCCTGATCATCGAGGGAAGCGGCGGCTATACGGTCGTCAACGGCGAGCGCGTTCCGATGTCCCCCGGCGATCTCGTCCTTACGCCCAACTGGACATGGCACGACCACGCCAACGACACCGATGCGCCGATGATCTGGCTGGACGGCTTGGATACCCCGCTGGTGCGGATGCTCGAGGCCGGCTTCTACGAAGAGTACCACCAGGAGAGGCAAGACTTCGGCGCGGCCGTCAATGCCTCGCAGTGGCATTACCCGATGTCGGAGATGCGGGCCGCGCTGCAGCTTCTGGCCGCCGCCAATGCCGGTGAGGAGATCGTGCTCGAATACACCAACCGGGTAACGGGCGGACCGGTAATGCCGACGATCGCCTGCCATATGCAGCTGCTGCGCCCCGGTGAGAGGACGCAGGCGCGCCGCCGTGTCTGCTGCACGAACTATCACGTGGTGGAGGGTGCCGGCACCTCGGTGGCGGGCGGCCAGCGGCTCGACTGGGAAGACAAGGACGTATTCACGGTGCCGACGTGGACGTTCTGCGAGCACGTCAACAACGGCGACCGCCCGGCCTTCCTGTTCAGCTTCAGCGACGCGCCGGTCATGAAGGCCTTGAGCCTCTACCGGGAAGAGACCAGGCCGTAGCTGCGGGACGCGCCGGCGCTCCTTGGCGCAAGAGGGACGGCGGCGAAACGCGCGGCAGACCGAGCGGCACCGGTTCGGTTGCGCGCCGGATGATTACGCGCTTTGAGGTGGGCTCTGGCCGCGTGACCCTCGCACCCCCGCAGCGCTCGAATGAAAGGGAGCCGATCAGACCCCCTACGCCGCCGCTTTTAGGAGGAGAATTTCCATGTCTGGCATTACCCCCTGCCTCTGGTTCGATGGCAATGCCGAAGAGGCCGCCAAGTTCTACGCCTCTCTGTTCCCCAACAGCCATGTTGATGCGGTCCATCGCGCACCGAGTGACTACCCGTCGGGCAAGGTAGGCGACGTGCTGATGGTTGAGTTTAGACTGATGGGTCAACCGTTCACCGGCCTGAACGGCGGACCGCAATTCCAGTTCAATGAAGCGATCTCGTTCCAGATACCGGTGGAGACCCAGGCCGAAGCCGATCGCTTCGCCAACGCGCTCTCGGCGGTCCCCGAAGCTGAGCAATGCGGCTGGGTAAAAGACCGCTTCGGCGTATCGTGGCAAATCGTTCCCCGCCAGCTTATCAGACTGCTCGGCGATGCCGATCGCGCCCGCGCGAGACGGGCCTTCGACGCGATGATGCAAATGAAGCGCATCGACATCGCCGCGATCGAGCGCGCCGCCGATGGCATCGCCCCATCCGTCTAAACCGCCAATTATGCGGAACGGCCCTTCGGTAACATTCGGGCTACCATGACGACACGTGCCACATAGCGGCAACCTCAGGGGCAGAACCGGACGATCGGACGGTACGGGCAATGACGCTGTGCAGTCGCGCCGCTGGTCACTATCCGTAGGTTTACAGGATTACGAAATAAAAAGCAGAAATTGGTCCTTGTCCCGGCGATCGAAGCTGGCATTTGGGGCATCAGGACGCTGAACCGTGCTGAAGGCCGAGGCTAGGGAAAAACCATGCCGCTCTCCCGGCTGACGAGGAAGAGATCGCGCCGCTCGAAGAATTCGCGCGCGATGAAGGCGAGCGCCTCCGGCCGCTCGGCGCCAATGGCGCGACCTGCGTCATAGACGAACATGAAGTGGCAATCGGGCAACAGCATGCAATAGCGATCGCCGGCATCGGACCCGTCCTTCGTCCCGCAGAGCACGAGCACCGGCCGCTTCATCGCGCGGAAGGCTTCATCGGGCAGGCCGTCGGGTGCTGCGAGTACGACGGAACCGATCTCCGCGCCGATGTCCGCCTGGGGCGCGAGCGCCAGCCACAGCGCGGCCGCAACCCCGGCGCCCTCGCCCATCAGGTCAAAGCGCGCGAGGCCGAGCGCCGCCACCGCGGCGCCGATCCGGCGCGCGGCCTGCTGCGGCGTCCCGGAATCCGCCGTCAGCGCGAAGACGATGACGCGCCGGCGCTCGGCCAACAGCGCATGAGCGCGCGTGGGACGCCCTCCGTCGCCGACAAGGGCGACGATCGTCTCCGCCGAGCCCGCTTCCCAATAGGGCAGGCGTTGGCCTTCGCCCGCCCGGCGTTGCACGAACGTGCTCTCGGTCATTTCTGCTAAAGCTCCCGCATGCGCGGCAGAACCTTCGTGCCGAACAGCTCGATCGAATGCAGGGTCCGCTCGCCGAGCTGCGCGCCGACGACGAGGTCGAGAATGCCGGCGCCGAGCTCGTCGCGGATGCGCCGCACCTGTGCGAGCACGGTGTCCGGGCCGCCGACGATCACCTGGCCGAGCGCGATGCGGTCGGCGAGCTCGCGTCGCGACGTGCGCTGCCGCTGCGCCACGACGTCGGCGCCGTAATAGCCCGATTGCAATACGCCCTCCGCTACGGCCTTGTTCTGGTCGACGAGGCCGATCCGCGGCGGCAGCGTGCTCATGTCGGCAAAAGCCTGTTCGTCCGTGTCGGCGACGTGGAACAGGGCGCGGTATATGACATCCTCCGGCGTGGGCTCCCAACCCGCCTCGCGGGCGCAGGCACGGTAGTATTGCATGGCGCTCTTCGCGAGCGGCACGGTCGTGAAGGCGAAGCCGATGCCGATGCGGTTGCGCGCCGCGAACGCCCCGGCCTCGGGGCTCGAGCCGGACATGTAGAGGGGCGGGTGCGGCTGCTGCACCGGCCGCGGCCAGATCGAGATCGTGCGGTACTGGTAATAGCGGCCGAGCCAGCCGAAAGGCCGCGTCTCGATCCAGGCGCGGCGAATCAGATGCAGCGCCTCGGCGAAGCGCTCGCGCGATTCTGCTGGATTGATGTTGTAGGTCACGTATTCGTTCGGCGTGCCGCGCATCATGCCAGCGACCAGCCGGCCGCCGGACATGGTGTCGATCATCGCCAGCTCTTCCGCGACCCGCACCGGGTTCAGGATCGGCAGGGTCGGCCCCAACACCGCGATCCTGGCGCGGCGGACAATCTGGCTCAGCGCCCCCGCCATGACCATCGGGTTCGGGCTGAGCGAGAAGGCCGAATAATGGTGCTCGGCAACCGTCACCCAGTCGAAGCCGAATTCGTCGGCGCACCGGAACTGGTCGAAGGTAGTCTCTATCGACCGCACGGCCGCATCGCCCGAATAATACTCGCCCGAGAGCGGCCAGATGTCGTGCGGCGCCGCTCCCATGTAGCGCGCGGTACAGAAGAGTGATGCCTTCATTTCAAAACACCCGCTTCGCGATGGAATTGCCCCGCGGCATGTTCGGCGACGCGCAGGCCAAAAACGCGGGCCTTGACCAGCTCGCCAACATAGCCCAGCGCACCGCCGCCTTCGAGCCTGCCGGTCGTCCAACCGGCGGCGTAAAGCCCGGCAGCTCCGCGGAGGCGCGGATGACCGGGACGAGCCCGGGCACGACGATTTCATTCTGTACAAGTCGTGCTTAGCAGGATCTGGTATTAGCTTCCCCTGCTTCGGTGAGGAGCGGCTTGATCGGGAAGCTCAGGCAAATCGGCTTGGAGAAGGTGCTCGAAGAGCCGTACGGTTCGCTTCTGCGCCCAGGATGTAGACCCGAGCGCTTCCCGCAGCCATACGCCTACTGGGTTGGCAAGCTGGGTGAAGGTTCCCATACGGTATGACTGCCTGACGACAAAATTGGCGCGCCGCCGGCGCCGCGCCTCGTAATCGCGCAATCCGGCCCCGACGGAAGCGCCGCGGCGCAGCGAGTCGGCAAGGACCACCGCGTCCTCGATCGCCTGGCAAGCGCCCTGACCGAGGTTGGGGGTTGTCGCGTGAACGGCATCACCCAGCAAGGTCACACGCCCGGCGCTCCAAACACGCCGCGGCCGACGGTCGACAATGTCATTTCGCAAGATGGCATGTTCTTCGGTAGCCTCGACGAACCGTTGGAGCGGGACGCGCCAGCCCCTTATGCGCTCGATCACCTCGCCCTGGTTGCCGAGAAAACCGGCGCGTGATCCGGCGCGGGAATTGGCAGTCAGAAACCAATAGACCTTCTGCTCGCCGCAATCAAAGCACCCGGCATGCGCACCGGGCGCAACCGAGACGAAGGGCTCGCGCCCGGGCAGCTGGCTCGCCATCCCCTCGGCAATGCCGCGCCAGGCGAGATACCCGGCAAACCGTAATCGCGCCTCACCGAAGAGCCGCGCGCGGACGACGGAGTTGATGCCGTCGGCGCCGATCAAGACATCGCCGCTCTCTCTCGAACCGTCGCCGAAAAGCGCGGTGACCTCGCTCGCGCCCGCTTCAAAACCAGTACATTCCCGGCCGGTCTGAACCGACTTCGGATCATCGCCGAGAGCAGCATCGAGGAGAAGACGCTGCAGTGCGGCGCGGCGCAGGCAGATGGAGGGAGCCCCAGCCTTCCGGCCCAGGGCGACGACATTCATGCTCGCCAGTCTTTCGCCGGTCGAAAGGAACATCTGCACCCGTTCGATGACCGATCCCGCCTCCAGTGCCGCCGCCTCCAAGCCGAGACGCCGCAGCCCGACCATCGCATTGGACCAGAGCGACAACCCGGCTCCGACTTCCGCGATCTGCGGGGCCTTCTCGAAGACCGTGGCTTCGATGCCTACGCGCCGGAGCGCTATCGCGGCGGCAAGACCGCCGATGCCGCCGCCTACGATCAGAGCACGAAGAGCCAAGTTGCTTTGCCTTTCCGCTACGGCCGGACGGGCCGTCTCCATCCGCATCCGAGCTCGACCTTGGCCATTTTCGCGATATTGCGCCGCATCGCAGATCGCCTGGGCAATGGCCTCATCGAGCGCCGGTTGGCATTCTTGCCCCGGCGCCGTGTAGGGAGTGTGAATAAACCCTTCGAGACGCCTATTCCGCCGCGGCCGGCACCGTGCCCCAAAGCTCCGGCCTCAATTCCTCCGTCCGGTCCGGAAACGCCAGCGCACACAGCAGGGTCACAACTCCGAGACCGGCCATCATCAAGGTCGCCGTCGCGAGGGTGCCGGTCCGCTCGTGCAGCCATGCGACCAGCGGGGCGGCGGCGGCCGCGCCGAGGAAACCGACAAAGAAGCGTATCGAGTAAATCCGCGTTCGCAACGCCGGCGATATGTACCGCGCGGTCATCGTGTCGTTCACGGTCACCTGACCAAAAATGGCCGCGGCCACGACTGCGGCGACCGGCAATACCAGCCACCCCTGCGCGTAAGCGGCCGCCACCAGCCCGGGCACCAGCAACGCGCTCACCGGCAGAAATACGCGCTTCAGCGTAGTGCGGTCGATCAACCTGCCGATCGTGAACTGGGTCAGCGCCCCGCAGAGCGTGGTCGCGAAAGCCGCCAATCCCACCAGCGGCAAAAGATGCGGATTACTGCCCAGCCGCTCCTCGATCAGTTTCGGGAGCAGCAAGGTGAAGGCGTTGAACACCAACCCGCTCACCACGGCGATCAGCAGCAGTACGATCACGGCCCGTCGCACGAGATGCCGGGGAATGTCCGGAAACGCCCTTCCCGCATGCTTCGCCGTGCTTTCGAGCGTCGGCTGGCGCGTCCACCAGAGGCCGCAGGCAACACAGGTCAGGCCCGGCACGAAAAATGCGGCGCGCCAGCCTGCCTGGCTCGCCAAAAATGCGGTCACGACCGGCGCCAACGCCACCCCGATATTGCCGAACACGCCGTTGACGCCGATGGCGCGGCCCGGCCGGTCGCCGGCGGCGTCGACCAGCATGGCCATGCCGATCGGGTGGTAGATTGCAGCGAACAGGCCGGTCGCCGCCAGCGCCAGTGCCAGGGTCGCGGGCGAGCCGGAGAACGCGGTCGCCATCATCGACAGGCCGGTGCCGAGGAAAAACAGCGTCATCAGCGCCGGGCGGCCGATGCGTTGCGCGATCCAGCCCTGCGGCAGAGAGAACGCACCGTAAAGCACGAACATGCCGGTTGCCAGCGCCAGGATCGGCCCGTAAGCGTCGCCGAACCGGCCGCCTGGCGCGGCCATCGCGAGCACCGCGGTCGGCAATACCAGCAACGAATAATGCGTGAAGGTATGAGCGGCGTTGATGAAGGCGATCTGGCGTGAGTGCGGCGTCATGCGACGAGCCTCGGCGGAGGAGATGGTCTTGCGCGACGCCGCAGTGTAGGATGTCGCTTGTTCGACGTACGGCCAAGTTATGTCGCAAAACAGACATCCTGTCGACGCGGCCCGACTGCTCCCGTTCGAGCAGGCGCCCCGGCCGATGGTCGGCTTTGCCTACGACTATCCCGCCGATCACGACACGCGCTGGCATCACCACCCGCGCGCCCAGCTTCTTCATGCCATCGCCGGCATCATGCGGGTCGCGACGCAATCGGCGCTGTTCATCGTGCCGCCGGGCACGGGGCTCTGGGTGCCGGCGCACACGCCGCACGTCACGCGCATGCCGACGGGGCTGGCGATGCGCGCCTTGTTTCTGCGCGAGGATGCGGCACGCGCCGGTCCCGACGCGGTCACCGTCGTGGCGATCTCGCCGCTGCTGCGCGAACTGATCCTGGCGGCCTGCGAACAGCCGGTGATGTGGGACGAAGACGGCCCGGTGCGGCATGTCGTGGCGCTGGCGCTCCATGAGATCAGCCATGCCGCAACGCGGCCGATCTCGATCCTGGCGTGCCGCGATCCGCGGCTGCAGCGCGTCACGGAGGCGCTGTTGGCGGACCCTGCGGACCCGCGCGGACTGGAGGCGTTCGCAGAAACGGCCGGCGCTTCCGCGCGGACATTGGCGCGGCTGTTCCGGCGCGAAACCGGCATGAGCTTTCAGGCCTGGCGGCGGCAATTGCGGCTGACCGAAGGGCTGGCCGCCCTCGCCCAGGGAGAGGCGCCGGCGCGCGTCGCCGCTTCCGTCGGCTACAGCAGCGTCCCGGCCTTTGGCGCGGCGTTCCGCGCCGTGTTCGGCACCACGCCGGGCCGCTCGCGACAACCCGGCTGAGGAACGGCGCGATGGACGAGGACCTAGCGGGTCGTGGCGTTGTCGGGCGTAGCGCCGGTGCGGAGGACCTCGATCGTCGAAAATATCAGTTTGGCACCCAGACCGCGGCCCTGATCTCGCCGAATTCACGCCCGATCTTGCGCCAGGACGCGCCGGCATCCTCACTGACGTACACCTCGCCGAACAGGCTGAACGCGACAATGCGGTTGGCGTCAGCGGGATGCGTGGCAAGGCCCCACACAGTGGCATTGGGCTGGGTGGGGAGCGGCAGGATCTCCCAGGTCTCCCCGAAGTTTGTGGTGCGGAGCACGTGCCCCTTCTCACCCGTCGTGGTCTCTCCGCATCCGGCGAACAGCACGCCAGGATCATCGGCCTTGACCGTGATGCCGCGGGCATAGGGCAGCGGCCATTTCTTCTTGATGCCGAGGGGCTGCCAGGTCTCGCCCAGATCGTCACTGGCAAACACTTCGCGTGCCGTGCTGGCATATACGCGTTTGGGCTGCGTCGCCGCGATCGTCATGGCATGAATGTCCGGATCATACAGACCCGTCTCAAGGTGCGTCCAAGTGTCCCCACCGTCGAGGCTGCGGAAGACGCCGTCAATTTCCACCCCTGCCCAAACCATACGATGATCGTCGGGGTCCACGATGACGCTGGTCACGAAGGGTATGCCGATAGAGCACTCCCGGGCGATGTCTACGGCTAATTTCTCCCACTGCAGACCCCCGTCTCGCGAGCGATAGATCCCAGCCGGGCGCGTGCCAGCAAAGAGAATATCGGGATCAACCGGGTCGATGGCCAGCGACCAGATCGTCGGCACAGCCCCATTGGCGCCGATGCGCTGCCACCGCGCCCCTCCATCGCGACTCGCGAACAAGCCCGTATCGCCGCCCGCCAGAACGGTATGCGCCTGTGCAGGATGGGCGACTAACGCCTGTATGCGGCTATTGAGCGGAAACGGGGCGCGATGCCGCACCCACGACTTGCCGGCATCTGCACTGTGCCATACGCCCCAGCCAGCCGTTCCAAGACATATACTGTAGTCCGCTGCCATGCGCTGCCTCCTCTCATCTCGGATCATCCCGCAAGCAGGAAACATTGTACTTTGCCTGACGCTTCCACAACAAATAGGTCTGGTGCCAAGAGCCTATACCGACAGGCAGGGAACCATAGAGCCGCAGGACGGTTGAGCGCGGCGAAACCCGTCCTACGATGCCTCGCTCCCGACCCTGTCTGACGGCAGCCGGGCACGGATCATGAACCGCGCTCATCTTGACGGGGGATGGGCCGGTTGCCAAAGGTATTGCCCGCGATCAGGTGAGAAAGGAGATGCCGATGCTGCCCCTGGTGCTCTCGTCTGACTCTCACGTGTTCGAGCCGCCCGATCTGTGGCAGACCCGCATCGAAGCGGCGTTTCGGGACCGTGCGCCGCGGATACAGCGGATCGACGGCACCGACCAGATCGTCGTCGAGGCAGATCAGATCCTCTCCGGGATCGGCCTGATCTCGAACGCCGGCGCACGGTTCGAGGCCCCCGAGACCATCTCCGCCGAGGGGCGCTTCGAAGACGTGCACCGCGGGGGGTACGACCCCGAGCAACACCTCAAGGACATGGAGCTCGACGGGGTGGCCGGTGAAGTCCTCTATCCCTCGCAGGGGCTCTTTTACTTCAAGGTGGCGGACACGCGGCTGATGTCCGCCATCTTTCGCGCGTACAACGACTGGCTCGCCGAGTTCTGCCGCACGGATCCGGCCCGATTGAAGGGCATCGCGATGATCAACCTGGACGACGTAGAGGACGGGATCAAGGAGCTGGAGCGCGCCGCCCACCTGGGCCTCTCCGGCGCGATGATCACCGAATATCCGCTCGAAGACCGGCGCTACGACGGATCCGGATACGAGCCGTTCTGGGCTGCCGCCGAGGCGCTCGACCTGCCCCTGAGCCTGCACACGGCGACGCGACGGCAGGGCAAGATCCGCGGGGCCGGCGACAAGACGCTGCGCGACGCCAGCAGCCGCGCGACGAAGGCGTTCTATCCGGCGCTGTCGCTGTGCGACATGATCTTTTCCGGCGTCTTCGAGCGTCATCCCCGCCTCACGCTGGCCATCGTCGAGTTCGAGCTGGCGTGGGCGCCCCACCTGCTCTCCACGATGGACTACACGTACCGTGAGCGCCACGGCGAGGCGATTTACCGGTTCAAGAACGACATGCTCCCGAGCGACTTTTTCCGCCGCAACGTCGTGCTGAGCTTCCAGGAGGACGCCGTCGGCATTCGCCTGCGAGACGTCATCGGCGTCGACAACATGATGTGGGGCTCGGACTATCCGCACAGCGAGTCGACGTTTCCCCAATCGCGCAAGATCCTGGCGGAGATCCTGGCCGGCTTGCCGGACGACGAACGAGCCAAGATCGCCGGCGGCAACACCGCCCGCGTGTACAATTTTGACGTGACGAGGCTGACCGCCCCTGCTTGAAAGGTCAACCTCTTTGTGGATCGACGAGATCGGCGCACCCGCGCTGCGCATCAGCCGATCTGCGCATTGTCGCATCTCACCCGCTGGGTGGCAGCGGCGGCGCCGAAGGCGATTACAATGACTATTACAATCCTGAGAGCGAAGCCGTTCACGGCTGTACCTGTTGCAGCCGCGGCTTGACTTCGTCGAAATCGATCACACCGTTCCAATAATCAATGATCACGTCTCGGTTGAGGTCGATCCAGCGAGTGACGAGCGCGACATCAGCGGCCGGCAGGCTGCCCGGCATAATTTCATGTGGCTGCGGTCGCACGACTATCGACGGAGCGGTGCGCCAGGAGCCACGGCCGCCATGAGGAGTGCTGACCTTGACCCGCACATCGTGCAGATAATCGTCGTTTTCGGTAATCCACACCGCCATCGGCAGGCCGGTCAGACGCGGCGGCAGCTTCACTTTCGCCCAATCCTCCGCGACGGCTTCCGTAGTGGCTGTGTCTTTAAGATCGTCCGTCATATCCGCCTGGCCGGCCGCTCCCCGACCGCTTTGACTTATTGGGCATGGCCGAGGACGTCAGAAGGGTTTTGTACCGATCCCGCTCGGCTCAAGGCATCGCAATGATCAACCTGGACGACGTCGAGGACGGGATCAAGGAGCTGGAGCGCGCCGTCCGCCTCGGCCTCTCCGGCGCGATGATCACCGAGTATCCCCTCGAACACCGGCGCTACGACCAACCCGAGTACGAGCCGTTCTGGGCAGCCGCCGCGTGACAAAGGCGTTCTATCCGGCGCTGTCGCTGTGCGATCTGGTCTTTTCCGGCGTTTTCGAGCGTCATCCCCGCCTGACGCTGGCCGTCGTCGAGCTCGAACTGGCGTGGGCGCCGCGGCGAGGCGATCTACCGGTTCAAGAACGGCATGCCGCCGAGCGATTTCTTCCATCGCGACGTCGTCTTGAGCTTTCAGGAGGACGCCATCGGCATTCGCCTGCGCAACGTCATCAGCGTCGACAACATGATGTGGGGCTCGGATTATCCGCACAGCGAGGCGACGTTTCCCCGATCGCGCAAGATCCTCTCCGAGATCCTGGCCGGGGTGCCGGACGAACAGGCCAAGATCGCCGGCGGCAATACCGCCCACGTCTACAAATTTGACGTGGCGAGGTTGACCGTTCCTCGATGATGTTTGGAGCAGGAAGCGAAGGTGACGCCTGCAACAGCTAAGGGCTTTATAAGGATAATCGCTATGAAGTCATATCGTCATGCCCGGGCTCGTCCCGGGCATCCACGCGGCAAGGCCTGCATCAAATCCTTGAGAGATATTGTGTGATGCAGACGCGTGGATGCTCAAGGGACAACCACCGGGTCAAGATGGTATGGGGCGAGCGGCGAGCCGAAGGCACAATCGTCGCTGAAGCAAACCGACGAGGTGCCCCATGCCCCAGCCGAACGACTTGAGCAGGTCGCTCACCGCTCTCGACCAGGATAGCACGATGATCGCCG